>JBQTGV010000034.1:0-3747 GCA_052390515.1 Candidatus Eiseniibacteriota bacterium | reverse complement strand
TCTGGGTGGCCCCGCCGGCGATCAGCCGCACGCGCGCTCCGTATCCGTCGGGGTTCGAGCCGGCGCCTCCGACGAGGCGGATCCGGACGAACCGATCGCCGCCGGCCGCATCGTTCCGCAGGAGCTTCGCCGCGCCGCCCGACGTGGTGACCAGGACGTCGAGGTCGCCGTCCCCGTCGAAGTCCGCCGAGGCGGCGCCCCGCGCCACCATGGGCTCACGGAGCTCCTCGCACAGCGGAGCGACGTCCTGGAAGCGGCCGTCCCCGAGGTTGTGGAAGAGGTGCGGCGGCTGAGCGTAGCTCACCCGGCTCTGCACCTTCTGGATCTCGTTCTCCACGTGTCCGTTGGCGACGAAGATGTCGGCGCGCCCGTCCAGGTCGTGGTCCACGAAGAAGGTGCCGAAGGCCAGCGTAAGCAGGGACTGGCGGCCGACCTCGCTGGTGGGCGCGGCGTCGATGAAGAAGCCCGCCCCCTCGTTGTGGTACAGCGCGAGCATCTCGTTCGAGAAGTTGCCGATCACGAAGCTCGGATGTCCCGAGCCGTCATAGTCGGCCGCGTCCACGCCCATCGCGCCGCGCGCCCGCCCGGCCTCGTCGAACGCGACGCCGCCGACCACGCCCTGCTCCACGAAGGTCCCGTCTCCCTGGTTGTGGAAGAGGAAGTTCGGCTGCGTGTCGTTCGCCACGAACACGTCGTCCCATCCGTCGCCGTCGTAGTCGACGCACAGGATCCCCAGCGACTTCGCGGAAGGATCGTGGATTCCCGCGGCCGCACTGACGTCGGCGAAACGCGCCCCGTCGTTGCGGTAGAGCCGCGGCGAAGATCCCTCGTACGCCTCCGGCGTGCAGTAGGACTTGTTGGTGCCGTCGAGCGAGCAGAAGATGTCCGTCTCCGGCGTCCAGTTCACGTAGTTGAGCGTGAACAGGTCCGCGTCCCCGTCGCGGTCGTAGTCGAGCCATGACACCGACGAGCCGAAGCCGGGATCGCCGACGCCTGCCTCCCGCGCGACGTCGGTGAACCGGCCGCCGTCGTTGCGATACAGGCGGTTAGGGCCGAGGGCGGTGACGTACAGGTCCGGATCACCGTCGGCGTCCCAGTCGGCATACGCCACTCCCATGGCGTAGAGCGGGGTGGCGAGCCCGGTTTCCGCGGTGACGTCGGCGAAGCGCCCTCCGTCATTGCGGTAGAGCGCGCACGTCTGTCGCCGTCCGGTAGGGTGGCCGTCGAAGTCCTTGCCGGAGAGCAGGAAGGCGTCGGGATCCCCGTCGGAGTCGTAGTCGACCCACGCGCAGCCGGATCCCATCGTCTCGGGAAGCCACTTGCGGCCGAACGCGCCGGTGTTGTGCACGAAGTCGATGCCGACTTCCGCGGCGACGTCGACCATGCAGGCCGGGGCGCCGGGCGGGGCAGGGTTCGCCGCGGCCGGATTGGGCGCAGCGTCCGCCGCGGGCGTCGTGACGCGGGCCGGCTCCGGGGCCGGCTCGCAGCAGGGAAGCGCCAGGAGGAGCGAAGCCGCGAAGGCGGCGAGCGCCGCGCGGCGGGGCGCGGTCACTCCGTCCCCACGGGATCCACGAACCCCGCCTCCACCGGACCGTCGATGCGCTCGGCCCCGCGGCCTTCGGCCTGGAGGCGTTCGCCGCGTTCCACCACGCGGCGCGCGTACTCGGCGGCCTGGCCGGGCATCACCACGTTCCCCTCGCCGGCGCGCTCGCGGATGGCGAGCTCCCGCCGGATCGCCTCGTCGGACATGGACACCTGTTCGTGGAGCGGCTGGCGCATTCGGTTGTCTCCCGGGTGTTCCCGCAGATACGGACCGAGCAGGATCGGAGCGTCCTCGTCGGCCTTGAAGCGCTCGTACAGACGCTGCTCGGCCGCGGCCTCCTCCTCCCGCCCGAGCCCCTTGAAGCAGAGCATCAGGTTGTAGTGCGCGGCGAGGTCCTCGGGATCGATCTCCAGGACCTTGCGGAGCTCGGCGACCGCTTCCTCGTAGCGCCGCTCCAGGAACAGTGTCCGCCCGATGTCGTTCAAGACGACGCGGTCCCGCGGGTACGCCGCCGCCGCGGTGCGGAACCGCGCCAGCGCCTCGGCGTACTCGCCGCGCGACTTCGCGGTGACGCCGAGGAAGTAGTGCGTCTTGGCGAGGTCTGCGTCGAGCGCGAGCGCTTCAGAGAGGACCGCTTTGGCTTCGTCGAGAAGTCCCTCGCGCAGGGCGACGCGCCCGAGGTTCACGAAGCCGTCGGCGTATGTGGGATCAGCCCGCGTGACGAACGTGAACGCACGCTTGGCCCCCTGCAGGTCGCCGCGCAGCAACAGACCGATGCCGTAGTCGTTCCAGCGCAGCGCCTCGCTGGCCTTGGGCTCGGGACAGACGTTCTCCACCGGCGCCCCGGCGTCCACCACGCGGAGGCGCGCCTCGCTCTTGGACATCACCACGATGGGCAGGTCGGGAATCTCGCGGAGTTCCGCGGACACGTTCATCGGCACGGATCCGATCACGAACTCGCGGTCGTCGTAGTGAGGAGTCACTCGGTCCGTGCCCGACCCCGGCGCCGGCTCGTGGGCCGCGGGCTGCCCGGCGAAAGAGAACGTCGTGTTGGCGTGCGAGAACTTCCGGTAGTTGAGCCGGGCCTCGACGCGCAGCGTGTCG
The DNA here is from genome assembly GCA_052390515.1 of Candidatus Eiseniibacteriota bacterium. Taxonomy (GTDB): domain Bacteria; phylum ARS69; class ARS69; order ARS69; family ARS69; genus JBQTGV01. The sequence goes on along the minus strand of JBQTGV010000034.1, from coordinate 1,100 downwards.
CCGCAGTTCTCGGGAACGCGGATCCGGAAGTGCGCCACGTCGGCCGCACCCGGCGGGATCAGGTTGACCCATGCGACGGCGCGCGTGGCCCACGCGTTACGCCTGTCGATGCGATTGCCGTGTCCGTCCACCATGCGGGAGCCGTAGCGGTGAGCACCCTCGTCGACCGGACCGGTGCCACCCTCGGTGGCCGCGCCGCTCCAGTACACGGTGCGGCCGTCCTCGTCGGCGGCGCGAACCTCGAGCCACACGTCGAAGGCGTCGACGGTCCCGCCGGGGAAGAAGTGTCCGACCCCGCGGGTCCGCACCACCACGTCCACGCGGACCTCTTCGCCCCGGCGCACGGCCACGTCCGCGCGATCCAGCGGTGCCCACACGGCCTCGGGCTCTCGGGACACGCCGGTCCCGCGGCCGACGGCCATGGCGACTTCCTCGCCTTCGCCGAACGTCGAGGCCGCTCGCGGAGCGTCCCCCATCGCCGCGGGCGCCTCCTCGATCTCGCGCGGCGTTCCCGCGGCGAAGACGTCGACGGTGACCTGGTTGGCCTGCAGGAACTCGATGACCCGCTTCAACTGGTCCTCGTGGAGGTTCGCGTAGGGCAGGGCGGTGTTCGCGGCGAGGAAGGAGTGATCGTGCACGTAGCCGTCGATGTTGCCCTTGTCCTCGGAGCGCACCGTGGGCATGTGGCAGTCGGCGCAGTCCCGCGGCTCCGGCGGATAGTAGAACGAGCGTGCGCCCTGCCCGGAAACGCCGGACGCCTGCCAGTTGTCGTACTCGTTGAAGCCGCGGATCCACCGGTAGTTGTTCACCGGGACGTCGAGGTGCACCTTGTGGCACGACGCGCAGAACTCCGACGTCTGCTCGCGGTGGAACGGCTTGAGGAAGACGTCGCGGTGCGGCCCCGGGTCGAGCCGCAGCGCGGTGTCGTGGAACCAGCGGAGCATCGGGTCCTCGCTGACGGCCAGGTCGTGGAGCGGCGGGTACTCGAGGAAGAAAGCTCCCTGTCCCATGGTGCTCTGCACGGCGGTGATGGCATGGCAGGAGTTGCATCCGACGCCGGTGTGCGCTTCCTGGGTGTTCAGGAAGGTCGCGACCGGCTC
>JBQTGV010000033.1:0-5008 GCA_052390515.1 Candidatus Eiseniibacteriota bacterium | reverse complement strand
CGTCGGGACGCTCTTCGCCTTCCTGACGTACCTCGGCATCATCATCTGGCCGGTGCGGCATCTGGGGCGCGTGCTGACCGACACGGGCAAGGCCGTCGTGGCGCTGGGACGCATCCGCGAGATCCTGGGCGTGCCGGAGGAGTCGGCGCTCGCTTCGGCCGCCGCGCGCAAGGAGGGCGTCCTCCGCGGGACCATCGAGGTGGAAGGACTGACGTTCGCGCACGCCGGCGCGCCGCCGGCGCTCTCGGACGTCTCCTTCCGGGTGGAAGCCGGGCAGACGCTGGCCCTGCTCGGCCCGCCGGGCTCGGGCAAGTCCACGTTCGTGCACCTGCTGCTGCGCCTCTACGACTACGAGCGGGGCTCCATCCGGCTCGACGGACGTGAGGTGTCGTCGCTGGACCGCCCGTTCGTGCGCTCCGCCGTCGGCGTCGTGCTGCAGGAGCCGTTCCTGTACTCCAGGACGATCGCCGCGAACGTGAAGGTCGGGCGCGCCGACGCGACCCACGAGCAGATCGAGGAATCCGCGACGGCGGCGTGCATCCACGAGGCGGTGACCGGCTTCCCCGGCGGATACGAGACGCTCATCGGCGAGCGCGGGGTGACGCTCTCCGGCGGGCAGCGGCAGCGCCTGGCCATCGCCCGAGCGCTGCTCAAGGATCCCGCGGTGCTCGTGCTGGACGATGCGCTGTCCGCCGTGGACACGGAGACCGAGGCGCGGATCCTGGACGCGCTGCGCCGTCGGAGCGGAAGGCGCACCACGATCCTGATCGCGCACCGGCTTTCGTCGGTGCTGCACGCCGACCGCATCCTGGTGCTCGACCATGGCCGCATCGTGCAGTCGGGGACGCATGCCGAGCTCGCCGCGGCGGAGGGACCCTACCGGAGGCTCTGGCAGATCCAGAGCGACGTGGAGGAGGAGATGGCCGCGGATCTAGGCGCGGTTCGGGGAGATGGGCGATGAGCAGCACACTGCAGCCGATCGAGGAGTCCTTCGACCAGGGTCTGGACCTTCGCCTGTGGCGGAGGCTCTTCGGCTACGCGCGCCCGTACCGGCGAAACCTGATCGCCGTGGCGGCGTTCGGGGCGATGACCGCCGCCGTCGACGCCGCCTTCCCGCTGGTGACGAAGCACGTCGTCGACGAAATCGTCGCGCACGGAAGGGACGCGGATCTGCTTCCCTGGGCGCTCGCGTATCTCGGGCTGACCGTGGCGCTCGCGGTCTTCGTAGGGACGTTCATCTGGCACGCAGGCCGGATCCGCACGCACGTCAGCCACGACATCCGCCGAGCCGGATTCGCCAACCTGCAGGAGCTGTCGTTCTCGTTCTACGACCGGCGGCCGGTGGGCTGGCTCATGGCGCGGATGACGTCGGACTGCGAGCGTCTGTCCAACATCATGGCCTGGGGGGTGCTGGACTTCTTCTGGGGGACGACGCTCATGATCGGCGTGGCCTTTGCCATGCTGGTGATGAACGCGAAGCTCGCGCTGGTGGTGCTGGCGGTCGTGCCGGCGCTGGCCTGGATCAGCGCGAAGTTCCAGAAACGCATCCTCAAGACCGCGCGCGTGGTCCGCAAGACCAACTCGCGGCTGACGGCGACGTACAACGAGGCCATCCAGGGCGTGCGCACCGCGAAGGTGTTCGCCCGCGAGGAGCACGATCTCTCCGACTTCCGCGACCTCTCCGGCGAAATGTACGCGGCGTCGGTCAAGAACGCGCTGCTGTCGGCGCTGTACTTGCCGGTGGTGATCGCCGTGGCCAGCGTGGCGACGGGCGCGGCGCTGGCCGCCGGCGGGCTCGAGGTCACGGCGGGGCGGATCAGCATCGGCACGCTGATCGCCTTCCTGGCGTACACGCGCAACTTCTTCGATCCGATCCAGGAGATGGCGCACTGGTTCGCGGAGATGCAGATGGCGCACTCTTCGGCGGAGCGCGTGCTGGGCCTCATCGACGCGGTGCCGGACGTGCGCGATGCCGACGGCGTGGCGCCGAACGGGCATCCGGCGAGGATCGGTCGGATCGAGTTCACCGGTGTCCAGTTCCGCTACGTGGACGGCCCACCGGTGCTGCACTCGCTGGATCTGACGGTCGAGCCGGGCGAGACGATCGCGCTGGTGGGTCCGACCGGCGGCGGTAAGACGACCATCGTCAGCCTGCTCTGCCGGTTCTACGAGCCGACCGTGGGCGAGGTGCGCTTCGACGGAACGGATTACCGTCGGCGGCCGCTCGCCTGGCTGCAGTCCAAGCTCGGCATCGTGCTGCAGGAGCCGCATCTCTTCGGCGGAAGCGTGGCGGAGAACATCCGCTACGGCCGCCTCGACGCCTCCGACGCCGAGGTCGAGGAGGCCGCGCGTCTCGTCGGCGCGCACGAATTCGTCATGGCGATGGAGGGCGGCTACGGCGCCGAGGTCGGCGAGCGCGGCGACCGGCTCTCCACCGGGCAGAAGCAGCTCGTGTCCTTCGCGCGGGCGGTGCTGGCGGATCCGCAGATCCTGGTGATGGACGAGGCCACGTCGTCGGTGGACACGGAGACGGAGCGGAAGATCCAGGCCGGCCTTGCGCGGGTGCTGGCGGGCCGGACGAGCTTCGTGATCGCCCACCGGCTGTCGACGATCCGGGGCGCCGATCGGATCCTGGTGATCGAGGGCGGCCGCATCGTGGAGCAGGGTACGCACAGGGAGCTGCTGGCGCTCGGCGGGAGGTACCACGCGCTGTACACGCGACAGCGGATCCGGGAGTCGGCGCGGGAGGAGAGCTGGATCGGGGACGCCGCGCCGGTGGGGTAGCAGCGCCGCGATGGGCGGAACGCCGCCGGCGACGCTCCCTCACGCGGGCTGCCGTTGATCGGGGCTACTTGTCACCGCTTGACGTGCGGCGAATACGGCCGATAATCGCCGCAAGAGGTGCGGTGATATGGCCTACATTCACGAGTGGCCCAGGTGGCCGGAGTTCACCTGGGACAGCAAGGCCCTGGCGCGGGTCCTGGCCGCAGTGCGCCACAAGCAGGGCCGGCACCTCGGGAAGATGGAGGCCCTCGGGTTCGATCTCCGGGCGGAGGCAAGCCTCACGACGCTCACGGATGAGATCGTCAAGTCCTCGGCGATCGAAGGCGAGCACCTGAACCCGGACGAGGTCCGCTCGTCGATCGCTCGGAGGCTGGGGCTCGATGTAGCCGGGCTGCCGAGGCCAAGTCGTGACGTCGAAGGCGTCGTCGAAATGATGCTCGATGCGACCCGGAGCTTCGACATGCAGCTCACCGACGAGCGACTCTTCGGCTGGCACGCCGCGCTCTTCCCCACCGGCCGAAGCGGCATGCAACGCATCACCGTCGGGGCGTGGCGAACCGGGGCGGCCGGTCCCATGCAGGTCGTCTCCGGACCCATCGGCCGCGAGCGCGTGCATTTCGAGGCGCCCGCAGCCGAGCGCCTCCCCACCGAGACGAAGCGCTTCCTCGGCTGGTTCAACGAGCCTTCCGAAATCGATCCCGTCCTGAAGGCCGGCGTCGCGCACTTCTGGTTCGTCACCATCCATCCCTTTGACGACGGCAACGGCCGGATAGCCCGAGCCATCGCCGACATGGCACTGTCGCGAGCGGACGGGACGAAGGACCGCTTCTACAGCATGTCCTCGGGGATCGAACCCGAGCGGAAGGAGTACTACCGTCAGCTGGAATCGGCACAGCGCGGTTCGCTAGACATCACCGAGTGGCTCGCCTGGTTCCTCGGGTGTCTCGATCGCTCCATCGAGGACGCGGACAAGACGCTCGCTTCGGTGCTCAACAAGGCGAAGCTCTGGCAGCGAATCAACCGCCGGCCGGTCAACGAGCGGCAACGGAACGTCATCAACCGGATGCTGGACGATTTCGAAGGGCACCTCACCACGTCGAAGTACGCCAGGCTCGCGAAGTGCTCGTCCGACACGGCGCTTCGCGACATCCGCGAGCTGCTTGACCGAGCCATCATCGTCAAGAATCCGGGCGGCGGCCGGAGCACGAGCTATCGCCTCGCCGAACCCGACGAGGTGCGCGGATGAGAGCCGGCGCCGGCCCGGCGAGAAGCAGCCTGGCGGCCGCGTGCCCATCTGGGGTGCCGGCGGGGTGAGCCGGCGCCGGGGTTGCCGTCAGCGCGCGTACAGCGTCTTCACGCGCCCCCAGGTGTTCGGGAGCGCGTAGTCAACGGGGCATCCGCCGACCCAGCAGAACGGCGTCCCGTCCGTCGAATACCCGCGATAGCTGTTCGCGTCGTCGGACGCCGGGAAGCAGCTCCAGGTGAAGTTGGTTCCGCCGAAGCAGAGGGAGCCGCCGACTCCCGAGTCACGAACGGTCAGCGTACCCACGAGGACGAAGTTGGGAAGCGGTCCACCGATGCAGGGCGAGAAGCTCAGATCCAACGTCGGCAGCACGCCGGTGTTCGTCACCCCGGGAGACGGGGAGGTCCGCGCACTCCGACCACACGTACAGGTCCTTAATCCCCACGAACAGCGGATCGGTGTTCTGGAAAGGATGATCCGAGGCGCTGCTGATCGCCCACGAGTACACCGGGAACCGTTCCTCCTCTGCAACCGCCGGGACCAACGGCAGCATCGCCAGGCAGGCGGGAATCCAGCGCAATCCAGGTGTACGACGCATGTCAGCGTCCCCTAGGGGTGAGAGCCGCGGGCGGTGGACGGCAAGCCTGCTGCCGATTCCCGATTGCAGCGATCGTACTCGCCCGCCCTCGCGAGCTCCACCGTGACCGCGCGGTCTGTCACCTCACGAGCGTTTCCGGCGCAGGTGAAGGGTAACTCGACCTCGGGAGGCACCTCATGAACGACGCTCGACCGCAGCATGCCCGGCGCATCGTCCCCGCTGTTCCCGCTCTCTTCGCCCTCGCCACCGCCGCGCTGACGGTGCTGCCCTCCGCCGTCCTGGCCGCCGCCTTCACCGACATCGGCGCCGCCCTCACCCTGGTGGACGGGCCGTCCGTCGGGTGGGGCGACTACGACAACGACGGCGACCTGGACCTCCTGCTC
>JBQTGV010000032.1:0-47496 GCA_052390515.1 Candidatus Eiseniibacteriota bacterium | reverse complement strand
TGATGCCGGGTGACAACGTGACCATGGAAGTGACGCTGGTACAGCCGATCGCGATGGAGAAGGAACTTCGCTTCGCCATCCGCGAAGGCGGCCGCACCGTCGGTGCGGGCGTCGTCACCGAAATTCTGGAGTAGGGCGAGACCATGGCGACCGCGCAGACGATCCGCATCCGACTCAAGGCCTACGACCACGCCGTCCTCGACCGGTCCGCGGCCGAGATCGTGCGCACGGCGGAGCGAACCGGCGCCCGGATCTCCGGGCCGGTTCCGTTGCCGACCAGGACGACCGTGTACACCGTGAACCGCTCGCCGCACATCGACAAGAAGTCGCGGGAGCAGTTCGAGCGGCGCGTTCACAAGCGCCTGATCGACATCAACGATTCCACTCCCCAGACGGTCGACGCGCTGCAGCGTCTGGACCTTCCGGCGGGGGTGGACATCGAGATCAAGGTCTGACCCATGATCCAGGGAATCGTCGGTCGCAAGAAGGGCATGACCCAGATCTTCGGCGAGGATGGTCGCGTGATTCCGGTCACGGTGATCGAGACGCCGAAGTGCCGGGTGGCGCAGGTGAAGACCGAGGAGTCCGACGGCTACACCGCGGTGCAGATCGGCGTGTGGCCCGGCAAGCCGAAGCGCATCGGCAAGCCTCGCCTCGGCCACCTGAAGAAGCACGGGGATCTCCCGCCGCTTCGCCACCTGCTGGAGTTCCGGGTTCCGTCGGTCGAGGACATGAGCCCCGGTCAGGAGATCGGTCCGGCCGACGTGTTCACCGTCGGCGATCGCGTCGACGTGCGCGGTGTCTCCAAGGGACGCGGGTTCGCCGGCCCGATCAAGCGGCACAACTTCCACCAGGGCGACATGAGCCACGGAGGCATGAGCCGCCGGCGCCACGGGTCGATCGGCCAGTGCGCGACGCCTTCGCGCGTGTTCCGCGGCAAGCGCATGGCCGGGCACATGGGTGACCGCAACGTGACCGTGCGGAACCTCGAGCTCGTGCAGATCGACGCGGAGGCCGGCTACATCCTGGTGAAGGGCGCGGTTCCCGGCCCGATGAACGGCGACGTCCGGATCGTCAAGACGAAGAAGGGCGTTCGCTTGGCGAAGTACAAGAGCAAGGTGGAGTGAGCATGGCTACGGCGACGGCCTACGCGGCCTCCGGCGAGAAGACCGGGACGGCGAAGCTGCCCGACGGGCTGTTCGGCATCGAGCCGAACTCCCACGTCGTGTGGGAAGCGGTGGTCAATTACCTGGCCAACCAGCGGCAGGGCACGGTGAAGGTGCAGACGCGTGGCGAGGTGAGCCTGTCCAACTCCAAGCCGTGGCGACAGAAGGGCACGGGGCGGGCGCGGGCGGGTACGTGGCGAAGCCCGTTGTGGGTCGGCGGCGGCCGGATCCACGGTCCGAAGCCCCGCGACCACTCGTATCGCCTTCCCAAGAAGGTCAAGCGGCTCGCGCTCAAGTCGGCGCTGTCCGACCGGGCCAAGGCTGGTCGTGTGGCGGTCATCGACTCGATCGATCTGACCGAGCCGAAGACCAAGGTCCTGTGGAGCCTGCTGGCCAAGATGGAGCTGGCCGAGCGGAAGGTGCTGCTGCTCACCGACGAGCTGACCGAGGCGCTGGCGCTCAGCGCGCGCAACATTCCGACGGTGCTGGCGCTGTCCTCCCGCGAGGTGAACACGTATAGCATCGTCGCGGCTGACTGGATCGTCCTCACCAAGAAGGGCCTGGCGAAGCTCGAGGAGGTGTTCACGTGATGCACGCGCGCGACGTGCTGCGGCGGCCCCTCCTGACCGAGAAGGCCACCGTGGCGAGGGAGACGGTGAATGCGTACGCGTTCGAGGTGGATCCGAGGGCGAACAAGCTCGACGTGAAGCGGGCGGTCGAGGAGATCTTCGGGGTGAAGGTCACCCGCGTGCGCACCGTGAATCGCGCGGGCAAGATGAAGCGAATGGGAGTCCACCAGGGACGGCGGGCGGCCTGGAAGAAGGCGCTCGTGACCCTGGCGGCCGGGAACACGATCGATCTGTTCGAAGGAGTGTAGCCGCGTCTTGATGTGACGACTCGTCGCGCCCGTGGCGGTGTCCGCGCCGCAGACGGGTATCACCCCCGACCCGGGGGGAGTGACCCCAATCGGTTCGGCGCCCGTTCCGGGCAGCCGTGCCGCTCTGAGGCCGAAGGGCGCGAACGAGGGACAGCGGACACGAGGAAGAAAGAGCAATGCCGATCAAGAAGTACAAGCCGTACACGCCTACGCGGCGTTTCCACACCTCGTCCGACTTCAGCGACCTGACCACGGACACGCCCGAGAAGTCCCTGGTCGAGCCGCTGAGGAAGAAGGGCGGGCGGAACCACCACGGGCACGTGACAGCACGACATCGCGGCGGCGGCCACAAGCGTAACTGGCGGCGCATCGACTTCAAGCGGGACAAGTTCGGGATCCCGGGACGCGTGGCGACGATCGAGTACGATCCGAACCGCAACGCGCGGATCGCGCTGGTCGTCTACGTGGACGGCGAGAAGCGCTACATCATCGCGCCGCAGGGACTGAAGGTGGGCGACGCGCTCATGAGCGGGCCGGACGCCGAGCTGCGCACCGGGAACGCGCTTCCGCTCTCCAGGATCCAGCTGGGCACGCTGGTGCACGCCATCGAGCTGCGGCCGGGCCAGGGCGCCCGCATGGCGCGGGGCGCCGGCACCTTCGCCCAGGTGATGGCGAAGGAAGGGAACCTGACGCTGCTGCGTCTGCCGAGCGGCGAGGTCCGCCGCGTGCTCTCCGCGTGCTACGCCACGGTCGGTCAGGTGGGCAACGAGGACGCGCAGAACATCTCCATCGGCAAGGCCGGGCGCAACCGGTGGCTGGGCTGGCGGCCGTACGTGCGCGGCGTGGCCATGAACCCGATCGACCACCCCATGGGTGGCGGCGAGGGCAAGTCCTCCGGTGGGCGCCACCCGTGCACGCCGTGGGGCAAGCCGACGAAGGGCTACAAGACGCGACGGGCGAAGAAGGCCTCGGACCAGATGATCGTCAAGAGGAGGAAGTAGGATGTCCCGATCGTTGAAGAAGGGGCCCTACGTCGTGGACAGCCTCGTCGCGAAGGTCGAGGCCATGAACAAGTCGGGAGAGAAGCGGGTGATCAAGACGTGGGCGCGGCGGTCCACGATCACTCCCGACTTCGTCGGGCATACGCTGGCCGTGCACAACGGCAACAAGTTCATTCCCATCTACGTGACCGAGAACATGGTCGGCCACAAGCTGGGAGAGTTCGCTCCGACGCGCACGTTCCGCGGGCACTCCGGAGCCAAGTCCAAGGCCGAAAAGGCCGCGGCGAAGAAGTAAGGGGACGCGATGGAATCGAGAGCCGAGGCACGTCACATGCGGATCAGTCCGCGCAAGATGCGGCTGGTCGTCGATCTCATTCGCGGCCTCAAAGTGGAGGACGCTTTCACTATCCTGCAGTCCACGCAGAAGAAGGCTTCGCCCCTGGTGGAGAAGACTCTGCGGTCGGCGGTGGCCAACGCCCTGTACGTGCGGGAGGACGCCGCGGAGGTGCAGCGTCCCAGCGTGGACGATCTCTACGTGACGCGCGCGTTCGTGGACGGCGGCCCGACCATGCGCAGGTTCCGGTCCGGGCCGATGGGGCGGGTCCGCCGGATCCGCAAGCGCACGAGCCACCTGACCATCGCCGTCGGGTCCAAGACGGTCCGGTCCAAGAAGGCCTGAGGAGGGAATCCGTGGGACAGAAAACGCATCCGGTCGGGCTTCGCCTGGGGATCGTGAAGACCTGGGATTCCCGGTGGTTCGCGGGCCACGACTACCCCGACCTGCTGGAAGAGGACCTGATGATCCGGCGCTACCTGGACAAGCGCCTGTCGCAGGCCGGCGTCTCCAAGGTGGTGATCGAGCGCAAGGCGAAGAAGGTGACGATCGTGATCCACACCGCCCGCCCGGGAATCGTGATCGGGCGCAAGGGCGCGCAGGTGGACCAGATCCGCGACGAGCTGCAGACCATCACCGGTCGCGACGTCTACATCGAGATCCAGGAAGTGGACAAGCCGGAGGTGGACGCGCGGCTCGTGGCCGAGCACATCTCCCGGCAGCTTTCCCAGCGGGTCGGGTTCCGCCGTGCGATGAAGAAGGCGCTGTCCTCGGCGATGCGCCGCGGGGCGCTCGGGATCCGCGTGGAGTGCGCCGGACGGCTCGGCGGCTCGGAGATGGCCCGCCGCGAGAAGTACATGGAGGGACGTGTTCCGCTGCACACCTTGCGGGCCGACATCGACTACTCCGCGGTCACCTGCCGGACCACCTACGGCGCGATCGGCGTGAAGGTGTGGATCTTCAAAGGCGAGCTGCTGACCAAGCAGAGCGCGGAGCGGGAGCACTCCATGGCGGCCACCGGTCCGGGATCGGCGCCGTCGACGCCGGCTCCGAGAGGATGAGCACGTCATGCTGATGCCGAAGCGGTCCAAGTACCGCAAGCAGCAGAAGGGCAACATGCGCGGCGCCGCGTATCGCGGGTCGAACATCGACTTCGGCGAGTACGCGCTGCAGGCCATGGAGCCGGGGCGGATCACGGCGCGGCAGCTGGAAGCGGCCCGCGTCGCGCTGACCCGGCGAGTGAAGCGCGGCGGGAAGATCTGGATCCGGATCTTCCCGGACAAACCGGTGACGAAGAAGCCCGCCGAGACTCGGATGGGCAAAGGGAAAGGGGCGCCCGAGTTCTGGGTGGCGGTGGTGAAGCCAGGTCGGATCCTCTTCGAGCTCGAGGGAGTGAACATCGCCCTGGCCAAGGAAGCAATGGCGCTCGCCCGCCACAAACTGCCTATCAAGACGCGGTTCATTTCGCGTGAGGCGCCCATCACGGAGCAGAGATGAAGATCGAAGACCTGCGCGCGATGACGTTGGACGAGCTTCGCACCAAGCTGGACGAGCTGGGCGAGGAGCGTTTCAAGCTGAAGTTCCGGCTGGCCACCGAGCCGCTCGACGACCCGCTGGTGATCCGCCGCGTGCGGCGGAACATCGCCCGGATCAAGACCTTGATCCGGGAGAAGCAGGCCGGGGCCGATGAGCGCGCCGCGTAGGCGCCTGAGGAGCGGGGATGTTCCAGGAAGAAGAGAGCACGAAGCGGAACAAGCGCAAGGTCAGGGTGGGCGAGGTCGTCAGCGCCGGCGGGGACAAGACCGTGGTCGTGGCGCTGCGGCGCCGGGTCCAGCATCCGGAGTACGGCAAGATCGTGAAGCGCACGTCGAAGATCATGGCTCACGATGAGAAGAACGAGTGCGCGGTCGGGGACGTGATCCGAGTCATGGAGACGAGGCCGATCTCCAAGCGGAAGCGCTGGCGGTACCTGGAGACGGTGAAGAAGGCGGAGTAGCCCGGGGAGATCCTGTCATGGTCATGCAGGAAACGATGGTGGAGATCGCCGACAACTCCGGCGCGAAGAGCGGCCAGGTGATCCGCGTGATCGGCGGAACCCGGCGTCGCTACGCGTCGGTGGGAGACATCGTGATTCTCGCGGTCAAGAGCGCCATCCCGGGCGCGGCGGTCAAGAAGGGCGACGTCGTCAAGGCGGTGATGGTGCGGACCAAGAAGGAGATCCGCCGTCGCGACGGGTCGTACATCCGCTTCGACGAGAACGCCGCGGTGCTGGAACGAGCAGCAGGAGCCGCGCGGTACCCGCATCTTCGGGCCGGTGGCGCGGGAGCTTCGCGAGCGCAAGTTCATGAAGATCATCTCGCTGGCTCCGGAAGTCGTTTAGGGAGGACCCGAATGAAGATCCGACGCTTCGACCAGGTAGTCGTGGTCACCGGCAACGACAAGGGGAAGCAGGGCAAGGTCCTCAAGGTGTTCCCGGGCACGAGCAAGGTGATCGTGGAGGGCGTGAACTTCGTCAAGCGACACACCCGGGCGCGGCCGAACCGCCAGGCGGGGATCATGGAGCGGGAGGCGCCGATCCACGTGTCCAACGTGATGCTCATCGATCCGGCCAAGGGTGAGCGCACCCGCGTCGGTCACCAGGTCCTGGCGGACGGCAAGCGGCAGCGCGTGGCCAGGAAGAGCGGCGAAGTCGTGCCGGACAACGAGGGTTAGCCGAGATGACTGCGAGAATCCTGAGCGAGTACCGTCGCGAGACCGTTCCCGCGCTCATGAAGAAGTTCGGGTACTCGAATCCGATGATGGTGCCGACGCTCGGCAAGATCACCCTGAACATCGGTGTCGGGGAAGCCAGCGCGAGTCCCAACCTCCTGGAGGAGGCGGTGCAGACGCTGCGCAAGATCACCGGCCAGCACCCCTCGGTCCGCAAGGCGAAGAAGTCGATCGCCAACTTCAAGCTGAGGGAAGGCGTTCCCGTCGGCGCGATGGTCACGCTGCGGCGCACCCGGATGTGGGAGTTCTACGATCGCCTCATCAACACGGCGATGCCGCAGATCCGCGACTTCCGCGGGATGCCCACCAACGGCTTCGACGGGCGCGGGAACTACACGATGGGCATCCGGGAGCAGTTGATCTTCCCGGAGATCGAGATCGACAAGGTGGCGAAGATCCGCGGCATGAACGTCTCCATCGTCACCACCGCGTCCAACGACGAGGAAGCGATGGAACTGCTGCGGTTGCTCAAGTTCCCGTTCCGGCGGAACTAGCCGGCGGAGGGATTCATGGCCAAGAAGTGTCTGATCGAGAAGTCCAAGCGAACGCCGAAGTTCAAGGTGCGCGCGTACCACCGCTGCCGGCGCTGCGGCCGGCCGCGTGCGTACATGCGCGACTTCGCGATGTGTCGCATCTGCTTCCGGGAGCTGGCCCACCTGGGTCAGGTTCCGGGAGTCGTGAAAGCGAGCTGGTAGCCGCGCGTCGAGCGGCCGGCGGTTCGAGGGCGCCCGAGGCGCTCCGGGACCGAAGAGGAGATGCAGAAGATGTCGATGTCCGATCCCATTGCGGACATGCTCACCCGGATCAGGAACGCGGGTATGGCGCGCCACAAGCGCGTCGACGTGCCGGCGTCCAAGCTGAAGCTCGAGATCGCGCGCATTCTGAAGAAGGAAGGCTTCATCGCGAGCTACAAGTACGTGGACGTCGAGGGGAAGCCGCAAGGCCTGATCCGCGTCTACATGAAGTACACGCCGAGCGACGAGCCGGTGATCAGCGGCCTTCAGCGGGTCTCCAAGCCCGGCCTTCGCCGCTACTGCGGGTACGGGGAGGTGCCGCGGGTGTTCGGCGGCATGGGAATCTCGATCCTCTCGACGTCGCGAGGGATCATGACCGGCCGCGAGGCGAAGAAGATCGGCGTCGGCGGCGAAGTCCTCTGCAGCGTCTGGTAGGAGAAGAACGATGTCGCGAATCGGCAGACTCCCCGTTGCGGTGCCCGGCGGCGTCGCCGTTGCGTTCCGCGAAGGCGTCTTCACCGCGAAGGGACCGCTCGGCGAGCTGTCAGTGAGGATCCCGGCGGAGATGGACGTGAAAGTCGGCGACGGTGAGGTGCGCGTCTCCCGCCCGTCGGACAGCAAGCCCCACCGGTCTCTGCACGGGCTCTCGCGGAGCCTGGTGAATTCCGCGGTCATCGGCGTGTCCAAGGGGTACTCGAAGACCCTGGAGATCGTCGGGGTCGGCTACCGCGCGGAGAAGAAGGGCAAGGTGCTGGTGATGCATCTCGGGTATTCGCATCCCATCGTCCTGGATCCGCCGCCGGGGATCGAGTTCGAGACGCCCGAGCCCACGAGGATCGTGGTGAAGGGCGCGAGCAAGCAGGCGGTCGGCCAGATGGCCGCGGACATCCGCGGCAAGCGGCCGCCCGAACCGTACAAGGGCAAGGGTGTCAAGTACGCGGGCGAGCAGATCCGCCGCAAGGCGGGCAAGACGGCCGCCGGCTGATCCTGAGGAAGCTGACGAGATGACGGACTCGAATCGGATCAAGAACGCAGGGCTCGAGCGACGCCGGCTGCGCGTACGCAGGAAGCTGCGCGGAACCGACGACCGCCCGCGCCTGGTGGTGACGAGGAGCCTCAAGCACGTGCGCGCGCAGATCGTGAACGACGACCTCGGAAAGACGCTGGTGTCGGTGTCCAGCACCGGCAAGACACTGGCGAACCCGCCGGGGGAAGGTTCCATCAAGATGCGGCGCTCGGAGGCGGTGGGCCGCGAGGTGGCGCGGCTGGCCCGCGAGAGCGGAATCACCAAGGTCGCCTTCGATCGAGCGGGGCGGCTGTACCATGGCCGGGTCAAGGCCGTGGCGGAAGCGGCGCGGAAAGGAGGCCTGGAGTTTTGAGCACGAGCACGAACGTCGAGACTCCCGGCGGAGCGGCGGGCTCGGGCGCACCTCCCGGGGCCGGCGACCGCGGGGAACGTGGCGGTCGCGGCGGCCGCGGCGGTGATCGCGGCGGCCGGGGTGGCGGCGGCCGTGGCGGTCGTGGCGGCCGCGGTCCGAGGACGCGGGACCGCCAGGAAGAGCGCAAGGAGTTCACCGAGAAGATCATCCAGATCAACCGCGTCGCCAAGGTGGTGAAGGGCGGCCGGCGGTTCAGCTTCAATGCGCTGGTCGCCGTCGGCGACGAGAAGGGGCGCGTCGGAGCGGGGCTGGGTAAGGCCAACGAGGTCTCCGAGGCGGTCCGCAAGGCGACGGAGAACGCGAAGAAGGAGATGTTCACCGTCGCGATGATCAACGGAACCGTGCCACATCCGATCATCGGTCGGTCCGGAGCGGGGAGAGTCCTGCTGCGCCCCGCCAGTCCAGGCACGGGAGTGATCGCCGGCGGAGCCGTTCGCCCGCTCCTGGAAGTCGCCGGGTTCAAGGACGTGCTGACCAAGTGCCTGGGGACCAGCAATGCCCACAACGTGGTCAAGGCCACGGTCAAGGGGCTCAAGAGCTTGCGTACGCCGCGGGACGTCGCGCATCGCCGTCAGATCTCGGTGGCGCGCCTGTTCGGCAACGAGGAAGAGGCTTGATCATGGCCAAGCGGCTCAAGGTCACGCAGATCCGGAGCGCGATCAGCCGGAAGAAGAACCAGCGCCTGACCATCCGCGCGCTGGGCATTCGCAGGCTGCACCACACGGTGGAGCACGACGACACGCCGGCCATCCGCGGGATGATCGACACCGTCAGGCATCTCATCCGGGTCGAGGAACTCGAGGGCTAGGCGCGCCGCGCCGGGAAGAGGAAGCGATGTTCCAGCTCAACAATCTGAAGCCGGATCCGGGAGCACGTCGTAAGAACAAGCGCGTGGGCCGCGGTCCGGGCTCGGGACACGGCAAGACCGCCACGAAGGGCATGAAGGGACACAACTCGCGTTCGGGCGGCGGCATGAAGGCCTGGTTCGAGGGCGGACAGATGCCCCTGTACCGCCGGATTCCCAAGCGCGGCTTCGCGCCCAGGAACCGGGTCGAGAACTCGGTCGTCAACCTGGACGATTTCGAGCGGCTCGAAGCGGGGAGCGAGGTGACCGTCGAGTCCCTGCGCGCCGCCGGTCTGGTGAACGGGCCGGCGCCGCGCGTGAAGATCCTGGCCCGCGGCGACGTCGGCGCGGCTTGGCGCGTCCGCGTGCACGCCGTGAGCGGCTCCGCGCGGAGCAAGATCGAGGCGAAGGGCGGCTCGATCGAGCTGGTCGAGTGGTCGGGAACGGCCGCTCCCGGAAAGGGCGAAGAGTAGGTCGCGATGGCATTCGTCGACAAGATCACGGCCATCTTCAAGATTCCCGAGCTGAAGAGACGTGTTCTCTTCACGCTGGGGATGCTGTGCATCTACCGCTTGGGCGGCCACGTCCCCACGCCGGGCATCAACAGCGACGCGTTGCGCGCGTTCTTCGCCCAGCAGGAGGGCTCGCTCTTCGGGCTCTACGACATGTTCGTCGGCGGCAATCTCTCCCAGGCGACGATCTTCGCTCTGGGGATCATGCCGTACATCTCGGCGTCGATCATCTTTCAGATGCTGACCGCGGTGGTCCCCTACTTCGAGAAGCTGCAGAAGGAGGGCGAGTCGGGCCGCAAGAAGATCACGCAGTACACGCGCTACGGGACGGTGCTGCTGGCCATCATCCAGGGTTTCGGCGTGGCCAAGTTCCTGGAAGGGATGTCGGGCGGGACCGTGGTGCTGCATCCGGGCATCATGTTCGAGTTCACCACCGTGATCACGCTCGTTTCCGGCACCGTCTTCACGATGTGGCTCGGCGAGCAGATCACCGAGCGGGGCATCGGTAACGGGATCTCCCTGATCATCTTCATCGGCATCGTCGCGAGCTATCCGGCCGACGCGGCCAACACGGTGCGACTGGTCATGAGCGGCGCGCTGCACGTCGGGGTGCTGCTCATCGTGCTCGCGTTCATGGTCGGCATCATCGCCGCGGTGATCCTCATCACCCAGGGGCAGCGCCGCATTCCGGTGCAGTACGCCCGCCGGGTGGTGGGGCGGAAGGTGTACGGCGGACAGAGCACGCACATTCCGCTGCGCGTCAACACCGCCGGCGTGATTCCCATCATCTTCGCCCAGTCGTTCATCATGTTCCCGAGCACGCTCGCGCTGTACTGGCCGAACAGCGAATGGATCCAGGGCATGGCCGCCAATCTGAGGTTCGGGACTGTGGTGCACTCCCTCATCTACTCGGCGATCATCGTGTTCTTCGCCTACTTCTACACGGCCATCATGTTCAATCCCACCGATCTGGCGGACAACATGAAGAAGCACGGCGGGTTCATCCCCGGCATCCGTCCCGGGAAGCGCACCGCCGAGTACATCGATCGCATCATGACGCACATCACGCTGCCCGGAGCGATCTTCCTGGCGGCGATCGCCATCCTGCCGTTCGTGCTGATCGACCAGCTGGCCGTGCCCTTCTTCTTCGGCGGCACGGGCCTCCTGATCGTGGTCGGCGTGGCGCTGGATACGCTCCAGCAGATCGAGAGCCACCTCTTGATGCGGCACTACGACGGCTTCCTGAAGAAGGGACGGCTGCGGGGTCGGCGATGATCTGGATCCTGCTGGGCGCTCCCGGTGCCGGGAAAGGAACGCAGGCGAAGCTCCTGGCGGAGCACCTCGCCGTGCCGCACGTGTCGACGGGGGACCTGCTCCGGCGAGCGGTGGCCCAGGGGACCGAACTCGGCCGCAAGGCCAAGTCGTTCATGGAAGCGGGGGAGCTGGTGCCCGACGAGCTGATCCTCGGCATGGTCCGCGAGACGCTGACCGGGGCCGCCTCCCGCGGCTGCATCCTGGACGGATACCCGAGGAACCGGGCCCAGGCCAAGAGCCTCGACGGGATGCTGCGGGAGATCGGACAGAGCCTCGCCGGAGTCCTGGATCTCGAGGTGCCGGAGGACGAGCTGGTGCGAAGGATCGCCGGGCGGGCCGCCGACCAGGGCCGCTCCGACGACACCGAGGAGACGGTCCGGAACCGCCTCCGGGTCTACGAGGAGCAGACGGCGCCGCTGGTGGCTTACTACGAAGAGCGGGGGCTGGTCCGGCGCATCGACGGAACGGGCACGGTCCAGGAGATCCGGGACCGCATCCGGGAGATCACCGACGCGCCCCGGAGGGCCGCGCGATGATCCTGCTGAAGTCCCCGAAGGAAGTCCGGGAGATGCAGCACCCCGGGGAAATCGTCAGCGGCGCCCACCGGAAGGTCCGCGAGGTCCTTCGCCCGGGCCTGACAACCGGGGAGCTGGACCGGATCGTCGAGGAGTACATCCGCGAGAGGGGTGGACGGCCCGCGTTCAAGGGGTATCGTGGCTTTCCGGCCTCGGTGTGCGCCTCGGTCAATGACGAGGTCGTCCACGGGATTCCGGGCCAGAGGGTCCTGGAGACCGGGGACATCGTAGGAGTGGACATCGGGGTCGAAGCTCTGGGATTCTACGCGGATGCCGCCCAGACCCTTCCCGTGGGGGAACCCTCGGAGGAGGTGCGGCGGTTGCTCGAGGTCACGCGCGGCGCGCTCTATGCGGGGATCGGCCACGCGAAGGCCGGGAACCGCATCGGCGACGTCTCGTGGGCGGTCCAGCAGCACGTGGAGAGTGCCGGCTTCTCGGTGGTGAGGAGCCTCGTCGGCCACGGGATCGGCCGGTCCATGCACGAGGACCCGCAGGTCCCCAACTTCGGGAGCCCCGGCCAGGGGCCGGTGCTTCGCCCGGGAATGGCGCTCGCCATCGAGCCGATGGTGAACGCCGGTAGCGCCGACGTCGAGATCCTGCCGGACAAGTGGACCGTCGTGACGCGGGATGGATCGCTCTCGGCGCACTTCGAGCACACCGTCGCCGTCACCGAGGAGGGTCCGATGATCCTCACCGAGGGCGCGGTGGCCGAGCAGGGGTTCTGATGGCGAAGGAGCAGGGCATCCAGGTCGAGGGAACCGTGGTCGAGCCGTTGCCGAACGCGAGCTTCCGGGTCGAGCTGGAGAACGGGCACCGCGTGCTGGCACATATCTCGGGGAAGATGCGGATGAACTTCATCAAGATCCTGCCGGGGGACAAGGTGACCGTGGAGCTCTCGCCTTACGATCTGTCCCGCGGTCGCATCGTCTACCGCTACAAGTGAGTCGGAGCGAATCATGAAGTCTCGGACGTCGGTGAAGAAGATCTGCAACCAGTGCAAGATCGTGAAGCGCCACGGCGTCGTGCGGGTGATCTGCAAGGCCAACCCGCGTCACAAGCAGCGCCAGCTGACGCGAAGCTAGTCCAAGGAGTAAGAGATGCCGCGCATCGCCGGAATCGATCTGCCCCCGACCAAGCGGATGGAAATCGCGCTGACGTACATCTACGGGATCGGCCGCACCAGCGCGCGGCGGATCCTGGAGAAGACCGGCGTCGATCCGAGCATCCGGGCCAAGGACCTGCCCGAATCCGACACGGCGAAGATCCGCTCGGAGATCGAGGGCAATTACAAGGTGGAGGGCTCGCTGCGAAGCGAGGTGTCGATGAACATCAAGCGGTTGATGGACATCGGCTCCTACCGTGGGCTCCGTCACCGCCGCGGCCTGCCCGTGCGCGGACAGCGCACGTCCACGAACGCGCGCACGCGAAAGGGGCCGAAGAAGGGCTCCGGCCTGCGCAAGAAGGCGAAGTAAGCAAGAGTAGCGGAGAAGTAAAGGAGAGGAACGTTGGCGGAAGCCACCACCAAACCGAAGCCGAAGCGCAAGAAGAAGGACCGGAAGGTCGAGGCCGTGGGCATCGCCCACGTGATGAGCACCTTCAACAACACCATCGTCACCATCGCGGACACGAAGGGTGACGTGGTGTCGTGGGCTTCCGCGGGCAAGATGGGATTCAAGGGCTCGCGCAAGAGCACGCCCTTCGCGGCGCAGCTGGCCGCGGAGAAAGCTGCCAAGGAGGCCCTGGAGCTGGGCATGAAGCGCGTCGAGGTCCGCGTCCGCGGCCCCGGCGCAGGCCGGGAAGCGGCCATTCGCTCGCTGACGATCGCCGGTCTGGACATTTCGGCCATTCGGGACGTCACGCCGATTCCGCACAACGGCTGCCGCCCGAAGAAGCGCCGCCGGAACTAGGGGTAGAGAGATGGCACGAAACATCGATCCGAAGTGCAGGCAATGCCGGCGGGAGGGCGTGAAGCTCTTCCTCAAGGGCGACCGCTGTCTCACGTTGAAGTGCGCGATCGAGCGGCGCAACTACCCGCCCGGCGTGCACGGTCAGAGCATGCGCCGCAAGGTGTCCGACTACGGCGTTCAGTTGCGCGAGAAGCAGAAGGCGCGGCGCATGTACGGAGTCCTCGAGCGACAGTTCCGGGGCTATTACCGCCGCGCGACCGGCATGAAGGGCGTGACCGGCGAGAACCTGCTGCGCATGCTGGAAATGCGGCTGGACAATCTCGTGTTCCGCCTGGGGATGGCCTCGTCGCGCTCGCAGGCCCGGCAGCTCGTGCTGCACCGCCACCTTTCGGTGAACGGCAGGACGGTGACGATTCCGTCCTACCAGTGCAAGCCGGGGGATCGGATCGCCATGCGGGAGAACAGCCGCAAGCTGGACGTGGTCAAGGCCTCCCTGGATTCGCGGGATCCGAGCTCGCTGGTGAGCTGGCTGAACGTGGACAAGGAGAGCCTGGCCGGATCGGTGCTCTCCAGTCCGAGCCGGGAGCAGATCCCCGTGCCGCTGAACGAGCAGCTGATCGTGGAGCTCTACTCGAAGTAGCGTGTGAACTCGGCGCGAACAGCGCCGGAGACTCCGGCAGAAGATCCCGTCGAGGATCGAGGAGCCGGGCTCTCCAATGGAAGGAAGGAGATCCACCATGTCGATGAAGTGGAGACCCCTGACCATGCCGCGAAGCGTCGACTTCGACGAGACGACGCTCACCGGGAACTACGGGAAGCTCACCGTTCAGCCCTTGGAGAAGGGATTCGGGACGACGATCGGGAACTCCCTGCGGCGCGTCCTGCTGTCCAGCCTGCAGGGATCGGCCGCGGTGTTCACACGCGTCGAGGGAGTGGAGCACGAGTTCTCCACCGTTCCCGGCGTCCGCGAGGACGTCACCGAGCTGGTGCTGAACCTCAAGAGCCTGCAGTTCCGCTACGACGGCGAGGAGATCCGCAAGGGCCGCCTCGAGGTCGAGGGCGAGAAGCACGTGACCGGCGGAGATTTCGTGTTCGAGCCGGACGTCGAGCTGCTCAACCCGGACCAGTACGTCGCCACGGTGAACAAGGGCGCGAAGCTGGCCATGGAAGTCGGCGTGATGTGCGGCCGCGGCTACGTGCAGGCGGAGCAGCATCGCCTGGACGAGCAGCCCCTCGGCACGATCATGCTGGACTCGCTGTTCAGTCCGGTGATCAAGGTGCGCTACAACGTCGAGGCCACCCGCGTCGGGCAGCGCACGGACTACGACAAGCTGAACATGGAGATCTGGACGGACGGCTCGGTCAGCCCGGTGGACGCGGTCGCCCACGCCGCGAAGATCATGAAGGATCACGTGATGATCTTCATCAACTTCGACGAGGAGCCGGAGATCGTCGAGGAGGAGCACTACGACGAGGAGTTCGAGCGCATGCGCGAGCTGCTCGCCCGGTCGGTCGACGAGCTCGAGCTCTCCGTTCGCTCCAGCAATTGCCTGACGTCCGCGAACATCCGGACGATCGGCGAGCTGGTGCAGAAGAGCGAGGCGGAGATGCTCAAGCAGCGGAACTTCGGCCGCAAGTCCCTCAAGGAAATCCAGGAGATCCTGGTGGGGATGAACCTGTCCTTCGGAATGGACGTGTCCAAGTGGCTCGGAGCGCCGCAGGAGCGCGTCCGGACCGAAACCCCCGAGCAAGAGGCCACGGTCTGACGGATCGCGGGGCGGAGCCGAGCGGCTTCGCTGCGCGGCCGATGCGGAGTGAGAGACGATGAGACACCGGAAAAGCGTTTCCAAGCTCGGGAGAACCGCGGCCCATCGCAAGGCGATGTTCCGCAACATGGTCACGTCGCTCTTCCGGGAGGAGCAGGTGGTCACCACCGTGCCCAGGGCGAAGGAAGTTCGCCGCGTGGCCGAGCGCGTCATCACCTTCGCCAAGCGGGGGGACATCCACGCCCGCCGGCAGGCGGCGCGGGTCGTCCGTGACAACGACGTCCTCAAGAAGCTGTTCGCCGAGATCGGCCCGCGGTTCGCGGAGCGGCCGGGCGGATACACGCGGATCTTGAAGACCGGCTTCCGCCCGGGCGACAACGCCCCGATGTCGATTCTCGAGCTCGTCGAGCGGAAGGTCGTGGCGCCTCCGGTCGCGGCCGAGGAGACCTCGGGCAAGAAGGCCGAGGGCCGGAAGGCGAAGCCCGCCGGCCGCCGTGCAGCGGGAGAATCGACCCCCGAGAAGAAGAAGAAGGGCGCTCCGGGAAGGCGGGGCGGCCCCAAGGCGCCTGCCCCGCGGAGCCCGGGCCAGCGGGCCCAGCGCCGGAAGGCCGGCCCCAGCGGCGACTGAGGCCGTTCTCCGATCGGAATCTCATCGATGAGGACCCCGGGCAGCCGCCCGGGGTCTTTTCGCTCCCTCCCCCTCATTCCGCCTCGAGAGCGGCCCGATGAGAGGGGAAGCGCCCGGGAGTCGCGCGCCCGGGCCCGAGAGGAACCATTGACGGAATCCGGTCCGCGAGGACTTTCGGAGTCTCCGACGGCTGTGCCTGCCCAGACCGCCGAACCCCAGGGGCCTCTGGAGGTCCTGAGCTGGGTCTTTGCCGCGGTGGAGCCGGGGGAGGGCGCCCGGTACCTCCTGAACGGGCTCCTCGGGGCGTACGGTGTCTCCGGGGGCCTCGTGGCGCTGCGTGCGGGTGATTCCGCCCGCATCCTGGCCTCGCGAGGGCTTCCGGGCGGCTGGATCACTTCCTGGGAAGCGCAGAGCAGCGCCGACGTGCGAGCGCGTCTGCAGGCCGGCCTCCTGCACGAGCGGCTCCACGACCCTCCCGGCCACATCGACTCGGTCCTGAAGCGGTCGGGCGTCACCGCCCTGCTGACCCTCCCCCTGGGGCCCGTGGCCGACCCGGACGGGGCGCTGGTCCTGGCCTCGACCTCGGAGAGTCCGTTCGGTCCCCCGGATCGGCGGGCGCTCGAGACCTTCGCGGCGGCGTTCGCGTCCTGGCTTGCCAATCGGCTCGCTCGGGGTGAGCCCGAGCCGGTGCTCGAGCTCACCCGCGACGCCGGCGCGGCTCCGCAGGCCGCCGACGCCGATCCCTCGTGGGGCGTGGTCCCCTTCGCCCGACTCGGCGGCGACGGTCGGGTCACGGTGGCGTCCCGCGCCTTCGGACGCCTGCTCGGCATCCGACCCGAGGCGCTGGTCGGGCGAGAGCCCGGCGGCTACCTCGCGCCGCCCGATGTGGCCCGCCTGCTCGCGGCCGTGGATCGGGTGCGGGTGGAGGGAGCGGTGGCGGTTCCGGCGGCGCGCACTGTCGGTTCCGCCGAACCCTCGGCGGCCGGCCCGGTCGACATAGTCCTGACGCGAGGCGAAGGCGGCTTGCTGCTCTTCGCCTTCCCGGCCGGCGGGCAGGTGGCGGCCGTGGAGAGCGACGAGGTGAGCGGCGCGCTCGCCGAGCAGTCCGACCTCGCCATCGTCCGCGTGGACCGCGACGGGAAAGTCGCGCACTGGCCTCGGCGGGCCACCCGGATCCTGGGCTGGGGGGAGGAGGAGGTGCGCGGGCGACCGCTGGATCTCGTCTTCGCCGGCGCGGACCGACCGGTCTGGGAGCGGCTCCGCCGGGAACGCGGCACCACCGAGAGCTCGGAGTGGCCGGTGGTGCTCCGCACCAACGACGGCGAGTCCGTGCCCTGCGCGGTGCGGCTGCTCTTCCTGGAGGACAACCAGGAAACCCTCTTCGTGCTGCGTGATCGTCGCGTCGGGGAGGCCGCCGAGCAGTGGCTGCGCTGGTCGCGGGCCCTGCTCTCCGTCCTGGGCGCATCCACGCTCGTGCTGGACTCCGGGGGCCGCATCCGCGAGCTGGGCGAGGGCTGGGAGAGGGATCCCGGAGCGGTTTCCGATTGGCTCGGCCGTCACGTCGCCGAGCTCTTCGAGTCGGACCGGCGTGAAGTGCTCGCCGCGCTGCGCGAGACCGCGCGCGACGGCGACTGGACCGGCACGCTGGTGTCCCGCGGCTCCCCTCTCGGGCTGCGGCTCCGCGCGGTGCGCGGCTCCTCGGGCAACCTGGAGGCGATCGTGGGCGCGCGCCTGCCCCGCGATCAGGGCGAGATCCGCAAGGTGTTCCACAAGATCCCGGTGGGCATCATCCTCGTCGACGCGCGCCTCCGCATCCTGGAGCTCAACCCGGAGCTGGCCACGATGTGCGGCATGGACGCGCTTCCGGCCGATCCGCTGGGGCTCGACGTGCGCTCGCTGGCCATCTTCCAGACGCGCGAAGCACAGTCGGCGCTGGACGGTCTGCGCGAAGGTCGGTGCTTCGAGACGCAGGACATGCCGCTGCGCACGCCCGCCGAAGAGCCCGTGGTGGTGAGGATGCGCGCCAACGAGCTCTCCGACGAGGGCGGCAGGCCGTCGGGCTACGTGCTGACCATCCTCGCCGCGTCGGGGGACACGCAGATGGAGCGGCTGCTCATCCGCGCGCAGAAGATGGAGTCCATCGGCAGCTTCGCCAGCGGCTTGGCCCACGACTTCGGCAACTTCGTGAGCGTCATCCTGGGCAAGGCCGGCGTGCTGCGCGTGAAGCTCCCCGACGACCCGCACATCGTGGGCGAGCTCGACGACATCGAGACCGCGGCGAAGCGCGCGCAGCACCTCGCCCAGGAGCTGATGAAGTTCGCCCGCGGAGGCCGGAACCGCGTCGTCGCTCTGCAGCTGAACCGCCTGATCCAGGAGGTCAGCTCGCTGATCCGCACCAGCGTGGGGAAGAAGATCGAGCTCGAGTACGTCCTCGACGACAGCATCTGCACGGTGGAGGGCGATGAGGTGGAGCTGCAGCAGCTCATCCTGAACCTCTGCCTCAACGCGCGCGACGCCATGCCCGGCGGCGGACGGCTCACGCTGGAGACGAAGCCGCTGTCGACCGGCGAGCTGGCCAGGCTGCCCGGCGGGGAGGCGACCGCCGGAGTGATGCTGCGCATCCGCGACACCGGCGTGGGTATGTCCCGCGAGGTCTCCGAGCGGATCTTCGAGCCCTTCTTCTCCACGAAGAAGGAGCAGGCGGGAACGGGGCTCGGCTTGGCGATGGCCTACGGGATCGTCCGCCGCCATCACGGGACGATCGACGTGCAGAGCGCGCCGGGACGCGGGACGACGTTCGAGATCGCGCTGCCGGCGCCGACCGGCGGGACGCGGCCCTTCGGGCGTCCGATCCTGGTGGTCGACGACGAGCCGGCCTTCCGCGAGATGGTGCGACTGGTCCTGGAGGAGGACGGCTACGAGGTACACCTCGCGGCGAACGGCGTCGAGGCGTTGCGGCGGCTTCGCGAGGAGTACGCGAGCCTCGGCCTCGTGATCCTGGATCTGCGGATGCCGGGGGTGGACGGGCTGGGGGTGCTGCACGAGCTGCGAGAGCTGGCGCCGGATCTCCCCGTCCTCGTGGCCACGGGCTACGCGACCGCGGAGGAGAAGCGCAGGGCGCTCGCGGCGGGGGCGGGAAAGGTCCTGGAGAAGCCGTACCGCGTCTCGGACCTGCGCGCTGCGCTCGGAGAGCTCATCGGACACACCGGAGACCACCGGAGGGGCGGCTTGACAGAGGCAGGGTCGTGAGCTACCTTGCCCGGCTGAATTGCCGCCCTCCCGGAACGCACCACGGGGAAGAAGCCTCGAATTCGCTCCTCGGTAGCTCAATGGTAGAGCATGCGGCTGTTAACCGCAGGGTTGTAGGTTCGAGTCCTACCCGGGGAGCCAGACTCGCCGCCCGGTGCAACGTCTCGGGACGTGCCAGCCGCAGGGCGAACGGATGGATGCCGCGCGGCGGCGCGGCCGTTGGAATCGGGGGCGGGTGACCGCTCCCCGTGCGCGCCGATCGAGAACGGACGGCGCACCCGCCCGCGGGGGTCAGCGGGAGTACGAGTCGTTGGTTGGTACGGCAGGGCCGGACTCCGACGAATCGAGAACAAACCAGGGAGTACGGCAGGATGCGTACCACCGGAACGGTGAAGTGGTTCAACGACGAGAAGGGCTTCGGCTTCATTTCGCGTGAGGACGGAGAGAAGGACGTTTTCGTGCACCATTCGGCGATCCAGCAGCCGAACGGCGGCTTCCGCACGCTGGCCGAAGGGCAGCGGGTGGAGTTCGACGTGGTGCAGGGCACGAAGGGTCCGGCGGCGGAGAACGTCGTCAAGCTCGACGGCTGAGCCACGAACATCTAAGTTCTGACTTGGGGTCGCCCGGGCTCCGGGCGGCCCCTTTTTTCGGAGCGACGGGCGCCCTCGGGGCGCCGGGAGGAACCTTGGACCCTGCGACAACAGGTGGGGTGGCGGCCGCGCCGGAGATTCGCCGGTGGGGTCTGGACAGGATCCGATGGGACCATTTCCTCGGGATCGCCGGGCTGCACGCCATGTGCCTCTTCGCACCGGCGACCTTCAGCTGGAGCGCCCTCGCCGTGGCCGGCGTGCTCTACTGGGCCACGTGCGGCCTCGGCATCTCCATGGGTTATCACCGCCTGCTGACGCACCGCGGTTTCGAGACGTCGAAGGCGTTCCGCTACCTGCTGGCCGTGCTCGGCACGATGAACTATCAGGGCGGTCCGGTGCGCTGGGTCGGGATCCATCGCATCCATCACCGGGACTCGGATACCGAGGATGACCCGCACTCGCCGCGACACGGCTTCCTCTGGGCGCACCTGCTGTGGTGCCTCTGCCACGACCCGCTCGGCCGGAACCCGCTGGACGCGGCGAAGGACCTGCGCAAGGAGCCGGTCCTCGCGTGGCTGGACCGCTGGTTCTGGGTGCCGCAAGCGGTTCTCGGCGTGGTGCTCTACCTGCTCGGCGGCTGGGGCTGGCTCATCTGGGGGCTCGCGGTCCGCACCGTGTTCTCCTACCACGCGACCTGGCTGGTGAACTCCGCGTCGCACACGTGGGGCTACCAGACCTTCCCCACCGGCGACGACTCCCGGAACAACTGGTGGGTCGCGCTGATCTCCTGGGGCGAGGGCTGGCACAACAACCACCACGCGCACCAGCGCTCCGCGCGCCACGGGCTCCGCTGGTTCGAGCTCGATCCGACGTGGTGGACGCTCCGCGCGCTGGAGAAGGTCGGCGTGGTGCGCGGGCTGTACGCGGCGCCGGCACCGGGCGGACCCGGCGCGCACTGACCGTCAGCTCCGGCGCCGCACGAACGCCAGCGTGACGAGGGCCGCCACGGCGGCCGCGGCGGAAACGAGGCGAGCGACGCGCCGCAACGGCGTCGCTTCCAACCGCACGCGCACTTCGTGCCGGCCCGGCCCGACGTCGAGCTCCAACTGGCCGTTCTCGGCGTGCGGTCGGATCGACACCTCCCGCCCGCCGACCTCCGCCGTCCAACCCGGGTAGTACACGTCGCGCAGCAGGATCGTCGACGGGCCGGCGCTCTCGACGACGAACTCGTAGCGTCCCACGCTGCGGCCTTCGCCCTCGATGCGGACGCCTTCGGGAGCGCGGATCCCGCGGTCGAACTCGCGGGCGGGCGGTGCTTCGCCGGCCCAGCGCGGTTGATACTCGCCCACTCCCGTCGCGGTCTGGCGGCCGCGGGCCAGCTCTTCCGGATCGACCGACCAGGGAGGGATCTCGCCGTGCGGTTTCGGTCCGAGCAAGGGCGAGACCGCGGTCACGGCGAAGATCGCGGCCGCGCCCGCGACGACGGAGCGCACCCAAGCAATCCGGCCGGCGAGGAACGCGCCGAGCCCCGCGCCGCCGAGCACGCCGAGCCCCAGCGAGACGAGAACGAGGAAGCGCCAGGGAAACTGCACGAACCGCAGCAGCGGGACGGCGTCGTAGATCGGCGCGCCGGCCGGCATGGTCATCACGAGCCCGCCCAGCGACGCAGCGGCCCCGAGCGCGAGCAACGCGGCGCGCATCCCGGTGGCCCCACGCAGCGCGAACGGCAGGAAGGCGAGCCCGGCGAGAGCGGGCCAGCCCAGCTCGAAGGACATGGGCAGCTGCTGGCCGATGCCCGGAACCGCCGGCGTCGCGAAGAAGTCCCGAAGCGCCAGGAAGTTGCGCTCGACGTCGTAGATGCCCTCGGTCATCGCGTCGATGCGCACGTGACGCCGCTCGTACAGCGCCGGTAGCCAGAAGAACGCGGACAGGGCGAGGGTTCCCGCACCGGCGCACGCGGCCGCGGTCGCGGTGGCGATCTTGCGCGGTGACACGGCTGCGGCGGCCGCCGCGGCGAGGACCATCATCCCGCCGCCGAAGAGCGCGACGATGTTGTGCGTCAGGACGGGCAAGGCGCCGAGCGCCGCGGCGAGGACGACGTCGCCCGGGCGATGCTTGCGCGCGAGACGCAGGACGGCGAAGAGGCTCCACGGCAGGAAGCTCGCGGCGACGAACTCGGCGAGGTCGCCGCGGATGGTGAGGTCACGAACGTGGTACGGTGCGTAGCTGCAGAGCGCCGCCCCGGCGATCGCCCCGCACGGCGCGAAGCCGAGGCGGAGCAGCCGGTACGCGCCCGACGCGCCCGCGGCCATGCCCAGCACGACCACCAGCTTCAGGCAGAGCGCCAGCGACGCGCCGAGCGAGTGCAGCGCGCCCGCTGCGAAGAACACGAGCGGCGCGTAGAACGCGAGGAACGGGTACCCGCGCCCCTGGTTCAGGTCCGGGAACCACATCGCCGACCACAGGCCGTCCGACCAGCACCGGGCGACCTCGACGACGCGGATCGGGTAGGCGACGCCCTCGTGGCTCTGCAGCCATCCCGGGCGGAGCAGGGGAAGGGCGGCCGGCAGGACCAGCAGGATCAGGCAGACCGCGCGCAGGTGGCGTCCGGCGAGCCGGGCGGGGCGCGTCTTCGGGTCCGCCGAGTCCGGTGCGATGGGTCGTGCCCTCCCGGTTCGCCGCGAGACTAACAGATCGGACCGGGACCGACCCCGCCGCCGGGCCCGCCTTCCCGGGCGCTTGATCGCGGCCGGAAGCCGTGGTACGGCTCGTCTTCTCTCCTCCCCCGTCCG
Organism: Candidatus Eiseniibacteriota bacterium; assembly: GCA_052390515.1. Taxonomy (GTDB): domain Bacteria; phylum ARS69; class ARS69; order ARS69; family ARS69; genus JBQTGV01. The sequence goes on along the minus strand of JBQTGV010000032.1, from coordinate 24,999 downwards.
CAGAGGTGGTGCCCCTTGGCCACACCGCGCGCGCTCCGGCTCGGGCTCGCTCTCGTCACCGCGCCCCTCGCCCTGGCCGCGTGCGGGGTGGGCGAGACCCTCCCCGGCTCCGGGATGATCGACGGCCTGGACCTGGGCATGGAGCTCGGGCTGGACGTCCGCGAGCTCGAGGTGGCCGAGAGCCAGCCGAACGAGAGGCTCCTGGCGCGCGTCGCGCAGCTCACCGGTCACGAGAGCGGATTCAGCCGCATCTATACCGGACAGACGCGCCTCGGCCGGGCGGATGTCGCGCTGCGGATCGTCGTGGTGGCGGTCCCCGACGGCGGGCGTCTCGCCGTCGCGGTGGACGACGCCGGCATCGTGCGGGCCACCGGGCTGTGGGGCACGCCCTCGTTCGACGCCGACGCGGATGGGACGTGGGAGACCTTCTGCTTCCAGTTCCACGGCCGGCCGCTCACGCTTCGCGCGGAGGAGACGCTGGACCCGGAAGCCGCCGCCCGCTACTGGGCCGAGCTCGAGCACGATCCGTCCCCGCAAGCCGAGGTCACCCGTGCCCTGTACCGCCATCGCCTGCTGATGGCCTCGAACGGTCAGCTCCTGCGCGCCACGATGAGGCGCACGGCCCGCGGCGATCTGCCCCCGTCGGACTGGTTCCGGCAGTGGAGGGAGATCTACGCGGAGGTCGGCACGCTCTCCGAGCCCCTGCGGGGGCTCATCGGCGACCGGGCGAGCGAACGGCACCACCGCCTCGCGGAGGAGACCTCGACGCGGCTCGAGGGGATCCTCGCCGCGGTGGCCACCCAGGAGCCCCGGGGCGTACGCGCGCTCCTCTCGGGCGAGTTCTCCCGCGAAACCTGCGCTGCCTGCCACGGGATCACCTCGGAGCTGCTCGGCGGCGAGGAGATCCACGACGGGATCCGGCGCCGTCTGCGCGAGCTCGGCGTGCGGCACGACCTGGGCCGCGTCGGCTGGGATCTCTGGGGCGTTCCCGGCCAGCAAGACACCTCGCAGCGCGTCGCCGTCGCTTTCAAGGCCTGCTTCCTCCTCCTCGGAGAGACCCGGGCGTCGTAGACCAGGGCCCCGTGCCACGGCCGGCAACTTCCTCCCAGACCTGACCGGTTTTCCCAGGGGCGCTTCGCGTTCGCGGCGACGCCGATCAAGCGCGGACACGCCCGCGTCGAAACGCGAAGAGCGGGACGCCGTTTCCGGGGCGAGCATCCGGGGGGCCGAATGACGCGGAGCGATCGCCTCAGAGGAAGCGCGGGCCGGGAGTCCCTGCTCTCGGCCTCGCTCGTCATCGCGTGCTTCGCGTTCTTCCTCGGCGTCGTCAACTTCACGTTTCCGGAAGGCCTGAGCCTGCGTTCGTACATCCGCGCCGCGGACGGATCGGCGGCGGACGCGCAGTCCGCGCTCCGCCAGCTGGATCTCTCGGCGATTCCCGGCGCCGGCGGAGAGATCGCCACGCTCGAGCGGATCGTCCGCAAGGTCAAGGACAAGCCGCACGAGGCGATCGCCTGGCAGGACGCGAAGCAGGGACTGACGCTCGGCGCGATGCACTCCGTCCAGACCCTCGCCGGCTCGGAAGCGACGATCACGTTCGGCTCGGCGGGATCGCTCGTGCTCGGCGAGAACTCCCTGATCGTCCTCAAGAGCGTCGAAGGCGAATCGGACGGCGGCCACCGGCGCGTGACCATCGCGGTGTTCGGAGGCGAGCTGCGCGGAACGCTCGGCGGCAGTCCCGGCGAGCCGATGCGCATGGTCGTGGAGACCCCAGCCGGCCGGACGCGGATCGAGGCCGCCTCCGACGGCTCGGCTCCGCCGCCGACGTTCCGTGTCGAAGTGCGCGAGGACCAGGGCGCGACGTTCACCGTGTTCGAGGGGACCGCGCGCGTCACGGCGGGGAACCGAACGGTGGACGTGGGCGCCAGCCAGGGCGTGTCCATCGGTCCCGACGGGAGCCTGGAGGCACCGCGCGCCCTCCTGCCCGCACCCGCGCTCCACGAGCCGGGCGAGGGCTTCCGCATCGTCGAGAAGTCGCGTCCCGCCTGGGTCGAGTTCCGCTGGGCGGAGGTCGAAGGGGCGACGTCCTACCGCTTGATCCTCGAACCAGGCGTCGGCTCCGGCGCGGTTCGCATCGATCGGATCGTCGACGAGACGTTCGCCAACGTGGGTATGAACGAGGGAGGCGCCTGGCGATGGTCGGTGGCGAGCCGTCGCGGGCCCGTGGAAGGTGAACCGTCGGCCGCGCGGCAGCTCGACCTCGTTCTCGATGGAGAAAGCCCGCCGCTCGAGGTGGCCTGGCCGGACTTCGTGGTTCGGGAGAGGAAGCTGCTGCTGACCGGCAGCACCGAGGCCGGCGCCACGGTGTCGGTGGGTTCGCAGGAAGCGGAGGTCGACGACTCGGGCCGCTTCGAGGTCTCCCTCGACTTGTCGCGCGGGGGGAACAAGGTCGTCGTGGAGGCGGTCGACGGCGCCGGCAACCGGACGTATCGGAGCCGCGTGGTCAAGGCACTCTTCTGAGGATTCCCATGGAAACGAAGGCGTCGTTCCCCATCCGTCTCAAGATCCTGGTGACGCTGCTGGTCGTCGTGACGGCGGTGGTCAGCGTGATCACGTACGCGATGGCCGGCATGTTCCACGAGGACAAGAGGACGTACATCCACGACCTCGCCTCTCTGATCGCGATGAGCGCCTCCGAGGAGTGCCGCTCGGTGCTGGCCGGCTACCGCGACCGCCTGCGCATGGTCGGCCGCGTGGTCACCGATCCGGCGATCGGCCGGGAGCAGAGGTCGGCGCTCATGTCCGCGCACTTCGAGGAGTTCGACGGACTCGTGGGGCTCTTCCTCTACGAGGGCGAACGAGAGACGACGTCCGCCTTCGATACCGCGGCGCTGCAAGCGAGCGGACTGTCGCGCGAGGACCTGCGCAAGGACCTGGCCTCGCGCCCGATTCCACTGGATCGGCTGGCGGAGATCGGGCCGGTCGTAGAGAACCGGACGCTCGCGCCGGGGCTTCCCGTGCTCGCGCTCGCCGTGCCGCTCGATCCGCAGGGCCGCGGCAAGCCGCGCGCGGTCGTGGGGCTCATCCGGCTCGACGGCATCGCGCAGATCGCTTCCCGCTCGCACGCCTTCGAGGTGTTCATCGTGGACGCGGACGGCGTGCTGCTGGCCCACCGGGATCCGGCGAAGCTGCGCGACCGGGCGGCGTTCCCGCTGCCCGACGGGACGCGGGACCTGCGCTTCGGTGCCGCGGTGACGAAGGAGTTTTCCGACGGCGCGACCGAGATGATCGGCGGCTTCGCCAGCCCCGGCCTGGGCGGCGTCACCGCGGGCGTGCGCATCCCCAAGTCGGCCGCCTTCCTCGCCTCCCGGGAGATCCTGAACCGGCTCACCACGGTCGCGCTCCTGCTGCTCGTCGCCGCAGCCGCCGTCGGTCTCGTGGGATCCGCGCGCATCACGCGTCCGGTCGAGAGGCTCGTGGCCGCCACGCGCAAGGTAGGAAAGGGCGAGTTCGACATCGAGGTCGACGTCGGCCCGCGCGACGAGATCGGTGCGCTGTCGGTCGCGTTCAACCAGATGGCGCACGAGCTGCGTGCGCGCGAGTCCGCGCTCACCGAGACGCAGCGGCAGCTCGTGCAGTCGGAGAAGATGGCGGCGTTCGGCCAGCTCGGAGCCGGCATCGCGCACGAGGTGAAGAATCCGCTGGCCGGGATCCTCGGATGCGCCCAGCTGTCGCTCCGCAAGGTGGAAGAGGGCTCGCGCATCCACCGCAACCTGACGCTCATCGAGAAGGAGACGCGGCGCTGCCAGGACATCGTGGAGAACCTGCTGCGCTTCGCCCGCCAGGAGAAGGCTGTGCTGGAGCCCACCGATCTCAACTCGGTGCTCGCCGACGCCGCGGCCATCGTCAACCATCAGCTGGAGCTCGACCGCGTCAAGCTGGTCCTCGAGCCGAGCGACGAACACCCGATGGTCCGCGGCAGCTCCAATCAGCTGCAGCAAGTCGTCGTCAACCTGCTGGTGAACGCGCACCAGGCCATGGGCGAACGCGGCGGCACGGTGGTCGCCGGGACGTCACGGGATCCGGGAGGCACCGTGTCCATCGTCGTGCGGGACGACGGCCCGGGCATCCCCCGCGAGATCCAGGCGCAGATCTTCGAACCGTTCTTCACCACGAAGCCCGGCGGCAAGGGAACGGGGCTGGGACTCTCGGTGAGCTACGGTATCGTGAAGGACCACGGCGGGGAGATCCTGCTGGAGAGCGGCTCCGGCCGCGGAGCGAAGTTCACGCTGCGCTTCCCGGCGTTCTCCCCGGAGACGGGGGCGCGGCGACGCGAGCCGGCGGGCGTCCCGGCGTAGCGGGGATGGCCGAGGCAGCGTCTACCGTTCCGTCTCGAGACAAACGGCCGCGAAGGCGCCGATCCGAGCGAGGCACGGACGCCGAGCGAGGTTAAGCGAGGTCTTCGCGAGCGTCTTTCTCGAGGTGGAGTCCGAGCCGGACCGCCGACTCGCTACGTCCGCATCCTCAACGTGCGCACGATCTCCGCTTCGCCGGCCGGTGTCCCGCCGTCGGAAGCGTGCCTCCAGAGCCGCTGGATCTGCGGGCCGAAGAAGTCGACCTCGGTCGAGCGGTAGGCTTCGCCGCCGAACCGGGCCACGTTCTCGGTCTGCTGCTCGAGCATCCCGGCGTCCTGGTGGAAGACGCGCAGCGCGAGCGGCCGGAGCCACGGGCTCACCAGCCACCCCGGGAAGGGCAGCCGGAAGCTGAGCACCGTGAAGATGCGGGTGCGGCGCGGCGCAAGCGGCGTGAGCGCCGCCGTGACGATGAAGTGCGTGGCGTCTCCGAGGCGGTACTCCACCTGCACGATCGACGGAAGCAGGAAGCGGTCGAAGTGCGTGACCGTCCCGCCTGCGGGCGCGAGCAGCCGGGCCACGAGTCCGGGCGGGCGCGGCTCCCCGCGGTACTCCGCCTCCACCCGGTCCCGCGAGCGACGCAGCTCGACCTCGATCTCGTTGCGCGGGCGGTTCGCGTCGCGGAAGAGACCTCCGTGCAGGTACGCGGTGTGCGGGACGTCCATCGCGTTCTCGGCCACGTCGAAGACCGCGGACCCCACCTCGACCGAGCGGCGCAGCGTCGTGTACCGCGCCTCGCCGAGGTGCGGGAACACGAACGGTTCGCCCTGCGGCGCCTCTCCCGGCAGGCCCCAGATCCACACCAGGCCGTCGCGTTCGCGCGCGGCGTGCACCGGCGCGTTCCTCGCGGGCGAAGGCCGCTGGTCGACGAGCCCCGGAACGTGCAGGCACTCGCCCGTTCCGGCGAAGCGCCAGCCGTGGTAGGCGCATTCCAGCACCCCGCCGCGCACGCGTCCCATCGAGAGCGGCACGTTGCGGTGGGGGCAGCGGTCGACGAGCGCGGCCGGGGCTCCGCTCGAGTCGCGGAACAGCACCGCGGTCCGGGCAAAGAGCGTGACGGCGAAGGGCTTCGCCCCGAGGCGGCGGGATTCGCAGACGGCGTACCAGGCTGCTTCCGGGGGCGACGCGACGGCTTCCATGGTCAGCGCCTCGTCTCGAACTCCGCGAACCAGTTCTGCACGACGACGAGACCCCGGCGAACGGAGGCGTCGCTGGCGACTCCCTGTGCCAGCAGGAACTGCTGGCCGTCGGGGGTGACGTCGAACGCGTCCGGCCAACCGTTGGGCAGGTTGTCGAGTGTTTCCCGCTCGAAGAGAACGCGAGGGGTCCCGAGGGAGAGGTCCGGCGAGGTCTGCACCGAGACGGCCAGGAGATCGGATCCGTCCGCGAAGAAGAGCTCGCTGCCCGCCGCGTTCCAGCGCGGCCAGAACCCGCCCTCCACCGAGGCCTGCCACTTGCCGTCGCCGCTCGGGAAGCGCTTCAGGTAGATCTCGTTGCGCCCCGACTCGTCCGACTGGTAAGCGAGGAAGCGACCGTCAGGAGAAACCGTCCCGTTCCAGGCGATGTGCGGAGTGTCCAGGAAGAGAACGGGCTCTCCCGCGGGCGCACCGTCGGCTCCGAGCTGCCGGTACCAGATGTCGAACGAAGCAGCGTCCGCGTCATCCTGCTTCGTGTACACGAGGAACCGCCCGTCCGGGCTCACCGAGGGGATGCCGCCGGCGCCGATGTCCTGGATCGCTCCGGTTCCGTCGGCCGCCTTGCGGTGCAGCGTGAACGCCGGCGCTTCGTCCCAGCGGGTGAAGTAGATCGACCTCCCGTCCGGGGACCAGGCCGGGAACTGCTCGTCGGACTCTTCGAACGTGAGGCGGGTCTGGGTTCCCCGGGCGCGATCGAAGATCCACAGATCGGGGTTCTCCGCCCAGACGCGGGCCACGATGCGCGTACCATCCGGGGCGAGACGCAGGAAAGGGCGGAGCTCCTGTTCGGTCCCGATGGTCTCCCCGAGGTGCCCCTCGCGGTCGACGAGGACGAGCTGCGCTCTCTCCGAGAAGTTGCCGCGCACGTGGATGAGCGTCCCGTCCCGCGCCACGTCGGGGAGATCGCCCTCGGGGACCGCGAGGAACGGCTCCCCGCGCGGCTCGCCGTGCCGCGAAAGAGGGAGCGCCCAGATTCCGGCGTTCTGGCCGGAGCGGCGGAACAGCAAGTGCCCGCTCGGCGACCAGGTGAGGAAGGACAGCTCCACGCCCTCGAGGAACAGCAGCGTCGAGCGCTCCTCGTTCACGAGCGCGTCGATGCGGTCGAACCCGTGCTTCGCCCGGTGCACGACGAACACGAGTCCTCCACCCGGAAGCGCAGCGACGTTGTGGAAGTCGTCGTCCCCCTCCGCGATCGGCAGTAGCGTGTCGGGATCGCCGCCCTGCGCGGAAACCGAGAGCAGCGGCCCGTTGCCGTGGCAGAAGACGATGGTCCCATCGTCGCGCCAGGCGCCTCCACCGGCCGGCGAGAAGCCGGAGTCCAGCTCGCAGAGCGCCACCGGTTCGCCTCCGTCGGCTCGGATCTTCCAGAGGCGCTCGTCCGTTCCGTAACCGATCCACTCGCCGTCCGGCGACCAGAAGGGCTTCACCGCTCCCTCCGTGTTCTCCAGGACGCGCGGCTCCACCCGATCGAAGTCGCGGATCCAGAGCCGGTCCTGGCTCGTGTAGGCCAGGCGGGTGGCGTCGGGAGAGAGCGCGAGCGTGGTGCCGCTCCCGAGCCCCGTGGTCAGGTCGGAGACGGGAATCTCGAAGCGCCGCAGCGGCGGATCGGGAGGCTCGGAGCGGAGCAGGAATCCGCTCGCGAAGCCCGCCGCGGCCAACGCCGTACCCACTCCGACGGCGAGCCACGGGCGCCGGCGCACCGCAGCCACCGGGACCGCTGCCGGCGCTATCTCCTCGGACGCGCCGGACATCACTTCGGCCAGCGCGAGACGCGCGTCCCCGATGTCGCGGAGACGCTGGCGCGCGTCGCGCTCCAGGCAGCGGCGCAGCAGGCGGCGGATCTGAGGGGGAGTCTGCTCCGGGAGCTGCTCCCACTCCGGATCGAGGCGAAGCACCGCGGCCAGAGTGTCCGAGACCGTATCGCCCACGAACAGGCGGCGGCCGACGAGCATCTCGTAGAGGATCACCCCGAACGCCCAGATGTCGGCGCGCTTGTCCACGGCTTGTCCGCGGGCTTGTTCCGGGCTCATGTACCCCGCGGTGCCGAGGATCACGTTCGCGGCCGTCATGGCCCCGCTGATGACCGGCGACATCGTCGGCGATTGCGTGAGACTCCCCGAGGCGGCGACCGGCTCCATCGCCTTGGCCAGCCCGAAGTCGAGCACCTTGACGCGGCCGTCGGCGGTCAGCTTGATGTTCTCGGGCTTGAGGTCGCGGTGCACGACCCCGGCCTCGTGGGCGCTTTCCAGGGCCTGCGCGATCTGGTGCGCGATCGGCAAGGCCTCCTCGATCGGGAGGGGTCGTTCGGCGATGCGCTCGGCGAGCGTCGGGCCCTCGATCAGCTCGAGCACCAGCGCCCGCATGCCGTCGAGCTCTTCCAGGCCGTAGATCGCGCCGATGTGCGGGTGGTTCAGCGAGGCGAGCAGCTGGGCTTCGCGCTGGAACCGGGCCATGCGCTCCGGGTCGCGGGCGAAGGCCTCGGGAAGGATCTTCAAGGCGACGTGCCGGCCGAGGCGGGAGTCCGAGGCCCGCCAGACCTCGCCCATGCCGCCCTGGCCGAGCTTCGCCTCGATCCGGTACTGGGAGAGATTCCGACCGATCACTCGCTAGCGATAGCAGAGCGCGCCGCCCGCGGCAAGGATCACCGCAGGAGCGTGACCTTCTCGACCTGCGCTCCGTGCGGCGATTCCGCGCGCAGGAAGTAGACGCCGGCGGGGAGGATCCCGCCGCGATCGTCCCGAGAGTCCCAGGTCACGACGTGGGAGCCCGCTCCGCGCTGCCCGTCCGTGAGCACGCGCACGGTCCGTCCGGCGACGTCGTGCACGGAGATGCGCAGGCGACCGGAGGCAGGAAGCGAGAACACCGCCGCGGTGCCGCGCCGGGCCGGGTTCGGGGAGACCGTGAGCGCGAGGTCGGACCCGGAGGCAGGCGGTCCCGGGACGCCGACGCGGAGCGTCGCCTCCAGCGTGCGGCGAAGGTTGACGCGGCCGAAACCGTAGTACGGGTCCCAGCCGGGTGCGTCTTCGGCGGGGTCGCCCACCTGGTCCTCGGCTCCCGCCCGGAGCAGCGCGAGGACGGCGTCGGTGTCGAGCGTGGGGTCGATCGCCCGCAGGATGCCGGCGATCCCGGACACGATCGGCGTTGCCGCCGAGCAGCCGGTGAACAGTGTCGTGCCGTCCGCGCTCGTGCCGTGCAGCACGGTGACGACGTCCTTGCCCGGCGCGACGAGCTCGAGTGCCGCGCCCGTGCCGGAGAAGCCGGCACGCACGTCCAGAGCGGTCGTGGCGCCGACCGAGATGGTGTGGGGCGAAGCCCCGGGCCAGGAGACGTCCGCGTCGCCCAGGCCGGCGTTCCCCGCGCACGCGACGAGCACGCAACCCGCGCTCTTCGCGGCGGCGAGAGCCGCGTCGAGCCCCGGGGAAGACGGAAAGTTGACGAGGCTCATGTTGATCACGTCGGCGCCGCTCAGTCGCGCGAAGTCGATGCCGCTGATGAGATCGAACGTCGTCCCGAGGTTGGTGGCCCCGAGCACCTTGACCGGCAGGATCGAGCAGAAGTGGTCGACGCCCGCGGTCCCGAACCCGTTGCCGGCGTTCGCGGCGATCACTCCGGTCACCCACGTTCCGTGGCCGTGGTCGTCCGCCGGCTCGTCGTCGTCGTTCGCGAAGTCCCATCCGGGGAGCAGCCGTCCGGCGAACTCCGGGTGGGCGATGTCCACGCCGGTGTCCAGCACCGCGACGGTGACCGACGGGCTCCCACGATGCAGGTCCCACCCGGCCGGCGACTCGAGGTCCGCGCCGGTCGTGCCGCCGGACTGCCCGAGGTTCTGGTGGTGCCACAGCGCCGCCCAGCCGGTGTCGTCGGGCAGCAGGCCGCCGCCGCCGACATGGTTCGGGTGCACGAACGCCACCTCGGGCCGGCCGCGGTAGGCCGCCATCACCTCTTCGACGGAGGACCCTTCTCGCACGCGCACCAGCGCGACGGCGCGGTCGGGCGAGCGCCGCAGGAATCGGGCGCCGGCCACGTCGTGGACGACGCGCTCGGACTCGGGGCGAAGCAGGCGGTGGAAGCCGACCACGAGCTCGTCGTCGTCGTCGGCGCCGGAGGCCGCCCGGACGGATGTGGGGAATAGAGTCCCCGAGACGGCGCAGAGGAAGGCGACGATCTCGCGCGCGGTGACCATCGATGCTCCGGGGGGCGATCGTGCCGTGCCACGATCGTAGCGGAAGCGGCCCGCGACATTCAAGCCGGGCTGCCGTTCCATGCGTCGCGTCGGCAGGACTTGTCGGCGTTCCCGTTCTGCGACGGTCTGGTACACTGCCCCGATGCTGCGCACCCTCGCGGGAATCCTGCTGATCGGGTTCGGCGCCGGCGCGGCCGCGGGGAAGTGGCAGATCGTCGCGCTGCGCTTCGGCGACATCGCCGCGGATCAGGCCGGAGCGTTCTGGAGCTTCTTCCTCGGCGCCGGCGCGGCGCTGGCCGCGGTGGGCGCGGCGCTCGGAGCGGTCGTCGCCGTGGCTCTCCGCCGGCGCACCCGACCGGCCTGCGTTCTCGGCGCGCTGCTCGTCGCGGCGGCCGGCTTCGCCGTGTTCGTTCCCCGCAACGCGCGCGACCTCCCGCACGTGTTCCTGCTCGTCACCGACACGACGCGCGCCGATCACCTGTCGCTGTACGGGTACGGGCGGCCCACCACGCCCTTCCTCCAGGAACTGGCGGCGCGCTCCGTCGTGTTCACGAACTCGATGTCCCAGGGATCCCACACCATCGTGACCACGCCCTGCCTGCTCGCCTCGGTGTATCCGTCCGACCACGGACTGATCGACTACGCGAAGAAGCTGTGGGAGGGGTTCCTGCTGCTGCCCGAGATCCTGGCGTTCGAGGGCTACTCGACGGTCGGGGTGGTGACGAATCCACACCTGAGCAAGAACAACGGCTTCGACCAGGGCTTCGACACCTATGAGATGCTCGGCTCGGGAACGTCCACGCCGATCTACGCGGAGAGGGTCAACGCCCGGGCGCTGGCGGCGATCGATTCACTCCGAGCCGCAGGGATGCCGGCCGACTCCACTGCGGACTCGTCGCGGGACGGCTCCCGGCCGCACCGACCGGTGTTCGCGCTCCTCTTCTACACGGACCCCCATACGCCCTACCAGTCTCCGGAGAAGTACCGCACGTTGTACGACCCCGACTGGAAGGCCGACCCGGTGTACGTGTGGAGCACCAAGGTGCAGGGCGAGCCGGGCCCGGACGAGCTGCACAACCTGATCGCCCAGTACGACGCGACCATCACCTATTGGGATGATCAGTTCCGCGCGCTGTCGGAGAGCCTGGCGGTCCGCGGCATGGCGGACGACGCGTTGTTCGTGTACACCTCCGACCACGGCGAGGAGTTCTGGGAGCACGGCGAAATCGGCCACGGCCACTCGCTGTTCGAGGAGACCGTCCGCGTGCCGCTCGTTCTCTCGTTGCCGGTGCCGGTGCGCTTCCCGCGCCTGCCGCGCACCACGCGCGTGGTCGACGAGGTCGTTTCCAGCGTCGACGTCCTGCCCACGCTGCTCGCCTACCTGCGGATTCCGGTGAGCCACGAGATGCGCGGGCGCAGCGCGCTGCAGCTGGCCCTGGGACGTCCCGACCCGGGACCGGAGCGTTCCGCCTACCTGGAGCAGATCCTGGAGAAGTACGGATCCTTCGACATCCGTGCCGTGCGCACGCGGGACCGCAAGTTCGTGAGCGTCCGGAAGTGGGAGACCACGTTCCGCGACCCCTGGGCTCGGGGCGACCTGCTGTTCGATCTCGACGAGGATCCGGGAGAGACCACGAATCTCCTGGAGGAGCGTCCGGACGAGGCGCGGAGATTGCGGGCGATGCTCGAGGCGGCGATGGAGCAGGCGGGGGCGGTGGCGCCCGAGGCGACCGACGCGCCGCTCGACGAGCAGGACATGGAGCGCCTCGAAGCGCTGGGGTACGTGGAGTGACCGCGCGGCGTACGGCGGATCTCTACGACGATGCACCGGACATGTTCGTCTCCGTGGACGCGCGCACCGGTGAGGTTGTGGAGTGCAACCGGACGCTGCTCGGGGCGCTGAGCCGGACCCGCGAGGAGGTGATCGGGCGGCCGGTGTCCGAGCTCTGCGCGCCGGAGAGCCGGGAGGCGGCACAGCGCGCGCTTGAACAGGTGCAGGAGACGGGCAGCGCCCGTGACGTGGAGCTGCGCGTCCTGCGCCGCGACGGCTCCGTGATCCGGGCCAGCATGAACGCCTCGGCGGTACGCGACGAGTCCGGGCGGGTGCTGTACAGCCGCTGCATTCTCCGGGACATCACCGAGCTGCGCCGGCTCGAGGAGGACGCGGCGCGCCGCGAGGCGGAGCTGGCGCACGTGACGCGGCTCTCCACGCTCGGCGAGCTGATCGCCGGGATCGCGCACGAGGTGAACCAGCCCCTGCAGTCCATCACGCTGTTCGCCGGAGCCTGCGAGGAGTCCCTCCGACGCGGCGCGGAGCCGGAGCGCGTGCTGCCGTGGATACGACAGATCGCCGACCAGGCCCGCTCCTGCGGCGCCATCGTGGCCCGGATCCGGGCCTTCGCCCGCAAGGCCGACGGGGAACGCACGCGCTTCGACATCGCGCCGCTGGTGAGCGAGTCCGTGGCGCTGCTCGACTTCGAGGCGCGGCGCTGCGGCGTGTCGGTCGAGCTGGAGCTGGATCCCGAGGGCGAGGTCGTCGCCGACCGGCTGCAGATCCAGCAGGTCGTGGTCAACCTGCTGCGCAACTCGTACGAGGCCTCCCTCGACGCCCCGCCGGGCGAGCGCCTCGTGACGGTGCGGACGCGCTCCCGCGACGATGGCGTCGAGATCGCCTTCGAGGACCGCGGCGCGGGAGTGCCCGCCGACGTGGGCGAGCGGATCTTCGAGGCGTTCTACACCAGCAAGCGCGACGGACTGGGCATGGGCCTGACCATCAGCCGCTCCATCGTGGACGCGCACGGGGGAAGGCTCGCGGTCGCGTCGAATCCGGGGCGCGGTTCCACCGCCACGGTCCTGCTGCCGCGCGGCGATCCCGGCGCGGGACCGCCGCGGTGAGGTCAGATCTGCAGCAGGTATTGGAGCTTGGCGAAGAACTGGCGTGACGAGCTCCGCCACTCGGAACCGGACAGCATGTCGTAATCGCCCTGGTCGTAGTAGCGGTACCGATTCACCGATCCGGCGAAGAACACGGTGAAGGGGTTGATGCGATAGGTGAGGAGCGGCTCCACGTCGAGCCGATCGTCGAACTCGTCGTACTGCACGACGACGCGCACGAACCACTCCCGCGTGAAGTTGATCGAGATGCGGTTGCGCAGGATCCATCCGGCGAAGAGATTCTCGTCGCGCTCCCGGCTGTCCATCCGCGCGTAGTCCCAGTCCGTCTCGAGATCGACGTGCCGCGACGGCTTGACCCGCAGGAAGACTCCCCAGCTGCGTTGATCGGCCAGCTCGGGGTCGTCGAAGTCCCGGTAGATGCCCCGTCCCACGTTGCCGTTGAAGCCGCCGCTCAGCATCTCGGTCGGCGTGGTCTCGGCCCAGAACGACCACACGCGGATCCCCGGGAACGTCTCCGGGCCGAACCGCTCCCGGCTGATGAGATACTGAGAGCCGATCTCGGTCTGCCCCTTGGTGATGAACCAGAACGTCGGCCGGAGCCACTCGTCCTTGAAGCGTCCGTCGTGGCTCCACACCCGGCCGATGCCGATGTCCGGCTGCGCCCGCGTGAGCCACTCGGAGCCGGGGCGGAAGGCGAGCGCGGTCCAGCCGGAGAGCTGGCGGTAGTCGTTCCGCGTGGTGAAACCGTTATCCGTGCGGAACGAAGGATCGAAGTCCCAGTAGTCGAAGTCGAAGCTCCACAAGCGCGCGCCGCGCTCCAGGCTCACGTAGGCGGCGTTGCCCCAGAACGTCTCGTCGTCGAACGCTACGGTATGCTTGTCGTCGTGGAACGTGACCGGATCCAGGTCTTCGGTCAGCGCCGCGTCGTCCGGCTCGTCGGTTCGGCTCGTCGCCGCCTGGATCTCGATGCGGTAGTTCTTCGCGAAGCGCAGCAGCGCATCGCCGGAGACGACCGTGCCGGACCCGCCCCCCTCGAGGCGGCGGTCGGTGACGAGGCCGCCGATGAAGGCGTCCTCCTTCAGCGACCGTCGCACCCGCAGGATGTTGCTCACGCTCTCGTCCAGCAGGAGGAACTCGCTCCGTTCCTCGAGCGGCACGATCAGGGGGGAGGCGTCGTCGCGCGCGGCGAGGTACACGAGGCTCGTCTTCCCGTGCTGCCCGGCGAACTTCGCGGCGATCTCCGGATCGTTGATGGACCGCGTGTAGATCGTCTCGATCCAGGTCCCGTAGAGGTTGCTGCCCTCCTGGAAGAAGGGCCTCCGCTCCGGGAAGAACAGGGCGAACGTCGTGTTCACGTCGATCTGGCCGGCGTCGGACTCGACCTGACTGAAGTCCGGATTGAGGGCGAGCTCGCCCGTGGACGTGGAGGAGAACCCGTACTTGAGGTTCAGCGAAGCATCGCCCTGGGGATCCTCGTTCTCGAATCCGGACGTCGGGTCGGCGTCGTCGGCGAGCGCCCCGGCCTGAGAACCGATCACGCTGGCGATCGCCTCGGCGTTGCGGCCGGGCCGGATGTTCTCGATGCCGGAGAGCGTGCCGAGCTGGCACAGGAAGCAGGGGTTGTCCCGGTCCTGAGCGGCCCACGCGTACTGGAAGCGCGCCTCCCGCTGGCGATCTCGCCAGAAGTTCGCGCGCCAAGCCTGCACGGGACGGTCCGGGAAGCGCAGGCTGCGGAACGGGATGGCGATCTCCACCTGGTACCCGGTCTCGGTGAGGCGTCCTTTCGATTCCCACACGAGATCGAAGGACATGTCCTCGTTCCCGCCGCCCATCATGCGGAGGTCGCCCTGGATGCCGATCGGGTTGACGAACAGCTCGTACCCCCAGCCCTGGTCGCCGTACGTGTCGAGCATGATCCCGAAGTAGTCGTCCTGGAAGATCTCGTCCCGGTCCTTCACCGAGACGCGGACTTCGGCCGGATCGTCGCGGGCGATCAGCGCGACGTAGAGCTTCTCGTCGTCGTAAGCGATCCAGGCCTCGGAGTCGACGGCGGGGAGAACCTGGTCTCCCGGATTGACCTCGGCGAAGCCGGAAGCGCGTGCGGCGCCGTCCCAACCGGCGTCGTCGAGCTCACCGTCGATCCGGATCGGGCCGGGCGCGCGCGAGACATGCAGAGCGGGAACGAAGCGAGGTTCGAACGACGCGCTCGCCGGGGCCTCGGGGTCGGCGAGCGCAGCCGGCGCGATCAGGAGGGCGAGCAACGCGGGGAGGGTTCGGGGCGTCAGGGGCATGGCTTCCTCCGTCGAGTCCGGCGCAGACGAGGTTGCCGTAGAGACGAGGGCGCCCCCCGACATGTTCAGCGCCTTTACAGGATTTGACCGACCGTCGGGCGGGGGGCGAAACTGGCGGTGGGGGGTGAACGTGCCGGGTTCTCCTGCAGGCCGCAGCGCTCTCTCCGTGTTCTGCCTCCTCCTCGGCGCCTACCTCGCGACGGCCTCGTTCCGGATCGACACGATCGACACCGCGGTCCGCCTGGAGGTGGCTCGCGCGCTGGTGCGCGAGGGCACTCCGGCCATCCGTCCGCTGGAGATGAGCACTCCGTTCGGCGTGGTCGGCTCCTTCGAGGGACGGGACGGCAGGCACTACGCTGTCTACGGCCTGGCGCAGTCCCTCCTGATGGCGCCGCTCGTGGCTCTCGGGGGAGCTCACGACGCGCAGCTCGTGACGCTGATCAACCCCGCCGCGACGGCGCTCACCGGCGCGCTCCTCGTGCTGATCGGCGCGCGGCTGGGCTTCGGAGCGCGCGCCTCCGCCGGCACGGCGCTCGTCTTCGGGCTCGCCACGCTCGCTTGGCCACACGCGAGGCTCACGTTCG
Organism: Candidatus Eiseniibacteriota bacterium; assembly: GCA_052390515.1. Classification (GTDB taxonomy): domain Bacteria; phylum ARS69; class ARS69; order ARS69; family ARS69; genus JBQTGV01. The sequence goes on along the minus strand of JBQTGV010000032.1, from coordinate 9,438 downwards.
AGGCGCCCCTCGAGATGGCGGCCGGGACGGCGGCGTTGTTCTTCGCCCTGCGCCCCGACCCGCGCGGAGCCGCTCTCGCGGGGGCGGCGCTGTCCTTCGCCCTCCTGGTGCGGCCCACCGCCGTCGTCGCGCTGCCGGCGGTCGCTTGGCTGCTGGGGGCGGCCGCCGGGCCGTCGCGGAGGCGCGTCGCCTTGGCCTTCCTGGCCGGTGCGGCGCCGCTCGTGGCCGTGGCGCTGCTTTACAACGTGCTGCGCTGGGGATCTCCGCTCGCCACCGGGTACTCGCACACCGGGTATCGGTACTTCGCGCTGCAGTGGGAAGGACTCGTCGGTCTCCTGGCGAGCCCCGGCCGCAGCTTCTTCCTGTTCAGCCCGATCCTGGCACTCGCGCCGTGGGGGTGGCTGGAGCTGCGCCGCCGCCGGCCGCGCTTCGCCGTGGCCGCGCTGCTGCTGGCCGGCGGGTACCTGGTCTTCCTGAGCTTCGTCACGGTGTGGAACGGGGACTGGACCTGGGGTCCGCGGCATCTGTTGCCCGTCGTTCCCGCGGTGTCGCTCCTGCTCCTGCCCCTGCTCGAGCCGGGACGCGTGCGGGCGGCGCTGCTCGCCCCGCTGATCGCGGTCTCCTTCGCCGTGCAGCTCGTCGGTGTGATGGTGAGCTACGAGTGCTACTTCCTCTGGCACAATCAGTGGATGCGGGACACGGGCATCCGCGAGCGCGCCGGCGCGGACCACTTCCACGCCTCCCGCTCGCAGATCTGGGTGGAGCTTCGCATAGCGATGACCTTCCTCGGCTCGCTCGGGGAGCGCATCGCGTCGTTTGACGCGGAGACGGACCGCAGCCCGTACTCGTCGATCCTGGATGGCGCGCCGCCGGTCACCGTGCGCGTGCCGGACGTCGCCTGGGTCTACCTGCCGATGATCCGCGCGCCGGCGAGGCTCGTCGCCGGCCTGGCGGCGGTGTGCATCCTGCTGGTGGGGGCGGGCCTGCTCGGCCTTCGCCGGGGAGCGGGGGAGGCCGCGTGACGGCGCTGCTTGCCGCGGCGCTCGTCGTGGCGCCCTACGTTCCGTTCATCGCCGGGATGTCGCCGGGCCACGGGTTCGCCGGCGCCCTCCTTGTCTGCGCGGCCACGCTCGGTGCGCCTGGCGCGGCCGGAATGCTTTGGCCGGGCGGCCCGGGCGCCCCGCGGCTCTTCGTCCGCGCGATCGCGGCGGTCTCGCTGCTGAACATCGGCGCCGCCGCTGTGCTGCACGTGTTCGGCGTGCCGCCGACGCCGCGGAGCTTCGGCGCGGCGCTGGCGGTCGGCTCGGCGGCACTCGCCGCGGCCGGCGTGCTTCGCGCAGGGCGCTTCCCTTCGCCCCGCACGAACGGCGCCGCTTGGCTCGTCGCCGCGGTCACCTTCGGCCTCGCCTTCTTCTCCGGGACGCGCGTGGTGCCGCCACTCGAGGATCAGGACATGGAGGTGCAGGGGACCGCGTACGGGCTCGCGCACGACTTGCAACCGCTCTGCGCGACGAACCGCAACACTCTCTACTGGTTCGCGCACCCGCTCCTGCACCACGCGTTCTCCGCGTCGACCTTGATCTTCGCCGGGCAGCTCGAGATCGTCCGGCCGCCGTACGATCTGGCGAAGCGGCTGCTCGCGCGGGAGGGCGAAGAGAGACAGCGCGGATTCGCCGCCGTCGTGGACGCGTTCCGGAGTCCGCGGCTCGACGAATCGCGGGACTGGACGTGGGTCGAGGCCGTGTACGAGCCGTTCCTGGCGAATCCCGCGCTCTTCGGCACGCGGGCGGCGAACTTCGCCATGGCCGCCGCGACCGCCGTGCTCGTCTTCGCCTGGCTCGGAAGCCTCGGCGTCCGCCGCCGCGACGCGCTCCTCGTCGTCGGCGCGTACGTGACGTTGCCGGAGGTGTTCGTCCGCTCCGGCTACGGCGGCTACTTCGCCATCACCACCGCGCTGTTCACGGCCGGCGCGTGGCTGGCCGGCGGTGTGGCCGGCGGCGGGCGGTCGGGATTCGCGGCGGGATTCCTCGGCGCGCTCGCCAACCAGAAGACCGCGATCCTCGTGGCGGCCGTCGGTCTGCACCGCGTACTGACGGCGGCGGGGCGGTCGTGGTGGTCCGGCTGGGCCCATCCCGCGGGCGCGCTGGCCGGCGTCGTCGTGTTCTGGGTCTACGGGCTCGCGCTCTTCCCGATGGACTTCGTCGTGGATCATCTGCTGGAGCACGCGGCGTATCGCTTCGATGGGGCGGAGGTGGGGGAGGGGACGGTGATCGCGTACCCCTCGAGGGCGGAGCTGTGGATCGAGTTCGGGAGCCACATGGGTTGGGTGTGGACGGCGCTCGCCGCCGCCGGCACCGCAGCGGCTCTCCCGTACGTCCGCCGGCCGGTCGGTACCGCGGTGCTGCTCGTCGTGGTGGGCTGTGCCGCCTTCACGTTCATCGACTGGCGGCAGACGAAGCATCTCTGCAACCTCCTGCCGGCGATGAGCGTGCTCATCGGCTGCCTCTTCCTGCGCGCCGGGCGGCCCGGCGCGATGGCGCTGCGTCTGGCCCTGGCCGTCAGCATCGCCTGGAACCTCGGCTGGATCGGCCGGCTGGCGAGGGACTTCGATGCCCTGACCATGAGCACCATCTGGTAGGCCGTTTGCTCCGCCGGACTCCGGCGTGCGATAATCGCGGCGAGCGTCGGCCCGCCGCGGCACCCTGAGTCGGATCCGGCGGTCCGGTTCCCACGCCCGCCACCGCCGCTGCCGGAAGGGATCATGGGCCGCGCCCTCCTGATCAATCCGTCCTACTTCCGCACCTACGGATCCAACGAGGGCGGCATCGCGTTCCCGGTATATCCGATCCTGTCGCTCGCGGCTCTCGGCGGTGCGCTCCGCGACCGCGGCCACTCCTTCCGCATCCTAGATCTGTCGTACCGGCGCTACGAGCCGGACGCGCTCCGGGAGGTGATCCGCAGCGAGCGGCCCGACATCGTGGGCATCACCGCCACCACGCCCTTGGCCAATCAGATGCGCGACATCTCTTACGTCGTGAAGGACGTGTCCCCGCGCATCGTCACGGTGGCGGGCGGCGCGCATCCCTCGGCGCTCCCGCGGGAGACGCTCGCCGAGTGCGTGCTGGACTACGTGGCCGCGGGCGAGCAGGACTTCGCCCTGGCCGACCTGCTCGACGGGAAGCGGCCCGAAGACATCCCCGGCCTGTGGCGCCGGGGGGAGAACGGCGAGATCCTGCACTCGCCCCCGCGCCAGCTGCTGGAGAGCCTGGACGACCTGCCCATGCCGGCGTGGGAGACGTATCCGCCGGGCTGCAACGCGCGCGTCACCAAGATCATCGCGCGGAATCGGCCGGTCACGACGATCGAGTTCTCCCGCGGCTGCGTCTTCAAATGCGACTTCTGCGGCAGCAAGAACACCATGGGGCTCGGCTACCGCAAGAAGAGCCCGGAGCGATGCGCCGAGGAGATGCTCTACCTGCAGAAGATCGGCTACCGCGAGACCGTGTTGGTCGACGACATCTTCACCAGCGACAACCAGTGGGCGGCGGCGGTGTGCGAGGAGCTGATCCGCCGGAACGTCCGCGTGGCGTGGACCTGCACGAACGGCATCCGCGTGGACGCGGCGAACCTCGAGCTGTTCCGCCTGATGAAGCGCGCCGGCTGCTACCGCGTCTACTTCGGCTTCGAGAGCGGCAACGACCGCGTGCTGAAGGCGTTCGGCAAGGGCGGAAAGGTCACTCTCGAGAAGGGCGTCGAGGCCGTGGACATGGCCCACCGCGCCGGGCTCGAGCCGAACGGGTTCTTCATGGTGGGGCTCACCGGCGACGACGAGGCCAGCATGCAGGACACCATCGACCACGCCCGACGCGTCCGCCTGGAGACGATGAAGTGCGGCATCACCGTGCCGTTCCCGGGAACGCCGATGTTCTCCGCGCTGCGCAAGGAAGGCCGGATCAAGACCTTCGATTGGGACCAATACAACGTCTACAACAGCGCGGAGGCCATCTTCGATCACCCGACGCTGCCGTGGCCGGTGATCCGCAGTTACCTCAAGCGCTTCTACAAGGACGCGTACTTCAACAACCCGGGGTACGTCCTGCGCCGGCTCCTGTACATCATGAAGAACCGCGAGTTCTTCTGGAACGTCTACTACCTCATCAAGTTCTGGTTCATTCTGTGGGGCAAGCCGAAGTCTTCCGTGGAGAACTACGCGTACGCGGACGCGTGGCGCCCGCTGGACACCCAGGCCGACGCCATCGGCGAGTACGAAGTTCCGCAGGTGCGGCGCATCGCCAAGCTGACCGCGCGGCCGGCGGAGCCGGTGGCGCGGCGGAAGGCCGTGTAGCGCGGCGGAGCTGGTGGAGGGGCGCTCTCTCCCGTAGGATCCGCCGATGCTGGCTGCGGCGCTTCGCTTCTTCCGGACCCGCGCGGACGCGCCCCCTCTCGGCGACTCCGCGGAGATCGAGCGCAGCTACCGCCGCAAGCGCTGGACGACGTTCGCGGCGATCACGATCGGGTACAGCTTCTTCTACACGACGCGGCTCTCGCTCTCGGTGGCGAAAAAGCCGATGCTCGACGCTGGCCTCGTCGGCGCGGACGACCTGGGCCGCATCGGCTCCCTGCTGTATTTCACCTACGCGTTCGGTCGCCTCACCAACGGCTTCCTCTGCGACCGCGCGCACATCGGGCGGTTCATCGGCACCGGCCTCCTCATCTCCGCTCTGCTCAACCTGCTCTTCGGCGCGTCGTCGACCGTCGCGGCCTTCCTCGTCCTGTGGGCGCTGAACGGCTGGTTCCAGTCCATGGGCAGCGCGCCCTGCGCGGCGAACCTCACGCACTGGTTCAGCCGCCGGGAGCGAGGCACGCGCTACTCGGTGTGGAGCATGGCGCATAACCTGGGCGAAGGACTGACGTTCGCGGGAACCGCGATCCTAGTGTCCGCGCTGGGCTGGCGGTGGGGCTTCTGGGGTCCCGGCCTCGCCTGCTTCGCCGTCGCCCTGCTCCTCTACCGCACTATCCTGGACCGCCCCGCCACGTACGGCCTGCCGACGATCGAGGTCTGGCGCGGGGAAGCGGCGCGCGCCGCGGCCGGCGCGGATCCCTCGGTGGGACGGCAACAGCTCACCCTGCTGCGGGATCCGATCATCTGGGTGCTCGGGCTCGCCAGCGCCTGCATGTACGTGGTGCGCTACGGCATCAACGAGTGGTTCGTTCTGTACCTGCAGGAGGCGAAGGGCTACGACCTCGTCGGCGCCGGGCTCGTCACGTCGGCATCGCCGATCGTCGGAGCGCTCGGCACGCTCGCGTCGGGACCTGTCTCGGACCTTCTCTTCCGCGGGCGAAGACTCCCGGTGAGCCTGGCGTACAGCGTGCTGCTCCTCGCCGGCCTCGCCGCCGTGCCCTGGATCCCGCCCGGTCATCCCTGGGCGGACACGCTGGCGGTGAGCGTGTGCGGCTTCGCGATCGGCGGGCTGCTCGTGTTCCTGGCCGGCCTCATGGCCGTGGACGCCGCTCCGCGCGGGGCGGCCGGCGCGGCGATGGGCGTGATCGGCGTGTTCAGCTACCTGGGCGCCGCGGCGCAGAACTGGATCGCCGGCGAGATGCTGGAGGGGAGCGTCGTCGTCGTCGACGGCCGCGAGGTGCACGACTTCGGTCCCGTGCTGACGATGTGGACCGTGGCCGCGGCCCTCTCGCTGCTGCTGTCCATCGGCGTCGCTTGGCTCTCGCGCCGGCGCGGGCCGCTCTGAGTGTTCCGTCTCAAAACAAGTGATCAGATGGCCTCGCTTACGCTCGCTCGCCGTCCATGGCTACGGACACGGCGGCTACGACGCTCGGCCATCTGATCACTTCTTTCGAGACGGAACACCGGGCGCGTCGCGCCGCAGGCTCAGAACCCAGCCTGGATCTGCAGGAACCCCTTGTCGTGGTCGCTGACCGCGTCGTAGCCCTCGTCGTCCAGCTCGATCGTCTCGATGAAGCGGAACGCGAGCCCGGCCGCGCGCAGCTCGGCGATCAGGTAGAGGCGATTCTCCGTGCGGGTGCCCCAGGAGAAGCGCTGCAGGCTCTCCGGCCCGGACTGCTCGACGTGAGTGACCTGATGGCCGTAGCCGAACTCCGCGGTGAGAGCCGAAGTAACGCGCCGCCGGACTCCCGCGGTCGCGACGACGTCGTCGAGCTCGAGGCGATAGGCGTCCAGCGCTGGCGCGGCGTCCCGCTCCACACCCTCGCGGACCTGGACTCCCCAGCGGCCCAGGAAGTCCGCCGGCAGGGGATGGGAAAGCCGCGCGCGGAGCTTCCACGCGTCCCTCCGGAGGTCGAAGGCGGTTCCCGGCGCCTCGGGGAAGTCCGCCACACGGGACTCCTTCCGCTCGGCGAGGAAATCCAGGACGAGGTTCTTCGCAGGATCGATCTGGCCGCGCAGCGCCACTTGATTCCCGCCGGTGACGCGCTGCAGCGAAGGTTCTGCGGCAGCCGGATCGGGCTCGATGTTCCGCCGGAACTCGCCGAGCCATGCGGTCTCGGCCGCGAGCCAGCGGTTCGCCCCCCAGCGCTGCCGCGCGCCGACCCTCCACTCCCTCGCCGGATCGATGAAGTCCACCACCGTGCGGCCCTCGACCGTGCTTCGCCCGTTGGTGTGGTCGCTGTTCCAGTCCTCGAAGCTGTAGGACACGTCGACGCGCCCGCCGGAACCCCACGCGCGCCGGACCACGAGCCCCGCGTCGAGACGCTCCTTCGACGAGCTCGGCCGCGCGAAGGGCCCGAACCAGAAGCCGCCGCGCTCCACCTCCAGTCCGACGCAGTGTTGCTCGTCGTCGATCGTGAGGCCTTCGTTCTGCACGAACGAGTACGCGAATCGCAGGCTGGGATTCAGGTCACGGAGCAGGCGGATCTCGTTGCGCATCTCCCAGACCTCGTTGACCGTGGAGCCCATCGACGAGCGCGCTCCCTCGGGGGCCGAGATCCACTCCGACTCCCACTCGGGGGAGAAGGACAGGAAGTATGAGTCCAGGCCGTACTCGTCGTCGCCTTCCTCGGCGCCGATGTCCCAGGTCTCGAAGTCCTCGATGCTCGCATGGACCGGCGCGGCGGCGAGGAAGCCGAGGATCCACGTCAGGTGGATGCGCGCCATGCGGACCTCCGGGTTCGGTCCGGTTATCGGAAGCACCACCCGGCGGCCTTGAATCTGCCGGCGGTGCCTGCACGCGAGTGAGCCCCCGGCGGCCGGGGGCTCGAGGCTCGCGCGCGGGTGGGTCAGCCGCCCATTTCCTGGGACATCTCCTTGTGGAACGCCGCGATCTTGGCCTGCACAGCCGGATCCGGCGACGTGATCACCATGAGATCGCCGTTGGCGCTGCGGCCCTTGCTCATGTGGGCGCCGGCGGACAGCAGGCCGTGGAATCCCTCGCAGAACTTGCAGAGGTGCTCCTTCGCCTGCGCTTCCGTCCAGTCCTTCGTCTCCATTCCGGCCGCGTGCATCTTGTCGGTGACTTCATGGAGCACCGCGGCCTTCGTGTCGTCGGTGACCCAGTGGTACATGGCCAGGCCGTCGTCCATGGCGATCATCTCGTGCTTCATGACCGGACCGAGCGTCTCCATCTGGACCATCATGTGCTTGCAGATCGTACAGTTCATGTACTCGGCCATCTCCGCGTCGTGAGTCGCGTCGCCGGCGAAAGCCGCCGCCGCCGCGAGTCCGAGCGCGAAGGCAGCGATGCGGACCATCCCGCGCATTCGTGCCTCCCTGTGTCCTGAGCGATCGCCCCCCGCTGCCGGACGGCCTCGGTGCGCAACCGCGAATGACGCGGCGCCATTCTAGACCTTCGACGGCGCCGCGGAAAGCGTCCCGCCGGCGGCCGCCAGGACCGCTTCGGAGAGGCGCCCGGAGAGCACGGGAACGGCGTGTCCGGCGATCCGGACGCGGTCGCCCGCCACCTCCACTCGGACGACGCCGCCTCGTACGGAGGCCTGGAACCCGGTGAGCTTCGTGCGGCCGAGCAGAGCGGCCCAGTGCGGCGCGAGCGTGCAGTGGGAAGAGCCGGTGACCGGGTCCTCGTCGATCCCGTACGGCACGGCGAAGTATCGAGAGACGAAGTCGAACTCGGGCGACGCCGAGCGCGCCGTGGCGATGACCGACCAGCCGTTCCTTCCCAGCGCGCGGAAGTCCGGCCGCAGCGCGCGGACCGACGCCTCGTCGGCCAGCTGGACGAGCCAGTTGCCGTGGGAGGCGCCGCAGTAGACCGGCTGCGGCGCGCCGAGCGCCTCCGCGAGGCCGGGAGGCGCGGGCGTGGGCGGTGCCGGCCACGAAGGGAAGTCCATCTCGATCTCGCTTCCCCGCGAGAAGGCCGAGAGCCGGCCGCTGCGCGTCTCGAAGTGCAGCTCGGCGTCCCGGGGTGCGGCGCCCGTCTCCCAGAGAACGTGCGCGGAAGCGAGCGTCGCGTGGCCGCAGAGGCTCACTTCAACCGCCGGGGTGAACCAGCGCAGCTTCCAGGCATCCCCATGGCGCAGGGGGAAGGCTGTCTCGGAGTGCCTCATCTCCGCGGCGACCGCCTGCATCCACGCGTCGCTGCGCGGAGCGTCGAGCGGCACGACCGCCGCGGGATTGCCCGCGAACGGCCTCGAGGCGAAGGCGTCGACGACGTACACGTTCACAGCCGGCTCCGATCGTCGAGCCGGCGGACCATCACCACCGCGCTCTCCGGACACACCCGGGCGAACTCGCTCGAGCGGCGCACGGCCTCGGGAACGGCGCTCCGCGGCACGGTGAGAAACCCGGCGCGCGCGAACCAGTCGGACGCGGTCGTGGTGAGCAGGTGAACCGACTCCAGGCCGTCGGCCAGCGCGCGCTCCAGGCGGTCGGCCACGAGAGCCGCCGCGACGCCGCGGCTTCGCCAAGCGCCGTCGACCGCGACGGAGCGGAGCAGGCCCTGGCGGCCGTGCCTCTCGAGGCCGGCCACCCCGACGATCCGACCGTCGCCCACGGCCACGGCGAAGCCCTCGAACTGGTCCTCGAGTCCGGCCTCGGGAAGGCCGCAGGCGGAGACGAGGGCCCGCACGGCCGGGAGATCCGCGTCCGCGGCCGGCCGGATGCACCATTCCAGTCCGCCGCGGGAAACCGCCGGCCCGGGCGCTCGGGACGGGTCGGAGGGAACCATGGGCTCAATCTACCCCGGAGCCGAGGATCCCGGGGTGCTGCATTCTGCACCGGCACGTCCCGATCTGCGACACCTCCGCCGGGTCCGGCCCCTCGAATTGCCGCGTAGGCCCCAGAGAACCAGGAACTTGCCGATCTTCGAAAGGGCTCCGTGCTGGCATGCCCCGTGCACGACGGTGGGGTGCCGAACCTGGAGCCGACATGATTCGAAATGCGACCGCCCCCCGGGATTGCCGCGGGTTCACTCTGATCGAGCTGATGATCGTGGTCGTGATCATCGGCATCCT
>JBQTGV010000031.1:0-11362 GCA_052390515.1 Candidatus Eiseniibacteriota bacterium | reverse complement strand
GGGCTCGCGCGGGCCGGGCCCTCGACCTCGCAATCGACCCAGTCCCGTCGGAGCTTGCCGGCGGATCACCGGGGCTGGTAGAAGGGCGGTCATGTCACGCTCCGGTCCTGTCTTCGTCGTCGGTGCGCCTCGCAGCGGAACGACGCTGCTGCTCGAGACGCTGAACCGCCACCCTGACCTTTGGCTCTGCGAGGAGACGTACTTCCTGCATTTCGTCTGGGGGCGAAGGCAGCGTCTCGGCGACCTGCGGAACGAGCGCAACCGGCGGCGCCTCGTCGACGCCTACCTCGCCACCAAGCGTGTTCGCCAGCAGGACGTGGACCTGGCGAAGCTCGCCGAAGCGCTCATGGAGGAGGGCACGAGCTACGAGGCCTTCTTCGAGTCCCTCATGCGGTTCTGCGCGCGCGCCCACGGCCGCACGCGGTTCGGCGAGAAGACCCCGGATCACGCGCGCCGGGCCGACGTGCTGTGCAACCTCTTCCCCGACTGCGCGCTGGTCCATCTCGTCCGCGACCCGCGGGACGTCGTCGCATCGCTCCTGCGCATGCCCTGGGGCGACAAGAGCGTGCTGGCGAACACGCGTCAGTGGGTGGAGTGCGAGCGCGGCGCCCTCGCCGTCCAGGGGCGGCCCAACTACTTCCGCGTCGTCTTCGAGGACTTGGTGGCGAACCCGGAGGTCGAGCTCGGGAAGCTGTGCGACTTCGTCGGCGTACCATTCTCCGCGGCGATGCTCGAGGCCGGCGACGAGAAGGATGCGAACCGCTGGTGGCTCGGACGAGCGCGCACGGCGATCGACGCCAGCCGGGCGATGCGATGGAAGCGGGAGCTCTCCCCTTCGCAGGCGGCGCTCGTGGAGTGGCTGGCGCGGGACACGATGAAGGAGCTGGGCTACGTCCCCTGCTGCGGGACGGCCACGCCGACGCTGCTCGCGCGGGCGCGGGTGGCGGAGGCGCTCGACCGTGCGCGGTGGTCGGTCAAGCGCCTGCCGGGAACGTGGTACTACCGTGTGCGGCCGCTGCAGCTCGCCGCCGAGGAAGCCACCATGGACGCGCTGGCCTAGTGTTCCGTCCCGAACGGCGGGCATCAGCGAACCAGCGTGGCCTTCACCGTTCGGGCTTCGCCCGCACCTTCGATGCGCACCAGGTACGTGCCGGCGACGACGCGGCGGCCGGACTCGTCGCGACCGTCCCAGACGAGCTCGTGCAGCCCGGACCCGAGCGTCCCGTCACGGAGCACGCGCACCCGCCGCCCCGCGAGGGAGAAGACCGTCGCGGTCACCGGAGCCGCCTCGGAGAGAGACAGCGGAATCGACAGGCGCGCGCCGAACGGATTCGGCCGCGGCGCGCCGGCGCTCCATGCCGACACGCGGGGGATCGGCGCCGACGTCGACAGCAGCGGAGCACCCCCGACGTACCAGGGCACGGTGGTCGCGTCCTTCCGGAAGAAGGAATGCAGATGCCCGCCGACCGTCACCGCGCCGAGGAAGCTCGGGTGCATCCCGTCGTCTTGGAAGTCAGAGCAGTCCCAGGTGAGCCCATCGCTGCGCGGCGTGAGTCCGTCCGCCCAGAGGTACGGACCCCAGGAGAGCCACGGGGCCATCACCGCGCCGCGCGCGGGATCGTAGTTGAGCGACGGATCGCCGAGGACCTGCTGCTCGATCATCCACTTGTACGCGAAGCCGGTCTCGTACGCGATCGGCTCGGGGCTGGCGTCCGCGGTCGCGTAGCCGCCGTAGATGCGGGTCGACACGTAGGCGAGCTCGAGGTTCGGATAGGTCCGCCGGAGTTCCTGCATGATCCAGATGTTCTCGGCCTCCAGCGCGAGGGCGTGCTGCGGGAACGGCTGCTGGGGGGCCTCGTCGGCGAGCTTGTACCACACGACCTGGACCTGCTCGGGGGTGACGCCGGCGAGCGCGATCTGCGAATCGATGAACGACAGCGGGAGTTTCCCACGAAGGAAGATGCCCTGCGCGCTCAGGCCACCGTGCGCTCCGTTGACGACCAGCACGGCCGGGTTCCGCTGCACATCCGAGTGGCTGAAGAACGCGAACCAGTCGGTTTCCATCGACGTGTTGGACATCCCGATCGTCAGGATCACGATCTTGCCGTTCGGGTCGGGGCGGCCGGCGGCGTCGCGGGGGACGACCTGGGCGGCCCGCAGCAGGCCGGCGGCCTCGTGCGCGGAGGGCCGGACGTTCGAGCCGCCGGGATAGAGCCCACCCTCGAAGCCCTGGTACTTGCCGGCCCCGAGATCGATCAGCGGGACGGACCCGGTCGACGTTCCCTGGCAATTCCCGCCGGCCACGGACGCGGTCGGGAGGAACCAGGCGAGGCATACCGCGGCGGCGCAGGACACGTGCGGGAGGCATGTCATGGGTGGAGGCTCCAGGATGCATGCCGCCTCCTCGGGCGAGGCGGACGTCGAGGTGCGGGACAGACGCGCATCGTACCCGATAGCCCGTGACCGAATCCACCGGGAGCGCGGACGGTCTCCTAGCGCACGGCTAGGCGTTGCGCGACGTTCAGCCCGGGCGGAACGCCGGAACAGCCGCACCCGCCGGGAAGGGACTCGCCGCCGCCGCCGCGCTCGCGATCTCCAGGAAGTCGCTGCGGGAGAAGCCGACCGAGGCGAGACGGACGGTACCCGTCTCGATCAGGAAGAGCGTAGGTACGCTGGTGAGGCCGTACGCCGCGGAGACGGGCCACGGCGCGCTCTCGACGCCGATGGGGAAGGTGAGACGTAGCTCCTCGACGAAGGCCCGCGCTTCGCCGACCGGGTCCGACGCGACGCCGACGACGGCGAGACCCTTCGCCCGCTCGTGCAGTGCCTGCACGAACGGGAACATCCAGCGGCAAGTGGGGCACGACGCCTTGGTGAAGGCGAGCAGGGTGAGCGGCGCGGCCCCCGGAACCGCGACGCTCCGACAGGCGAGCCCGGGCAGGTGGAACGCGGGAGCCTTCGCCCCCGGACCGAGCTCCGCCATCACACCGCGAGCGGCGCGAGCACTTCTCCCGACCAGGGATCGAAGCGGCCGGCCGCCCATCCGCAGCCGACCGAGACGAGGCGGCCGTCGAAATCCACGAAGGAGTCGAGCTTGTGCGCCTTCACGTCGAGCACGGCGGCGCGGTCCAGACCGAAGAGCGCCATGACGAGCTCGCGTGGGCGGCCGAGGTTTCCGGAGAGCCGGCCGACCACGACATCGAGGCACGGCTGGCCATCACGGAGCACGACCTCGACCTCGCGGACGATGTGACGCACGTCGAGGCGCACGATCTTGTCGCCGCGCTTCTTCGCCACCCGCTTCTCCACCCACATCTCGCCTGCCGCCAGGAAATCCTGCACGCGCGCCTCTGCCTCGGGCTGCGTCACGCCCACGCGGCCGAGACGCACGAGATACCGCGCCGCATCCACTTTCGACGTGAGCGACGGGGCATGCAGATCGACACGCGTGGCGGCGAGCACGCGGACGCCGGCCGGCGCCACGTCGCGCAGCCGCGCCACGAACGTTTCCGGATCCATCGCCTCGTGCAGGCGGACGTCGCCGTACTCGCCCTCGCTGGACATGCCCACCGGGAGCGCGTCGCCGAAGGCCAGCTTCATCCCCGGGCTGAATCCGTTCGTGTAGGACGCCGGCACGTTCGCCCGGCGAAGAGCGCGCACCATGGCGTGCTGCAGCTCGAGGTGGGAGAGCAGCCGCACGTCGTCGTCCTTGGTGAAGCGGAAGCGCATCCGCGCGACGTCGGGCCGGCCCCAGATCGTCTTCGGAGGCGGCGCCTGCTTCCAGATCATCGTCTCCTTCTGACCGCTCTTGTAGGTCCGGATCATCGTGTTGCAGAGCTTCTTGTCCTCGTGGATCACGCCGCATACGTGGCATCCGTTGCGGCAGTCGTTGGTCAGAGCCTCCTCCAGCATCTTCGACTTCGCCTTGCACAGATCGTCGGCGAGGAACTGCTTGTCGATGAAGATGTCGATGTGATCCCAGGGAAGCGGCTCGTCGATTCCGCGCTCGCGCAGCAGCGACGCCGGCTCGATGCCCCACTTCTCCACGGCGCGCTGCCACTTCGCGAAGTCGAAGTGCTCGGTCCAGCCGTCGAGCCGCGCGCCCTCGCGCCAGGCCAGCTCGAAGAGCCCGCCCACGCGACGGTCCCCGCGGGAGACGATGCCTTCCAGCCAGGAGTTCTCCGCCTCGTGCGGGCGGAAACGGATGCCGCGCACCGCGAGCATGCGGCGCAGGATCGCCTGCTTGTGCCGCGTCTCGTCCATGTCGATCTGCCGCTCCCACTGGAACGGCGTGAACGGCTTGGGAATGAAGGTGGAGACGCCCACGTTCACCTGCGCTCCGCGGTTCACCGTCCGCCCGCGCTCCAGCACGCGCAGCGCGAGGTTGCCGATCGCCTCGACGTCCTCGTCGGTCTCCGTCGGATGGCCGATCATGAAGTACAGCTTCACCTTGTTCCATCCGCGGGCGAAGACCGAGCCGGTGGTCTGCAGCAGCTCCTCGTCCGGGATCCACTTGTCGATGAGCGCACGGAGCCGCGGCGTCGCCGCTTCCGGCGCGAAGGTGATGCCGGATTTCTTCGCCGTGGCCACCATGTCGGCGAGATCCACGGAGAAGGAATCGGTGCGCAGCGAGGGCAGCGTCACGGCGACGGCCTGCGGCGTCAGCGCCTGCACGGAGTTCTGCACCAGGTGCTTGACCTTCGAGTAGTCGCAGGTCGAGAGGCTGGAGAGCGAGATCTCCTCGTAACCGGTCTTGGAAACAGTCTCGCGGAGGAGGCGATCCACCGTTTCGAGACTTCTCTCGCGGACCGGCCGGTAGGTCATCCCCGCCTGGCAGAAGCGGCAGCCCTGCGTGCAGCCACGCAGAACCTCCAGCGAGACGCGGTCGTGAACCTGCTGCGTGTACGGCACGATGTAGCTCGTCGGGAACGGCGCGGTATCCAGGCTGCGGATCAGGGCCTTCTTGATCCTCGGGCCGGAAGGGTCGGGCAGGACGGCGCCGCCGGCGCCTGTGATCATCGGATAGAGTAGCGGCACGTACACCCCGGGAACCTCGGTGAGCGCATCGAGCCGGGCGTGCCGCGGCATCCCGCGCGTCTCACGCAGGCAGTTGGCCACGCCCATGACGGCGTCTTCCCCGTCGCCGATCACGAACGCGTCGATGAAGCGCGCGTACGGTTCGGGGTGATACACGCACGGGCCGCCGGCGAAGATGACGGGATCGTCGTCACCGCGGTCCTCGGCGCGGAGCGGGATCCCGGCCAGGTCGAGCATGGTCAGGATGTTCGTCGCGGCGAGCTCGTACTGGATGGAGAACCCGATGGCATCGAACTGCCCGAGCGGGGTCTTCGTCTCCCACGAGAAGATGGGCAGGCCCCGGGCGCGGAGCTGCGCCTCCAGATCGACGCCCGGTGCGTACGTGCGCTCGGCCACCACGCCGTCCATGCGGTTGAGGATGTCGTAGAGGATGAGGATCCCGAGGTTCGAGAGCCCGACGTCGTACAGGTCCGGGAAAGCCAGGGCGAAGCGGAGATCGCCCTTCTTCGCCTCCTTGCGGACGGCGTTCAGCTCGTTGCCGAGGTAGCGGCTCGGCTTCTCGACGCGCGGCAGGATCTCGTCGAGAAGGATCTCGGCCAGGTTCAAGGGGCTCTCCGGGATGGGTCGAGGGTGCCGGCGGATGCGGCGAAAAGACGTTAGCCATTCGACACCCCAGGGTCAATGGGTCCGGCTGCCCGGCCCTTTGGCGACGACGTGGTCGTCAATGCCCACGTTGGCGTCCAGTGCTGGTCCGTGCTTCACTTTCGCCCGGGTTTCGGCGAACGAGGAGCGAAGACGCTGTGCGCTGCTGGCTGATGAAGACCGAGCCGGACGTCTACTCGATCGCCGATCTCGAGCGGGACGGCCGGACCTTCTGGAGCGGCGTGCGCAACTTCCAGGCGCGAAACTTCCTCCGGGACGAGATGCAGCCCGGCGACCTCGTGCTCTTCTACCACTCCGTGGCCAAGGACAAGGGCGTCGCCGGCATTGCGCGGGTGTGCCAGAGCGGCTACCCCGACCCGACGCAGTTCGACCGCCGCTCCGAGTACTTCGAGCCCAAGGCGACGAAGGCGCAGCCGATCTGGTTCGTCGTCGACGTCGAGTTCGTGGAGAGGTTCGCCGAGGTCGTGACGCTCGAGAGGATCAAGGCCGCGAAGGAGCTCGCCGGCATGATGGTGGCGAAGCAGGGAGCGCGCCTCTCCGTGCAGCCGGTGGAGAAGCGTCACTTCGACGTGGTGCGGAAGCTCGGCCGCGGGAAGTAGACTCAGCGCCGTAGTTCCTCCAGCACGCGCTCGAGCTCCGTCGTCTGCCCCCCGAGCTCCCGGACCCGCGCGATCCCCGCGACCAGACTGCTCTCCGCCTCCGCATTCATCCCCGCCGCCGACTGCCGCACGGCGAGCGTCTGCCACGCCACCGCGAGCCCTTCGATGGAGAGGGCGTGGCGCGGATCGAGCGCCAGCGCCGCCTCGAACGCCTCGACGGCGCGGCCCGGATTGCCGCCGCGCAGATGCACGATGCCGGCATTGTACAGCGGCGCCGGCTCCGCCGGACTGACGCGCGCCGCCTCTTGGAAGTGCCCCATCGCTTCGACCCACTCGCCGCGCTCCAGCGCGAGGTGCCCGAGCCCGTCGTGCGCGGCGTACTCGTCGGCGTCGATTCCGAGCGTCTTCTCGAAGCATGCGCGCGCCTCCTCCCTGCGGCCCTGCCCCGCGCGGACGCTCCCGAGCCCCACCCACGCCTTCGCGCTGCGCGGCGCATCCTGAACGGTCCGCTCGAAGAGCGCAGCGTCGTCCGCCCACACCGGATTGCGCACCGCGGACCTCGCGGCGAGGGTCACGAGGACGACGGCCAGGACAACGCGGCCGGCTGCGCCCGCCGAGAGCCGCGGCACGGCGAGGGCGGCCGCGGCGAGACCCAGACCGAGCGACGGAAGATGCAGCAGCCGCTCCGCGAGGATCACGTTGAGCGGGAAGAGGAGGTTCGACACCGGGAGAAACGCGATGACGAAGAGCGCGAGGCCGAGGCCGGCGAGGGACCGGCGGCGCAGGAGCGCGACCGTGCCGGCGATACACGCTGCAAGCAGCACGAGCCCGGCGAGAGCGCGCGGATCGGCCAGACTCCTCGCCGCGGGAAACTGGGCGAAGCTGTAGTCCGCCGAGAGCGTCGCCGGGAAGGCGAAGAGCTGCGCGTACTTCGCGAGGGCCGCGAAGGCCGTCGCCACGCGCACGCCCACGTCCCCTCCATCCCAGTAGGTCGCCGCGGCACCGGGATCCAGAGCCGCGCCGAGCACCGCCGAGCGCGCCCCGAGGAACGCGAGCACCGCCACGACCGCTGCCGCGAGATCGGTGAGCGTGTCCCGCGAGGACGCGTTTCCGCGGAACCAGGCGATGAGGACGATCGCCGCGGGGAGGGTGACGGCCACTTCCTTGGACAGACACGCCGCCAGCGAAAGCAGCAGCACGCCGAGCGGGGCGGCAGGCGGCCGCGCGACGTGCACGGTCAGCGCGGCGATCCAGAAGAGCGCCGCGAGCAACTCGCCGCGCCCCACGACGTTCGCGACCGCCTCGGTGTGGATGGGGTGCACGGCAAAGAGGAGTGCGGCGACGAACCCCACGCCCCGGCCCGCGCCGAGCCGGCGCGCCAGGACGACGACGAGCGCCGCCGCCAGCGCGTGCAGCAGCACGTTCGTCAGGTGGAAAGAGAAGGGGCTTTCGCCGAACACGCGGCGGTTGAACGCGAACGAAAGGATCGTGAGCGGCCGGTAGGTGACCTCCGGCCGGTAACGGTGCGCCTCGGCTCTAGGCCAGTAGGGGCTTACGAAAGTCTCCCCGAAGCCACCCGACGCCACGAGCGGGTTGTCACGGACGACGACCGCATCGTCGTAGGCGAAGCCGTTGCCGAGGCTCGAGGCGAAGACGAGAACGGCGGCCGCCGCCGCCAGCAGGGCATCCCTCGCCAACGTGTGCTTACCCGTGCTTCAGCACGATCTTGCCGAAGTGCTCGCCGGACTCGAGCCGGCGATGCGCGGCGGCAGCTTCCCGCACCGGGAGCACGCGGTCGACGACCGGCCGGAGATGACCCGCCTCGAGCAGCGCGACGACTTCGACGAGCTCGTGGAAATCGCCCATGTAGCTGCCGAGCAGCGAGAGCTGTTTCACGAAGAGATGCGACACGTCGATCTTCGCCTCGGTCCCCGTGGTCACCCCGCAGGTGACGAGACGCCCCCCGTGCGCAAGCGTGGTGACCGCCTTCGCGAAGACGGCCTGCCCTACGTGCTCGACGACGACGTCCACGCCGCGTCCACCGGTGAGCCGCCTCACCGCCTTCGGCCAGTCCTCGTCCGCGTGGCTCACGCCGTGGTGCGCGCCGAGGGCCGCGGCCTTCTCCAGCTTCGCGTCCGTTCCCGCGGTGGCGATGACGCGGCACCCCAGATGCCGCGCGATCTGTACGGCCGACGAGCCGACTCCGCTGCCCGCGGCGATCACCAGCACGGTCTCTCCGGGGCGGACGCGCGCTCGCTCGGCGAGCATGCGCCAGGCGGTCAGGAACACGAGAGGCGTGGCCGCCCACTCCTCCAGCGACCAGCGCTCCCCGACGCGCACCAAGTTCTCGGCGCGGGCGGTCATGTACTCTCCGTACCCGCCCGGCAATCCGTGACCCACGACGTGATAGTCCGGGTACGTGGAGTAGGGTCGCCGCCGGTCGGCGTGGAACTCCCGGAGCTGGCCGGGCGCCACGAGCACGCGTTCCCCCGGGGCGAAGCCGGACGCGTCGGGACCGAGCTCCGCCACCGTGCCGACCGGCTCGCAGCCCAGGATGTGCGGGAGCCGGAGCTTCAGCGAGGGATGGCCGGCGCGCGTGAAGAGGTCCAGCCGGTTCACACCGCACGCCGAGACCTTCACCAGCACTTCGTCCCGCTGCGGGATGGGACGAGGGACATCCGCCCACTCCAGCACGTCGGGCCCGCCGTGCGCGCGGAAGACCACAGCACCCATGGTGGCGGGCATGGACGCCTCCTCGCCGCGGGAAACGGCGAGGACAAGGTATCAGTTCTGCGTGCCGCCGGGGCCGAGAAGGACCGCTGCCTTGTGCTCACCCACGGTGAGCTCGGCGAGCACCGTACCGTCGTCGTCGCGGAACAGGCTCTCGTGCTCCTCGACGAGCAGGTAGTTCCCTTCTGCGTCCCGCTCGTAGTGCATCATCATGACGGACTGCGCCTTGAGGTACAGGTCCACGCCGAGCAGAAGGCCGAGCTCGACCTTCGCCTCGATGTCGACGGCCGATTGGTCGGAGCTGTAGGAGATGGACTCGGTCGTCACCTCGAGAAGCACCTGATCGATCCAGATGCTTCGCTCCTCGACGAGCAGTTCGCGGAGGATGGCCACCTCGCGGGTCTGGTCCCAGGAGGTCTCGCCGGCGCCGAGGAACGCGAGGGACTCGGGCTCCGCCGGGAAGAAGCGGTAGTTCGGGGCCAGCAGCGCGATGGCTTCATCGGCCAGGCGGTGGCTGTAGAAGTCCTCCAGGGCCAGGATGGCCCCGTCCGGGGTGGTCAGGTCCGGAGGCGGCGGGCCGGCTGGGCCCGAGCCTCCCCCTCCGCAGCCGGAGAGGGCGAGGGCGGCGGCCGACAGGGCGAGGGCGTGGCGCCGGACAGATGTCATGCGGTTTCGCTCCGGAGGGCGGACCAAGCGGAGTATAGCAACGAAGCTCGTGGGTGGCGCGGGGGCTGGTTACCGGTAGAGGGCCTTGTTCTCGCCCCAGGAAGCCTCCGCGACCGCGGCGGCGCCGCGCAGCTGCCTGGGGACCTCCCGAATCTCCCGGATGCGGTAGTACCCATCCGCCTGCCTGGCCAGAAGCACGATGAACTTCGTGTCCGTGGAGAATCCCTCGTCCGGGGCGGTCAGCACGGTGATGAGCGCGGCGATGGTGATCTCGTACAGCGGTGCCTGGACCTCCCGCTGCGAGAGGATGGTGAAGCCCATCTCGATCGAGTCCACCGGCGGCTGCGCTCCCGAGAACTCCGGGTCGAACATGTTGCCCATGAAACGGAGCTCGTCGGCGGCGCCCCAGGAATCGCCGGTCATCCACGGGAACTGGGCCGCATCGGTGTCCAAGGGATAGAAGCGGAACCCCGCTTCCGCGCTGCGCCCCGCCGGCTCGGGCTCGAGCAACGCGGTGTACGCGTCGAGGTTCTTCGCCCCGAGCGCCGCCGCGTGACTCCCGATGACGGCCGCGGGGTCGGTCAGGTTGGTCGGGATTCCACCGACGAGACCGTCGTCGAGCTCGTCGATCCCCTCGAGCAGACCGTCGCCTTCGCCGCAGGCCGCGAGCGTCAAGGCGAAGGGGATTACCGCTGCTCGGAGTACGTGTCTCTTCATGCCGGCCATTCTAACGCCGCACCCAAACCGACCGCAAACGGCAGCCCGGAAGGCGGCGCGGAGCCGCCAGGGTTGCCCCGGGAGATCAGTAACCGGCCCGCTCGTGTTCCGTCGCGAAGGATGATCGGACGGCCTCGGAACACTAGCCCACTCCCGGTGCCTCCACGATCTCGCCCCGCCGGACCTTCGCGTTGTACTCGTCCACCGCCTGCGAGACCTTCATCGAGCAGAACTTCGGCCCGCACATGGAGCAGAACTCCGCGCGCTTGAAGGCCTCGTGCGGCAGGTCCTCGTCGTGCATAGCCCGCGCGACGTCCGGATCCATGGACTGCGCGAACTGCTCGTTCCAGTCGAAGGTGTAGCGCGCGTGGGAGATGGCGTCGTCCCAATCCCGCGCGCCGGGCCGACCGCGTGCCACGTCCGCCGCGTGCGCCGCGATCCGATAGGCGATGATCCCCTGATGCACATCGTCGGCCTTGGGCAGCCCGAGGTGCTCCTTCGGCGTCACGTAGCAGAGCATCGCCGCGCCGTGCTGCCCGGCGACGGCCGCGCCGATGGCCGACGTGATGTGGTCGTAGCCCGGCGCCACGTCCGTCACCAGCGGCCCGAGCACGTAGAACGGCGCCTCGCGGCACACCTCGATCTGGCGCCGGACGTTCATGGGGATCTGGTCCAACGGCACGTGGCCCGGACCCTCCACCATCACCTGCACGTCCTTCTCCCACGCGCGGAAGGTGAGCTCGCCGAGAACGTCGAGCTCGGCGAACTGCGCCGCGTCGGAAGCGTCGTGCAGGCAGCCGGGGCGAAGACTGTCGCCGAGCGAGAGGCTGACGTCGTGCTCGCGGCAGATATCGAGGATGTCGTCGAAGCGCTCGTACAGCGGGTTCTCCCGGCGGTTCGCCAGCATCCACATCGCCATGAGCGAACCGCCGCGGCTCACGATGCCGGTG
>JBQTGV010000030.1:0-2607 GCA_052390515.1 Candidatus Eiseniibacteriota bacterium | reverse complement strand
GCCGCGTCGCGGACCAGGTAGCGCTCGAACTTCACCTTCTCGACGGCCCGCTCGTAGGCCTCCTCGCCGCTGATCACTTCCTTGCGGACGAGCTCCTGCAGGCCGGCGTCGAGGCTGCGCATGCCGGTCCGGGCGCCGGCCTGGATGACGGTGGCGAGCTGGTGGGCCTTGCCGGCGCGGATGAGCGCCGACGCCGACTGGTTGTTGATGAGGATCTCCGGCACGACGACGCGGCCGGTGCCGTCCGCCTTTCGGGCCAGCTGCTGGGACACCACCATGCGCAGCGAGTCGGCGAGGACCGCTCGGACCTGCTCCTGCACCTTGGCCGGGAAGACGCCTACGAGGCGGTCCACGGTGCGCACCGCGCCGTTGGTGTGCAGCGTGGCGAGCACCTGGATCCCGGTCTCGGCCGCGGTCAGGGCGAGCTGGATGGTCTCCAGGTCGCGCATTTCACCCACCAGGATCACGTCCGGATCCTCGCGCACCGCGTCGCGCAGCGCTTCGCCGAAACTGGGCGAATGCGCGTGGACCTCGCGCTGCGTGATGACGCAGTTCTTGTAGGAGTGCCGGAACTCGATCGGATCCTCGATGGTGATGATGTGTCCTTTGCGGGTCTCGTTGATGTGGTCGATCATCGCCGCGAGCGTGGTGGACTTCCCGCTGCCGGTCGGACCGGTGACCAGCGTGAGCCCTCGCGGAGAGGAGATGGCGTTGCCCACGATGGCCGGCAGCCCGGCGTCTGCGAGACTGGGGATCTTCGTCGGGATGACGCGGAAGGCCGCGGCGACTCCCCGCAGATGCTGGTAGGCGTTCACGCGGAAGCGCCCGAGACCGTCGACGACGTAGGCGAAGTCGATGGACTTGCGCTCCTCGAGCGTGCGCCGCTGCTCGTGGGTCATGAACTCGGACAACAGCCGGTGGATCTCCTCGGAGGAGAGCTCCCGGAAGCGGACCGGCTCGAGCACACCGTGGATGCGGATCCGCGGCGTGAGCCCGGACACCACGTGCAGATCGGATCCGCCCTGCTGCACGACCAGCTCCAGGAACGCGTTGATGCGGCTCATGCGACGCTCGGGGTGGGCGGAGCGCCCACGAAGTCGAGGAGCTCCGGGCGGGTGACGAAGGGCACGAACTCGCGCTTGTCGCTGGCCTTGAGGAAGGCCTCGTCGGGATCGACCTCGCCGAGCCGGACGAGCTCGAGCAGCGCCTGATCCATGAGCTGCATGCCGTTGCGCCGGCCAGTGGCGATCGTGCTGGCCAGCTGGAAGGTCTTGCCGTCGCGGATCAGCTGGGCGCACGCCGAGGTCACCACCAGCACCTCGGCGGCGGCGCGCCGCCCGCGGCCGTCCGCGGTCCGCACGAGCTCCTGGGCGATCACCGCACGCAGGTTGTCCGCCAGGGTCTGTCGCACCTGGCTCTGGCCCTCGGCCGGGAACGAGTCCACGATCCGGTCGATGGTCTGGGCGGCCCCGCGAGTGTGCAGCGTGCCGAGCACGAGGTGTCCCGTCTCCGACGCCTCGATGGCCAGCGAGATGGTCTCCTCGTCGCGCATCTCGCCCACCAGGATGACATCGGGATCTTCGCGCAGTGCGGCGCGCAACCCGTCGCGGAAGGAGGAGACGTGCGAGCCGACCTCGCGCTGCACGATCAGCGACGACTTGCTCTCGTACACGAACTCGATGGGATCCTCGAGCGTGATGACGTTGACGCTGCGCTCGCGGTTGATGTCGTCGATCATGGCGGCCAGCGTGGTCGACTTGCCGGTGCCGGACGCGCCGGTCACCAGGACGAGGCCGGAGTTGAGCTTGGTGAAGCGCGCCACGATCTTGGGCAGGCCCAGGTCGATGAGGCGGGGGACCCGCGCCGGGATGACGCGACACACGGCGGCGATGCCGTTGGCGTGGGTGCAAACGTTGATCCGGAAGCGGCCGACGTTCTCGGCCTCGTAGGACAGATCGACGGAGCCGCGCCGGGCCAGCGTCTCCCGTTGCCGCGGGTCGAGGATCTCGTCCAGGAACTGCGTGGTCTCCTCGTGAGTGAGCTCCCGATACTTGACCGGCACGAGCTCGCCGTCCAGGCGGATGAGCGGCGGAAGGCCGACGGTGAAGTGGATGTCGGAGCAGCCCTGCTCGTTGCCGATCTGGAGGAAGGCGTCGATGCGCGCCATCAGACGACCGCCTGCTCCAGCTCGAGGAGCAGCTCCGCCGCGGTAGTCGGGCGGCGCGCGGGATCCAGGTGCATGGCCCGCATCACGACCTCGCCCAGCCCCTGCGGGAATGACGGCACGACGTCGGTCAGCTGCGCGGCGTCGCCGTCGAGGTGGCGGAAGAGGATGTTCATCGCGTTCTCGCCGTCGTAGGGGAGCTTCCCGGCGAACATCTCGTACATCATGACGCCGAAGGAGTAGATGTCCGCCTTGATGCCGATGGGCTCGCCGCGGATCAGCTCCGGCGCCATGTAATGCGGCGTGCCCACCAGGTGACCGGTGCGCGTGAGCCGGTTCTCTACCTCGCGTCCGACGGAGGCCAGGCCGAAGTCGACGATCTTCACCAGGTCCTCGGCGCCGACCAGGATGTTGGCGGGCTTGACGTCGCGGTGGATGACGCC
>JBQTGV010000029.1:0-2155 GCA_052390515.1 Candidatus Eiseniibacteriota bacterium | reverse complement strand
CTCGCTCAGGCGACCGCGACCCAACCCGAAATCGCCCCACCGGGGCAGGAGAACGTCATGGGCAAGAAGCTGTACGTCGGGAACCTCCCTTCATCGACCTCGGCAGCGGACCTCGAGTCCTTGTTCGCCGCCGCCGGGACGGTCGAATCCGCGACCGTCATCAACGACCGCGAGACCGGACAATCGCGAGGCTTCGCCTTCGTCGAGATGAGCTCGTCGATCGAGGCCAGCACGGCGATCGAAGAGCTGAACGGTCGCGACATCGGCGGCCGGCAGATCATGGTCAGCGAGGCGAACGACCGTTCACCCCGTCCCGGCGGCAGCAACGGCGCGCGTCGCTACTAGTACCGCTGCACAGAGGTTCTGATTGATCGGGTCGCTTCGACGTCCCGCAGGATCGGCAGCTCCTCTGGAGGTACCAGCAGTGCGATGCTGCGTGCAGTGCGGGGCACGCGCCGGATAAGACCTCGCTGTTCGAGTGCGAGCACCATCCGGTGCACCGACGGCGCGGTCACGCGGAAGAACCGGCGCAGGTCCGCTTCGGCCGGCGCCTGGCGGTGAATCGTCACGTAGGCATAGATGAACGCGAGGTATTGGCCCTGGGCGGCGGTGAACTTCGGAGTCCGATCGGGGTGGGGGACCGACACGATCTCCGGAGAGTGCTCTGCTTCGTGCTGGGAGGGAAGGAGGGGTGGTGGATGAACGTGCACTACGTGGTGGAGTTGACCCCGACGGAGCGCGGGGACCTGGCGGTGGTCGTGTCGAGCGGGACGACACGGGCCCGCAAGCTGAAGCGCGCCCAGGTACTGCTCGCCGCCGATGCCGGCGTGGCCGACCGCATCATCGCCACGACCGTGGGCGTGGGGCCGGCGACGATCTACCGAACCAAGCGCCGCTTCGTGGAGCGCGGGATCGAGTGCGCCCTCCACGACGACCCGCGTCCCGGCGCAGGCCGCAAACTGACGGCCCGAGACGAGGCGCTGCTCGTGGCGGTCGCGTGCGCGAAGCCCCCGACGGGCCGCGCGCGCTGGACGCTAGAGCTGCTGGCGGGCGAGATGGTGCGTCTCACCGAGCACACGGCGCTGTCACGGGAGACGGTACGGCGGCGCTTGCACGAGAAGGCCATCAAGCCGTGGCAGCACAAGATGTGGTGTCTCCCCGCGGTCGACGCCGAGTTCGTCGCCCGCATGGAGGACGTGCTGGACCTGTATACCGCGCGCCCTTCGCGGACGCTGCCCGTCGTGTGCTTCGACGAGACGCCGACGCAGCTGATCGGCGAGACGCGGACGCCGTGCCCGCCCGCGCCCGGCCAGGCGGCCCGCTACGACTACGAGTACCGCCGGAACGGAACCGCGAATCTCTTCGTGTTCCTCGACGCGCACCGCCCCTGGCGCCATGTCAAGGTGACCGAGCACCGCACGGCCCGGGATTTCGCCGAGTGCATGCGCGACCTCGTCGACACCCACTACCCACACGCGCGCCGGATCCGCGTCGTGCTCGACAATCTCTCGACGCACCGGCCCGCGGCGCTCTACACCGCCTTCCCTCCGGAGGAAGCGCGGCGCCTCTTGCGCGTCCTGGAGTTTCACTAACACCCCGAAACACGCGAGCTGGCTCAACATGGTGGAGATCGAGATCGGGGTGCTCGTGCGCCAGTGCCTCGACCGCCGGATAGCGGACGCCCCGACCCTGCGCCACGAGACCGCGGCCTGGAACCGGCAACGCAACGACGCCCGCGCGCGCATCGAGTGGCTCTTCGATGTCCATCGTGCCCGCGCGAAGATGGGCCGCACCTATCCGCAGCCGACCCTGCCCGCCGCGGAGGCCGCCTGACCAACCATCCCTTCACAACCCCTGTGCAGCGGTACTAGTTGAGGCGTCCGGCCGTCATCTCGATAGATGGCGCGGGAGCTGGCGGCTTGCTCCGAGACCATCGAAGGGGGCTGTCATGACGCTTGGATCGCCGACCCTCCGGAGAAGCGCCGCGGGTGGCTGCGCCGTCCTGCTGGCGACGTGTCTCCTTCTCGTCGATCGCTCCACGGCCGAGGGACTCGAGGTCGCCGCGCCGGAGGTCTCCGGCGGCGGCGCGCTCGCAGGGCTCGGGGTCCAGGGACCGGCGACGGCCGGCCCGGCGATATCCGGCCCATCGGAGCTC
>JBQTGV010000028.1:0-18713 GCA_052390515.1 Candidatus Eiseniibacteriota bacterium | reverse complement strand
CGCGGCGAACCGCGCGGCCAGCTCCGGCTCCGCGTCCACCAGGTTCGCCGTCTCTCCCGGATCCATGACGAGATCGTAGAGCTCCGGGCGCGGGGCGCGCACGTACTTCCAGCGCTCGGTGCGAAGGCCGTGGAGCGGGCTCCAGCCCCGCAGCAGCTCGGTGTGCTTCGTCTCCACGTACGCCTCCCGCCCGGGCGAGACGGTCTGCTGCAGCGGCACGCCCGGCATGCCGGCGGCTGGCGCAATGCCGTAAGCACGCAGCAGCGTCGGCGCCACATCGGCGAGCGGCCGCTGCGCAAGGTCGAGCCGAGCGGAGATGCCCGGCCCGGCTGCGATCAGCGGCACGAGCTGGGTCGCGTCGTACACGAAGAGGCCGTGGGTGATCTCCACGTGGTCGCCGAGGGATTCGCCGTGATCCGCCGTCAGGATCACCGTGGCGCGGCCGTCGGTTCCGTCCGCGCCGATGCGGCGGAGGAAGCGGCCGAGCTCGCGGTCCAGGTAGCCCACCTCGCCCTCGTAGACGCCGCCGCCCAGCTCCCCGGCGATTCGCCCCCACGGGATGGGCGGCTCGTACGGATAATGCGGGTCGAAGGCGTGGACCCAGGCGAAGGGTCGTTCGCCCGCTGCGGGGCCCGTGAGCCAGGCTGCCGCCGACTCGAACACCGCGTTCGCGCGGCGCATGGGCTGGTGCCTCTGGCGGGCGCCTTGCCTGGGCGGGAACTCGTCATCGTACACGTCGAACCCCTGGGCCAGCCCGAAGCGGGACGCGACCGGGAACGCCCCGACGAACGCTCCCGTGGCGACGTCCTCGGGCAGCAGCTCGGGGACGGTGACCTGTTCGGCGGCCAGCACGAAGAGCCCGTTCTCGCGGACGCCGTGCTGCGGCGGGTCTAGGCCGGTCAGCAGCGTGGCGTGGGAAGGGAGCGTCAGCGGCGCGGGGGACACGGCGAAGCGGACCTGCACGCCGGCCCGGGCGAGGCGGTCGAGCTCGGGTGTGCGGACGTGGGGAGCGCCGTAGCAGCCGGCGCGGTACACCGAGAACGTGTCGAAGGTCACCAGCAGGACGGCGTCGGAACGGAAGGCCTGCGGCGGGGGGGAGCCGCAACCGGAGAGGAGCGCTGCCGCTAGGAGCGAGAGACTTCGGAGAGCGAAGCCTCCCGGATTCGTTCGACACACGGCGGGCGATTCTAGCAGATCCGCGCCGGAGGGCGGCTCAGCGGTACAGGTTCTTCACTTCGCCCCAGCTGACGGGGTCGGTCCCGACGCATAATTTCATGCCGAAGTCCATGACGAACTCGACGTCACACACGTAGTCGTTGAGCATGGTGCCGGGGCAGTATACGCCGCCGACGCCGAACAACCGGCTGCGCACGATCCGGTTCGCGGGGTAGCACGTCCCGCACGCCTGCGGGCCGGTCGGTCCCGCCGTCGGGTGGTCGGTCGCGATCGCGGAGCCGTTGGTGTAGCCCGGCGGTGCTGCCCAGGTGATTCGGACGAGGAAGTTCTGAGGCACGTTCGCGTTCCATGCGTGGGGGGTGAAGCCGCTGATCGGGAGCCAGGGCTGGGACGCGAGGGTCGGGCCGGAGCAGCAGCCACTCTCGACCGAGATCGTGCCGGTGAAACCGTAACCGGATGGCTGCGGCGTGAAAGTGAGCGTCCACGTCGCCGCGAGCCCCGACCACTGAAACGGCGCCTTTCCGCACACGCCGATCTCTTCTCCGGGCTGCCACTGGTTCCAGACCCAGAGCCAGCCCGTGCAGTTGTTGTAGTACCGGATCGTCACAGAGCACGACGTGGCCCACTCCGACTCCCGCGTATCATCCATCGCTCGGGAGTGTTTCTCGAGCGCCAGCGCGGGGGAGGAAGCACCGAGGAGCGCGGCGCAGGTCATCGACTCGAGGAACGTGTTGCGCATCGGATCCTCCTTGAAGATAGGGCGACGGTCACCCGGCTCCCCGCGCAGTCAGCGGGCCTGCGTCACTGATACAGGCTCTTGATCTGACCCCAGCTCGCTTCCTCGACGGATATCCTGCAAAACTTCAGGCCGATGTCGATCGCGAACTCGACTGCGCAGATGCCGTCGCTGAGGACGGTGCCGGGGCAGTACGCGCCACCGACGCCGAAGTACTTGCTATGCACGGCGCGGTTCAGCGGGAAGCAGATTCCGCAGGACTGCGGACCCGTCGGGCCGACCGCCGGGTGGTCCGAGGCGATCGCGGAACCGTTGGTGAATCCCGCCGGAGCCGCCCAGTTGATGTGGATGAGGAAGGCCGCCGGCACGTAGATGTTCCAGACATGCGGGGTGAACCCGAAGATCGGGAGCCAGGGCTGCGAGGCCAGCACGTTACCCGTGCAGTCGCAACGGTCCTGGACCGAGATCGTGCCGGTGAATCCGTAGCCAGAGGGCTGCGGGGTGAAGGTCAGGGCCCAGGTCGCGGCGAGGTTCGTGGGGCCGGGAGCCGGACCGCACCCATCGACGCACACGCCGAGCGCTTCGCCGTTGGCCCAGCCGCTCCAGACCCAGAGCCAGCCGGTGCAGGTGTTGAAGTACCGGAGGGTCACGGAGGCCCAGGCGCCCCAGTCGTCACCGCGCCCGTCGTCGATCAAGGACCTGGACGCCTTCTCCAGCGCTGAGGCGGGCGTCGTCAGCATGACTCCGCCGACGACCGCGAGAGCTGTCAGGAACCGTTTGCTCATGACCCGGACCTCCCGAGGAAGGAGGAGGGTCGGCGAGTCATCGCCATCCTGTCGGAGGATGGTTCACCGACCCGAGCCGGAGGGGAGAGTGGCCCCCTTTCAGGGGCAAGAACGACGCTCTCACTTCGAACGGCCTCGTGTCAACCGTCGTGGCTGGAGGGCAGTGAGACATCGATCCGCGCTCGTGGAGCGGCGGGGGAAGCGCCCGGCAGAGGCGGCGCTGGCCGGACGGCAGACGACGGACGTGCTCCGCGAGTGGCTCGACCCTTCAGCGGTACAGGTTCTTGACCTGCCCCCAGCTGATCTCGTCGGCCCAGTCAGTGCACTTCGCGCCGATGTCCATCGCGAACTCGACGTCGCAGATGCCGTCGTTGAGCGCCGTACCCGGGCAGTACGCGCCTCCCACGCCGAAGTACTTGGAGTGAATGCTGCGATTGCTCGGGAAGCAGGTTCCGCAAGACTGCGGACCCGTCGGGCCGACAGCGGGGTGGTCCGAGGCGATCGCGGAACCGTTCGTGAATCCTGCCGGAGCCGCCCAGGTGATGTTGATGAGGAACGTCGACGGCACGTTGATGCCCCACACGTGCGGGGTGAACCCGGAGCCCGGGAGCCAGGGCTGCGAGGCCAGCACGTTACCCGTGCAGTCGCAACGATCCTGGACCGAGATCGTGCCGGTGAAGCCGTAGCCCGAAGGCTGCGGAGTGAACGTCAGCGTCCAGGTCGCACCGAGCAAACAGAGGAATACCGGCTTGTCCACACACACGCCGAGCGCTTCGCCGTTGGCCCAGCCGTTCCAGACCCAGAGCCAGCCGGTACAGGTGTTGTAGTACCGGATCGTCACGGTGGTCGTCGCGCCCCACTCCGGGTCGCGGTCATCCATCGCTCGGGAGTGTTTCTCGAGCGCCAGCGCGGGGGAAGAGACACCGAGGAGCGCGGCGCACGCAGTCGCCTTCAGGAGTCCGTTTCGCATTGGAGTCCTCCTCGAAAAGCAAGAGGGCGCCGGTCGCCCGGCGCCCTCTCCAGTCAACAGAGGTGCGAACCTGTTACTGGTACAGGTTCTTGATCTGACCCCAGCTGGCTTCTTCGACGGACACGACGCACTTCAGGCCGATGTCCATGGCCCACTCGATCGCGCAGATGCCGTCGCTGAGGGTGGTGCCGGGGCAGTACGCGCCACCGACGCCGAAGTACCTGCTATGCACGGCGCGGTTCAGCGGGAAGCAGGTTCCGCAGGACTGCGGACCCGTCGGGCCGACCGCCGGGTGGTCCGAGGCGATCGAGGAACCGTTCGTGAATCCCGCCGGAGCCGCCCAGCTGATGTTGACGAGGAAGCTCCCCGGCACGGCGAGGTTCCAGACGTGCGGGGTGAAGCCGGAGATCGGGAGCCAGGGCTGCGAGGCCAGCACGTTACCCGTGCAGTCGCAACGGTCCTGGACCGAGATCGTGCCGGTGAATCCGTAGCCCGAGGGCTGCGGGGTGAAGGTCAGGGTCCAGGTCGCGGCGAGGTTCGTGGAGCCGGGAGTACACGCATCGACGCACACTCCGAGCGCTTCGCCGTGAGCCCAGCCACTCCAAACCCAGAGCCAGCCGGTGCAGGTGTTGTAGTACCGGAGCGTGAACGAGTTGGTGGCGCCCCAGTCATCACCGCGACCGTCGTCGATCATGGACCTGGACGCCTTCTCGAGCGCGAGAGCGGACGTCGCAAGCGCCATCACCGCAACGAGAGTGAAGGCAGTCAGGAAGAACTTGCGCATGTGCTTAGACCCCCTAAGCAAGGAAGAGGAACTAGCTAGTTATCGCCACCCCGGCTCCGTCGACTCTCACGGGTGGCTGTACTCCCGACGGAGCGGCCAGACGCGGAAGACGCTTCGGCGAAAGGCCCGATTCACCTCTTGAAGACGGGTCCTCAACCTGGTCGGGCGGAGTTACCTTCTTCAAAGATGCGAAGAAATACTCTCACAGTGCGCGACGGCGTGTCAACCGGTCCGACCTGCGCGGACCCACGCAGATCCGGGCTCCTGGCCCGCACTTCCGTCGCCTGCTAAGATCCGCGGGCGAAGCCCAAGCAACCCCAAACTTGCCGAAAGGACGGACGTGCGGTTCGACGCGCGGAAAGTTCCCTGGGTGGCCGTCGGCCTCTCGCTCCTGCTCCGCGCGGTTTACTTCGTGCAAGTCCGTGAAAACCCGTACTTTGCCGCGCCCGTGATGGACGAGGGATACCACGATCTGTGGGCCCGGGAGATCGCCGGCGGGGATCTGACGTCCCGGATCCCGTTCTTCCGGGCGCCGCTCTACCCGTTCCTGCTGGGTGGGGCCTACCGGCTGGCCGGCGGGCCCGATTTTACGGCTGTCCGCGGGGCCCAGCTCCTGCTCGGCGCGGCGACCCCGCTGCTGGTGTGGGCCATCGCGCGGCGGCTCCTTCCCGGGCGGCCGGGCTTGGCCGGTCTCGCCGCGGTCGTGACCGCGCTCGACGGGATGCTGATCTACTTCGAAGCTGAGCTCCTGCTCGAGGCTCTCCTCGCGCCGCTCTCCGCGCTGCTCGTCCTGTTGATCCTCCGTGCAATGGAGACGGGCGCCCCGACGCGCTGGCTCGCCGCAGGTCTCGGCCTGGGCGCCTTCGCCGTGACGCGGCCGAACGTGCTGCTCTTCGCCCCGGTGCTTGCCGTCGTGGCGCTCGGCTGGAAGCCGCCGCGGTGGCGTCGTGCGCTCGCGCTCACCGCCGGCACGTGCCTCCTCGTACTGCCGGTCACGCTGGTCAACTGGCGCGCCGGAGGGGATCTCGTCCTGGTTGCATGGCAGGGCGGACTGAACTTCTTCCTGGGCAACAATGCGGAGGCCAACGGCTGGTCGGCGACCGCGCCCTCGATCTTCCGCGTCGACTGGTGGGGCGGCTACGAGGACGCGATCGCCTTGGCCGAGGAGGCCGAGGGGCGAAAGCTGCTGCCCTCCGAGGTGTCCGATCACTGGTACGCGCGGGCGCGGGAGTGGTGGCGGGAGAACCCGCTCGACGGGATCGTGCTCACCGCGCGCAAGGTCGTCTACCTCCTCTCCGGAGTCGAGTTCGGCAACAACCGGGACGACGCGCTGTTCTTCCGCGAGTTCGTGCCCGCGTGGCTTCCGTTCCTGCACGTGCTCACCGTCATGATGCCGCTGGCCGTGGTCGGCGCGATCGCGCTGTGGAGGCGCGGCGACGGGCCTGTGCGCATCGTCATCCTGTTCGCCGCGGTGTACTCGGTCACCGTGATCCTGTTCTTCGTGACCGGACGGTACCGGGTGCCGCTACGGCCGCTACTCGCGATCTTCGCCGTCGAAGGAGGCCGCTGGCTGTGGGAGCGGATGCGTCGCGGGGGCTTGCGCGGGGCCCTGCCCACCGTGGCGACCGCGGCGGCGGCCTTTCTGGTCGACGTGAATCCGTGGACGCGGGAGTATGCGCCGCCCCCGGCGCAGTTCTACCAGTCGGTGGCCAACGTCCACCGGACGAACGGCGACCTCCGCCAAGCGCTGGAATGGCAGCTCCGCACGCTCGAGTCGGATCCCGCCTATCCCGAAGGGAACCTCAACCTCGGAACGATGTATCTGGATCTGGGAAACGCCGAGGCCGCGGTGGAGGCCTTCCGCCGCGAGCAGATCCTGGACCCCGGGGACGGGAAGAACCTCGCTTCGATGGCCCAGGCCCTGGAGAAGCTCGGAAGGACGGAGGATGCCGAGAAGGCGTACGCTGCGGCGGAGGCGGCCGGCTTGGAAGACGCCCCCGCGCTGTACAATCACGCCCTGTGCCTCGAGCGGCTCGGCCGGGGCGGCGAAGAGGTGGAAGCCCTGTATCGCCGAGCGGTCGCGCAGGACTCGACCTTCGCCGATGCATGGAACAACTGGGGGGTCCTGCTGGCGCGGGCGGGTCGGCTGCCAGAGGCGGTTCCGTTGTGGGAGCGCGCCGTGGCCGTCCGACCGGATCACCCGCGGGCCTTCGAGAACTTGCAGCGGGCGCGGCAGCGCCTCGCAGAGGGAGGGAATGATTCGTGAGAGCGTCCGCTCTTTCCGGCTCCTGTGCCGCGCTGATGGCGGTCTCGGTGTTCGCCCCGGGAACGCGCGCCGCGACGGTGCACGTACCCGCGGAGCAGCCCACCATCCAGGCCGGGGTCATGGCCGCCGCCCCCGGCGACACGGTGCTGGTCGCGCCGGGACGCTACCTCGAGATGATCCAGCTTCGCCCGGGAGTCACCCTCCGCGCGGCGCAGGGACCCGACTCGACGATCCTGGTGAGCCCCGGGCTCGGCAAGAAGCCCACCGAGGAACGCCTGATGGAGGTGCCGGAGGGCTGCGACCGCTCGACGCTCATCGAGGGGTTCACGTTCGATGCCGGCGGCCTCGCCGGATGCGCCATCTACGTCGACCACGCGCAGCCGACGATCCGCGGGAATCGCATCGTCGGTTTCGGGTGGGGTATCCACCTGCACTTCTCGGACGCGAGGATCGAGGAAAACGTCATCGACGACTGCAACGCGTTCGGCCTGCTCATTCGCGCCTCTTCGCCGGAGATCTTCCGCAACACCGTCCGCGGATCCGGCTCGCAGGCCATCAGCATCAGCGGCAAGTCGGCTCGCCCTCTGATCGGTGGGAGCCCGGAGAACGGCAACAAGATCTACGACAACCAGGCCTCCATCGTGAACACGAGCCGGAGCGACATCGTCGCGACGCACAACGACTGGGGCTGGGAGACGACGCTGGAGATGGATCGCAAGGGCTGGCCCGCCGACATCATCGCTCTGCAGGACGGTAACGACCGCGCCAAGTCGGGCCGGGACAAGGGGAAGGTGGACTACCGCCACTGGGTCCGACCCCAGGGAGCGGCGCCCGCGGGAGACGCCGGCGGGCCCCCGCTGCTCGTCCCGATCCTCGTCGCGGCGCTGCTCGTCGCCGTGTTCCTGGGTGTCTCGCTCCGGCGGCGCGCGGCAAGAGCCTAGCGGATCAGCACGATCCTCTCGAACGCCTCGTCGTACTCGAGCGTGATCCGCACGAAGTAGACGCCGGGGGGAGCGGAGGTTCCGTCCCGGTACCGCCCGTCCCACCCGACGTTGAACGTGCGCGTCTCCTGCTCGCGGAACCGGCCGAGGTCCCGCACGAGCCGACCGCGCACGTCATGCACGCGGATGCGCACGTCCCGCCACAGGAGCGAGGATCCGCTTCCGCCGTCATCGTCTTCCTCGCCCCGAAGACCGCCCGCCTGCGGGATGAGGATGTCCGGCGCGTCCGGCTGCGGCCCCACCGGGACGGTGACGGAGACCAGCACGTTCCCGCGCGAGGGATTCGGCGCGACCGCGGCGATCTTGCCCACCGGCGGCGCGATGGTGGCCTCGAGACGCCCCAGCCCCAGCTCCTTCCGCCCCTTGTCGGGGATGTCGACCACCAGGCGGTACACGTACTCGGTGCCGGCGCGCGCCTGCCGGTCCCAGTGCGCGAAGCGCTCGTTGCGGACGCCGCTGGAAGTGAGCGTGGCCAGCAGCTCCTCCGGCGCGTCGATGCCGAGCCGTCGGTACAGCTCGTAGGTGCTGCCGAAGTCCTCGCCGTCGACCTTCCAGACGACCACGATATCCGGGCCCTCCTGAAGCACCTCGATCTCGTCGCGGACCAGCTTCACGTCGTAGATGAAGAAGTCGATCCGCGCCGGGGTCGGGTCCGGGATGCCCATGGAATTCACGCCCTGGATCAGGGCGAAGTGGGTTCCTCCGCCGAGCGGCGGCAGCGAGAACTCGAAGTCCTCGGACACGGCCGTATACAGGCCGTCCAGCGCCTGCGCCTGTCTCGTCGCGCTGCCGTCGACGCGATACTCCACGCGGTTGATGCGGTTCACCGTGACCGGCGTCGTGTATCGCGCCGGCGCGGGGTAGGGCGTGTCCCAGGTGCGGCCCTGCAGCCGGAGCGACTCCGGGGCGTCGATCGTATCGGGGACGGCGCTCAGCATGACGGTCTCGGGGTAGGTCTCCAGCACATCCCAGACCCCGTCGAGATCCGAGTCCCAGATGCCTGCCATCTGCTTCGTGAACGCGCAGGGGTGGACCTGGTTCTCCAGATCGTGCATCTGCGACGTGGTGTACTGCGAGGAGCCGCGCATGACGCAGGCGCCGGTCTGGGTCGGGCAGCTGATGCAGTTCCCGTTGCGCGCGTCGAGGTAGCCGTAAGGTCCCCCGTTGCATCCCGAGCAAGCTCCCGAATACTCGTCCGCCGCCTGGAAGATGTGACCCATCTCGTGGCAGACGACGTGATCCAGCTCCTCGAGCGTGAGCACGCCGTTGCCGAGCAGGGCGACGGTGTGAGGCCCCCCGAGGTACGCGTACGCGAGCGCCGCGCTGCCCGGGAACGACTCCGCGTTGAGCACGAACTGAGTGTAGGCCCAGTGCCCGCCGTGCCGCTGCTTCAGTGCCTCGTTCATCTCGCCGAGCTGCTGGTACGGGCAGTTCGTCGTCGTGTAACCGAGGTTCGTGAGGCAGTCCTCGATGTACAGGTCCTCGTCGGCCATGGAGAGCAGTGCGGGTTCCTCGTCGGTGGCCACCGTCCCGTGATCCACCAGCACGAATGACAGGCGGTGCCCCGATTTGAGCGACCACCAGTCCAGGGAACGAATCACCTCGGACCGCACCTTGCTGACGTCGGCGCTGTTCCAATCGAACACGTTCGACGGACCCACGCTCTCCGGCAGGATGAGGCTCACCACGCATCGCCCGGCGGCGAAGTGCACGGTGCCCCATGCGCTCGGGCCGCAGCGAAGCGAAACGACGTCCTCCAGCCGCTTCGCGCCGGCGCAGATCTCGGCCTGCCGGGCCGCCTCGTCGAGCACGGCGCGTTCCTCGGGCGAATACTCCGGCACGCTGAATCCGTCGGCCCACCAGCGCAGCAGCCCGCCGGCGGAGGGCGCCTCGCGGAGTGCCGCCGCCGCGTCCGCCTCGGAAAGCGCGCTGCGAAGCGGCGCCCCGATGCCCGCGCGCGCGAGCTTCGCGTCGAGGCCCGGCTCATCGACGAGCACGAACCCGACGCCCGCCACGGCGA
This sequence comes from Candidatus Eiseniibacteriota bacterium, assembly GCA_052390515.1. Classification (GTDB taxonomy): domain Bacteria; phylum ARS69; class ARS69; order ARS69; family ARS69; genus JBQTGV01. Next base: position 8,975 of record JBQTGV010000028.1, on the reverse strand, counting down.
CCGGAACGCGCACGCCCTCCGCCTCCAGCCGATCGAGCGCCGCCGCCAGGGCTTCGCCCTCGAGGCCCAGAGCGAGCGCCACGACCTCGGGTTCGGGGTGGAGCAGGTGATACGGGGTCTCCGCGCGCGCGAGCGGCACGCAGCCGACGGCGAGGATGAGGGCGCCGAGTCGCGCAGGGGACATGGAGACTCCTCCAGCCGACCATAGAAACGTCATGACGGGAGTGTCAAGCTCCCGCGGTTGACCGGCGGAGCACGCGCGCATAACGTTTTACCCTTTCTTACCCGAGCGGGGAGGGTCGTGGTGCGAGGGACCTGTGCCGCGGCTCTCCTTGCGCAGGTTCTGCTCGCCGGATGCGGCGAGCGCGGCTCCGGCGGCCTCGTGCTCGTGACCATCGACACGTGCCGGGCCGATCGCATCGGCTGCTACGGCCACGGCCTCTGCGAAACGCCCGCCATCGACGGGATCGCCGAGCGCGGCACGATCTTCCTGCAGGCCACGGCGCCGGTGCCGCTCACGTTGCCCTCGCACTGCACGATCCTGACCGGGCTCTACCCGGACCGCCACACCATTCGCGACAACGGCACCGGGCGGCTCCCCGCGGACGCCCGGACGCTCGCCGAGATCCTCTCCGAGCGCGGCTGGCGAACCGCGGCTTTCGTCTCCGCCGTGCCGATCGGGCGCGAGTTCGGGACGGATCAAGGCTTCGCGACGTACGACGACGACTTCACCGCGCTGGCGGCCGGGGCGGTGCACGACGAAAACGAGCAGGCCGTCGCGGAGAAGCTGTTCTACGAAGAGCGCCCGGCCGGGCAGACCGCCGACTCGTTGCTCGCCTGGCTCGCCTCCGCCCGGGAGGAGCGCGCTCCCTTCTTCGCCTGGATCCACTTCTTCGATCCGCACGCGGTGTACAGCCCGCCGCCTCCGCACTCCACCCGCTACGGACCCGGTTCGTACGAGGGCGAAGTCGCCTACGTCGACGAGCAGATCGGCAGGATCCTCGCCGCGCTGGGCGGGCCTTCGTCCCGGGTCACCGTGGCGGTGACCGCCGATCACGGAGAGTCCCTCGGCGATCACGGAGAGCAGACGCACGGTCTCTTCGTGTACGAGTCGACGCTGCGCGTGCCCTGGGTGCTGTCGGGGCCGGGAGTGCCGGTCGCGGCGCGGGTGGCGGAACCGGTCTCGCTCGTCGACGTGATGCCCACGCTGCTGGAAGCGGTCGGCGTGCCGGTGCCGGACGGGATCGACGGGCGCTCGCGGCTCGGCGTGGCGCGGGGGGAGGCGCAGGCCACGGAGGACGTGCTCGGGGAGTGCCTGCTGCCGCAGCTCAACTACGGCTGGTCCGGGCTGCGCTCGATCCGCCGCGGGTCGTGGAAGCTGATCGACGCGCCACGCCCGGAGCTGTTCGATCTCGCGTCCGATCCGACCGAGGCGCGCGACGTCGCCGCCGCGCATCCCGCGATCGTCCGCGAGCTCACCGCCGCGCTGGAGCGTCACCATGCGCGCGGCCTCGCGCTGCCGGCCGAGGAAGCCTCGATCGACCCGCTGGTGCGCGAGCAGCTGGAGCGGCTCGGTTACGTCGGCGGGGGAGGCGCCGGCGAAGCGCCGCGCACAGATCTGTGGAGCCGCTCGGGCCCCGATCCCAAGGACATGGTCGACTTCTTCAACCGCTTCCAGGAAGTGCCCACGCTGATGCTCGACGGTCGCACGGCGGACGCCGAGAAGATCCTCGTCGAGCTCCGCGCGGAGGATCCCGCGAACGTGAAGGTGCTGGAACGGCTCGCGCTGCTGAAGCGCCTGGACGAGCGCTGGGCCGAGGTCGCCGAGCTGTGCGAGGAGATCCTCCAGCGGACTCCCGCGGACGGGACGATGCGCAAGAACCTCGCGTTCGCCCGGCTCCGCCTCGGGGATCGAGCGGCGGCGGTCCGCGGCTACCGGGACGCGGTCGCGGCCGACGCCGAGGATGCCGACGCGTGGGCGCTTCTCGGGACCCTGCTCTCGGAGGACGGCGCGCACGCCGAGGCGGTCGAGGCGCTGGCCCGCGCCGCCGACCTCGCGCCGGAGGATGCCGCCGCCAGGGCCGCGCTGGCCCGCGCCCGTGAGGCATCCGGGGACGAGGCCGGTGCGCTCGCCGACTACGACCGCTCGCTCGCCGTCGATCCGGCCTGCCGCGACGCGATCAACGGCAAGGCGTTGCTCCTCTCGCACGCGGGGCGCTCCGGCGAAGCGGTGGAGGTGCTGCGCGCGGGCCTCGCGCTCGCGCCGGACGAGGTCGAGACGCTGAACAACCTGGCATGGATCCTCGCCGACGAGTCGCTCGATCCGTCCGAGGCCTGGACGCTGGCCTCACGCGCGGCCGAGCTGGCACCGGACGATCCGGCGATCCTGGACACGCACGGCTGGGCCTCGATCCGCGCCGGGCGGGCGGCCGACGGCCTCGCCTCGCTCCGCAAGGCGTTCGATCTGACCGGCGATCCGGAAGTGCGCGCGCATCTCGGGATCGCGCTGGCGGAGACGGGGCGAACGGACGACGGCCGCGCCCACGTCCGCGCGGCGCTCGCGCAGCGGCCTGCGCTCGCGGAGATTCCGGAAGTCTCGAAGTGGCGGTGACAACGGTTCCGAAGTCGGACGAAGTTCCGCCTCGCGTCGTAGCCGCCGCAGCCGCAGCCACGGACGGCGGAGGCCGGCGGCAACGATGCGAGCGAGCCATGGACGGCGAGCGAGCTTGAGCGAGGCGGAACTTCGTCCGACTTCGGAACCTGTGAGGGCCGTCAGCTCTCCCGCGCCGGCCGCAGCGACTCCCGCGTACCGCGAGCGTCGGCCCAGGAGACCACGCGGTTGCGGCCGCGGTTCTTCGCCGCGTAGAGGGCCACGCGGTCGGCGCGATCGAACAGCAGGCGAGAGGTCGCCGCGTCGTCCGGATAGAGCGCGAGCCCGATCGAGAGCGAGAGCTTCGCGTCTCCCAGCGCGGGAATGATCTCGCCGGCACGGCTCGCGTGCACGACGCGGCGCAGCCGCTCCGCGGTGCTCAGCGCGCGCGCCTGCGAGGTGGAAGGCAGCAGGATGGCGAATTCCTCGCCGCCGTAGCGCGCTGCCACGTCGATCTGCCGCACGTTCGCGCGGATGAGCGAAGCCACGTGCGCGAGAGCAAGGTCCCCGGCGGCGTGCCCGTGCGTGTCGTTGATCCGCTTGAAGTGGTCGAGGTCGGCCATGAGCAGCGCGACCGGCTCGTTGGAGCGGTTGGCGCGCTCGATCTCGCGCTCGATCTGGTCGTCGAAGTACGCGCGGTTGTAGAGGCCGGTGAGCTTGTCCAGGTAGATGAGCTTCTCCAGGATCTCCGCGCGCCCCACGGCGGCGCCGGCGATCATCCCGGCCAGCGAGAAGAAGGCGAGCTCCTCCGGATCGAACGGCCCGGGAGTCACCGCCCGCACCTCCATCAAACCGACGACGCGCTCGCCGGCGATCATCGGAACGGAGACGAGCGCACCCTTCTCGCCGGGAGCCCCGCCGGCGCCTGGCGCGGCGAGGTTCGGCACGTGCAACGTGCGGCCTGCGCCGAGCACGCGTTCGGGGACGCGCCCACCCAGGGCGGCAGCCGCCGGAAGCGGCTCGTCGCGGAACGGCACCGGAACGAGCTCGCCGGCACTTTCGCCCACGAGGTGGAAGTGCACCGAGCCGGCCCGCGTGCGCTGCAGGATCTGTCCTCGCACCGGCAGGAGCGCCTCGCCCAGCTCGTCCGGCGTCTTGCACGGCACGAAGGTGGCGAAGAGCGTTCGCAGCGGCTCCCCGGTACGCTCGTCCTGGAGCCGCCGCGAGACTCCGGGCTCCGGGTCCACCTCCATGACGGGCAGGACGAGCCGCGGCTTCTCGGCGGCCGGCGGTGGCCCGGGCTCCGCCTGGGCGGGAACCCTACTCGCCTGGGGCGCCGGTGCCTCGGCGATCGGGCGCGGCCCGGGCAGCTCCAGCGACCACTGGTCGCCGTTCGTCGGATCGAGGTAGCGGCGGACCGTGGGCCGGTCTTCGGGGCGCGAGAGCCGGTTCAGGGCGTGCCGATCCGCCAGCCGCTCCAGCAGGGCGCCGAGCCGCCGCCCCGTCTCGACCCCTTGTCCCAGGCTGAGCAGTTCCTCGGCGAGGCGGCGCTCGTCGCCCTGTAGCAGGCTCCCGGCCAACAGCTTGCGGGCCAGGTCCTGATAAGTCAGTCGTGCCTTGCGCATCAGGGTCCCGGGGGGGCGGGTGCGGAAGTCCTGTCAGCGATCGTAACTGGCGCGTCCGCCCCCTGGCAAGCCGGCGCCGCAACGATCGGTGGTTTCGCGCGTTTCGTTATACTAGCTTTCGCGGGACTTTCGCGAGCGATGCCACCGGGGAATCCGATGTCCGCAACCGAGACGGGCTGGAAGACCGACTGCCGCCACTTCGAGGGCGATCGCCCCTGCATTCACCGGCGCGAATGCCCCGACTGCCCGGAGTACTCGCCGCTCGGCCGGCGCATCCTCGTCCTCAAGATCGGTGCGCTGGGCGACGTCCTGCGCACGACCCCGCTCCTCCGCCCCCTGACGGCCGGCCCCGGTCCCGTCTCGGTGACCTGGGTCGCCGGGGAGTCCTCCGCGCCGCTCCTTCGCGGACACCCGCGGATCCACCGCCTGCTCTTCCCGGGCTGGGAGACGTCGGCGCTGCTCGAAGTCGAGGGCTTCGATCTCGTGCTTTCGCTCGACAAGGACCCGTATCCGACGGCGATCGCGTCCCGCGTGCAGACCCGGGAGCGGCGCGGCTTCGGCCGCGAGGTGAACGGCGCTCTCGTGCCGCTCCATCCTTCCGCGCGGTACGCGTACGATCTCGGCCTCTCCGATCGCCTCAAGTTCCACGAGAACGAGCGCTCCTACCAGGACATCACGTTCGAGGTTTGCGGCCTCCCGTGGAAGGGCGAGGAGTACGACGTGCCGGCGGTGCAGGCGAACCTCCCGGCGGGGCGGGAGGCGCTTCGACGCTCCGGCCTGCGCGAAGGATCCGGTCCGCTCGTGGGCTTCAACACCGGGGCGGGCAGCGTCTTCGCCAACAAGGCATGGACCGAGGCCGGCTATGCGGAGCTCGCCCGGCGGCTGGACCGGGAAGGCTGCCGCGTGGTGCTGCTCGGCGGTCCGGAAGAGCGGGAGCGAAACGCGGGCATCGCCGCCGCCGCGCGCGGCACCGCCGTGGACAGCGGGACGGACCACTCGCTTCCCGTCTTCGCGGGGGTCGTGGCGGCCTGCGACCTCGTCGTCACCGGGGACACGCTGGGGATGCACCTGGCCATCGCGGCGAAGGTCCCGGTGGTGGTTCTGTTCGGCTCGACCTGCCCGCAGGAGATCGAGCTGTACGGCCGCGGCGAGAAGGTGGTCACGCCGATCTCCTGCCACCCGTGCTACCGGCGCACCTGCGACATCAGCCCGAGCTGCCAGGACCTGATCACTCCGGACACGGTCCATGCCGCGGTACAGCGCGTCCTGGCGGGGGTCCGGCGGTGACGCCGCGCCTCCGGGTCGTGTATCGTGTCCCGATGATTCGCCTGCTCGCGTGCTTCGCCCTGCTGCTCGCCGCCGCACCGGCGGGCGCCGCCGGGGCGTACCGCGCACCGAACTTCCGTGCCACGGACATCTCCGGCCGCGCCGTGACGCTCGAGGAGTACCTCGGCAAGGGCCCGGTGGTCGTGGACTTCTGGGCGACGTGGTGCAAGCCGTGCATCAAGGAGCTGCCCTTCATTCAGCGGCTGCACGACGAGTACGCGAAGCACGGGGTGCAGGTCCTCGCGGTGACGATCGACTCGCCGAAGTCGCAGTCCCGGGTGAGGCCGTTCGTGAAGGGGCACGGCTTCACCTTCCACGTGCTGCTCGACGGCGACCAGGAAGTGTTCCGCCAGCTCCAGGGCGAAGGCTCCGTTCCCTACGTGGTCGTGCTCGACCGCGAGGGGTTCGTCCGCTACCGGCACACCGGGTATCGGCCTGGCGACGAGGAAGAGCTGGAGAAAGTGGTCCGCGAGATGCTCGGCCCCGCGCTCGACGCGCCGGTCGAGGCGGCACCCGAAGCCGCTCCCGGCGAAGCTGCCGAGGCTTCCTCGGGTTGAGGCGGCTTGCGGTCCTCGCGCTACTGCCGGCGGTCGCGTTCGCCGACGAGCCGGCCCTCTCCCTCGGCGCCACGAACAAGCTGGACTACCGCCGCCTCGATCCCGAGGGCGGCCGCGAGGAAGCCTTCCGCAACCGCCTCGAGGTGAGCGCCCGTCACGGGGTCTTCTCGGCGTGGATCCGGCTGGAGTCCCTCTCCGTCTCGGACGCGAACACCTACGATCCCTTCGCCGCCGCGGACGCGCCCACGCTCGACGCCGAGCAACGCATCGACCGCACCGAGGTGTCCAAGCGCTCGCTGACGCTGGAGCGGGATGCGCTGCGCGTCACCGCCGGGGACGTCCCCCACGTGTTCGGGCGGGGCCTCGCCCTCTCCGTGTTCGAGGACGAGGAGCTGAACTTCGACACCCGCCTGGAGGGCGTACGCGGCCAGCTCGATCATGAGCTCGGCGCGCTGACGGCATTGGGCGGAAGTCATGAGGGGAACCGCTTCCGCGGCGTGTTCGCCGAGGCGAACGCGGTCGGCCCGGTGCGCGGAGGGGCGAGCTTCGTGGAAGCCTGGGGAAGCGGCGGCGCGACCGAGATCGCCGCCAGGGAGCAGCACGCCGGCGCCTTCGCCGAAGTCACGTTCGAGCCCGGAAGCGTGTACGCGGAGTACGTGCGGCGGGACTTCGCCGGGCGAAACGGTCTCGGCGAGCTCGGCACACCCGGTCACGGGGCGTTCGTCTCCGCCGTGGGCACGGTGAGCGGACTCACTCTCTCCGGGGAGTTCCGGGACATGTTCCGCTTCGAGCACCCCTACAACGACGCGCCGACCACGCTCACCCAGCACAGCTGGACGCTGCTGAACCGCGAGGTCGGCCGGGCGCTGCAGGACATTCCCGACGACGACGTGAAGGGGTATCACGCCGCCGCCGAGTACTCGGCCGGACTGTTCACGACCGTGCAGACGGCCTTCGGCAAGATCGACGCGGACGACTCCGGCGACGCGTTCTGGGAGCTCTCGGGAGAGGCGAAGACCACCTGGCGCGAACGGGTCTTCGTGACGGCGGCCGCCGCGGAGTCCGAGTTCCGGTTCGGCAACATCTTCGAGGAGCGCATCTCGGGGTTCGGGGAGCTGGTCCTCCCGCTGGACGAGGCGAACAGCCTCACGCTGGGTGCAGAGTGGTCACAGGCGCAGGTCTCCGACGCGGTCACCCAGGCGTTCCAGCATCCCGAGGAGTTCCGGGAACGCGTGCTCTCCGCGTCCTACGGGCGTTCGCCGTGGCTGCAGGCGACCGTCTCGTACGAGGACACGACCGAGGACAACCCGGACGAGCCCCGGGACGACTGGCTGGCGTTCCGCACCGAGATCGCCGTGGCGGACGGCCACAACGTCACGCTGAGCTACGGCTCCGAGCGCGGGGGCTGGAAGTGCACCGGCGGCGTGTGCTTCTTCGAGCCGGAGTTCGAAGGTCTGAAGCTGCAGTGGGTCGGACGCTACTAGTGCTCCGTCTCGGAAGAGCTGATCAGATGGCCGAGCAACGTAGCTGCCGTGCCGGAGCCACGGACGGCGTAGAATGGTCGCGGAGGGGATCGTGAGACGGTGCTTGCGGAGATCCGGATCGAGGAGCGGGCGCAGGCTGCTGCGCGCGGTGCTGGTCACCGCGGTGTCGCTCACCGCCGGGTGCCGCGACGATCTCGCACGGCCGACGCTCGGGCGTCTCGATGTGCGCATCCAGGGCGCGGCGAACGTGGACGTGTACGTCGACGGTGAGCTGGTCGCGCGGGATCCGTCGGGGCCGCTCGGGCCGCTCTCCGCCGGCACGCACCTGGTGAGCGCACGGCGCGAGTGCTTCGCCACGCTCCCCACCTCGGAGGTCGTCGTCGAGGTGGTCCCCGGCGAGGTCGCCGCGGTGGACTTCGTGCTCGAGGCCCGCGAGTTCGGCGCAGCGCTCGTGTCGGCGGTGGACGAGCTGACCGCGGCGCCGCTCTCGGGCGCGGAGATCCTGGTCGAGTCTTCGCCCGGAGTCTTCGTACCGACCGGGAAGGCGACGCCCGCGCTGGTGGAAGGCCTGCCCTGTGGCCCCACGCGGTTCGTGCTGGCGAAGACCGGCTACGAGGACACCGCTCCGATCGAGGTTCGCGTCGACACGGGACTCGAGACGCCGGTCGCGGCGACGCTCGGACCGGTGCATGGAGTCCTCGCCGAGATGACGACGTACGTGGTCTGCCCGAACTGTCCGCCGTCGGTCGACGAGCTGCAGGCTCTCCAGGCTGCGCATCCCGAGGACTTCTGGGTCGTCGAGTGGCACACGCGGGCGAACCTGCCGCTCTACGACGATCTCTGGAAGGCTCGCGAGTCCTACTACACCGGCGGCGTCCTGCTCGGGTGGCCGATGCTCGTCGTCCAGGGCGATCACGCGAACCTGCTCGTGGGCAGCCAGACCGGAAACCTCACGCAATACGGCGTCCAGGTCGGTGCGGCGCTGGCCGAGTGCGCGGGGGACTGCCCGTACGCCCTCTCCACCGAGGAGCTCCGCGACGCCGCTTCGTCGCGCATCACCGCGCGCGTGAAATGGCGTGGAGGCGGGCCGTCCGGCGGCCTCACGCTCCGGTTCCTGCTGGTCGAGGAGGAGGTCGAGGAGGTCGGGAACGACTGTCCCTTCCGGTCGGTGCCCCGGGCCTACCACGAGGAGCCGGTGGTGTTCTCCGCACCGGGGGAGATCCTGGTGCGCGAGGTGGTCTTCCCGGTCGATGCCGCCTGGCTCGCGGCCGGCAGCGCCGCGTGCCCGGCCGGCGCCGACGACCTGCACCGCATCGTCTGGCTGCAGTCCGACGCGACGAAACGGGTCCTTGCGGTTCACGGGGGCCACTAACTCGCGGGTAGGAACGGCCTC
>JBQTGV010000027.1:0-7827 GCA_052390515.1 Candidatus Eiseniibacteriota bacterium | reverse complement strand
GGTGCGCACGACGGTCGGAACGCCCTTCTTCGTCTTCCAGTCCGCGAGCGGCTGGAAGCTCGCCTGCAGCGCGGCCGTGGTCACGATCACCATGTCCACGGCGGTCCCTTCGACGCTGGGCAGCTCTTCCGGGGCGAATCCCTCTGAACCGGAACCCGGGGTGCGCGCGAACGACAGGTCGGGGAGATCGTCCGGGTTCGCGACGACCGCGCGGAGAGCGTCGAGGATGGCCGCGTCGGCCGCGGGGCTGCGCCGCTGGCGCGCCACGGCGCTCCGTTCCAGCGTCGGGGAGAGCCTCAGCTCCACGTCCAGGCTCCGGGCCATCAGGAGATCACCGGTTCCGGCTTCCTGGCGAATCGGGCGAAGCAGGACGGAGTGCAGGCGAAAGCCGCCGAGGTGGCCGCCGCTCTCCGACGCGAACCACGTGGCCGCCGGCGAAGCGCCGCCGGCGAAGTGCACACCTCGGGCGATGCGGGTCTCCCCCCGCGGATGGACGACCACGGACTCGACCTCGAACCCGGCCGGGACGAAGAAGACCGACTCGGCCTGCGGCAGGGCTTCGGTGCGTTCGACGCCCGGCTCCGCGGCCACGCCGCGAAACGTCACGCGGGTCCCGTCATCCGCCGTCTCGATCCGGAAGTCCGACGGGGCGAACTCGATCCGCGCACCCACCGTGGCCGCGTGGGCCACGCCGGCCAGAACCACGGCGGCCGTACCCAGCCAAGCCGCTTGCGCGAAGAGGCGTCCGAGCGTCGAGCGCGTACTGCGGGACCGTCGAAGCTGCATCGTTCTCACCTCGGCAAGGGGTGGGCATGGAGCCTCGGAGAGAACGAGGTCCGGATCCGTCGAAACGCCCGTGGAGCGATCGCCGCGTCGGGTGGCGGCGGAGCGTCCCCGGCCCTGCGGTCACGAGCGCTGGGGTCGTGCGACATCGTCCTTGCTGTCGTCCACGGTGTCGGGGTGTCCGCACGTGGGGGCGGCGGTTTCACGGGACGGCGCGAAACACGAACGTGCCGCGATTCTAGCAGAACAGCCGCTTCGGGTCAATTCGCGCCCTTCGGCGTGATACCGGGCGACCTCATGGGGACGCGAGAGCTTACGGCCTCGCGGTCCGCCACCTCGACTTCACGCTGCCCCACGACGCGCGCTCCAGGGAACGCCCCATCCTGCAGCTCGTACCCGCCGTCCAGCCGATGTTCCCGCCGTCCGAGGCGGCCCCCACGCAGGGCGACGCGCCGGCCAGGAAGAAGTTCGGACCGTTCGGGTCGCAGAAGAGGGGGTCGACGCTCTGGTTGCCGTTCGAGCCGGTCGGGTCCGGGCAGGAACCGCCGAACTCGTCACGCACGTTGGTCGCGTCGTTCCACACGTCGGAGAAGGACACCTCCACCGTGGCGCTCGAGCAGTGCACGAGGTCCCCGGAAGTCGCGCAGCATGCGATCGAATTCGCGATCGTGGCGTGCGCACCGGTGTCGAGGTACAGGGCCGCGCCCTGGGCCGACGCGCTGTTCCGGGCCAGAGTCGACCGGTCGATGTCGATCCGGCCGGTGAACGACGCCGAACAGGCGCCGCCGAACTTGCCGGAGTTGTTCGCCAGAACCGACCGCTCGATCCGGATCGTCCCGCCGAGCTCGATGTGCAGGGCTCCCCCGTAGAAGTTCGAGTGGTTCCCGTCGAAGCGGCAGTCGCGGAAGGTGACCTGCCCCCCGACCTGGAACCAAGCGCCCCCGCTGCCGGTGACGTTCCCTCCGGACAAGGTCGTGCGCTCGACGAGGCCGTCGGAGCCGAGGCACCGCACGCCTCCCCCCTTCACCGGCCGAATCCCCAAGGGCGGACTGTTCGAGGCGATCGTGGCGTCGCGCAGCGTGAACGGCGTCGAATCGATCCACAGCCCGGCACCTTCGTCGGGTGAGCGGTTCAGCTGGATCACGCTGTTGGTCACCGAGAGCGAGCCGACGCGCTCGGCGTGGATTCCGCCGCCGCTCGGTCCGAAGCACGACTGGATCGTGCAGCCGTCGAGCGACACGACCGGGCAGTTGTTGGCGAAGATGCCGCCGCCCACGCTCCCCGCGAAGGCCTCCGTGATGGAGCACTCGATCATGCGCAAGGTGCTCCCGATCGCGTAGACCCCGCCGCCGCGGTTGAACTGCGACGCGCACTGCAAGATGTCGACTCGTTCGAGCAGCAGATCCGCCACGCCGTTCGCCCAGATGCCACCCCCGTCAGCCGGCGCCGTGACCTGCTGCACCGACGGGCGCGTGGTCGTCCGCTCGATCCTGCAATCGCGGAGCACGGCGCTCGACAGCCCGTCGAGAGCGACGCCTCCGCCCGGATACCAGGTCACGATGTTTCGCACGTCGGTGCGCTCCATCAGCAGGGTGCCGCCGACCTGGTACAGCGCGCCGCCCGGCTGATCGCCGAAGCCTACCCGGTCGTTCTGCTGGCTGCGGATGACGCAGTCGCGGACGACGAGGTCCGGGCCGCCCGTCGCCTCGATCCCCAAGCGACCCGAGAGGATCCAGATCCCGTCGAGCAGGACGCGCGGGCTGCCGTCCACGCGGATCACGGAACGCTGGAAGAGACCGGTCGTGTCCCGCACGACCGAGATGTACAGGGTCGGGTCTCTCACGGTGAAGTCGGCGCGCCACCCTCCCTCGAGCGTGATGTCCTTGTCGATGATCAGTCGCTCGGGATAGGTCGAGCCGCCGTTGCCGACCAGGCGGATCGTGTCCCCGGGAGCCGACGCCGCCAGCGCCGCCGTGATCGTGGGTACGTCTACGGGAACCCGCAGCGTGGCCGCGGTCGCGGGCGCCGCCTGCGCGAGCATGCACACGACAGCGAAGACCAGGACGACCCGGGCGCATGACGCCGATGAACTCACGAGACCGCTCCCTCGGGGGCTAGACGAGATCGAAGGTTTCTCCGGGGGCGAGCGGGTGCACGCTCGACCGCTGACCGACCAGCTGGACGAATCGACTCGCATCGGGGAGGAGCAGGGGGAACGTCGCGTAGTGGCAGGGAATCACGTGCTTCGGGCGCAGGAGCTCCACCGCCTTCGCGGCATGCGCGGGGCCCATGGTGAAGCGATCGCCTACGGGCAGAACCGCGACATCGAGGCTCCACAGCTCCCCGAAGAGCTTCATGTCGCCGAAGAGCGCGGTGTCGCCGGCGAAGTAGACCGCTTTGCTCTCCGTCTCGATGACGAACCCCCCGGAGTGACCGTCGCCCGACCCGTGCTGGGCGTTGACCATGTTGATGCGCATCCCCGGAACGTCGATACCGCCGCCGATGGACATGGGCTCCACCGTGATTCCCTCCGAAGCGGCCCGCATCGCCAGCTCGTATACACCCACGAACGTCGCTTCGGTCCGCCGGCAGATCGCGAAGGAGTCCCCCAGGTGGTCGTCGTGGTCGTGCGTCGCCAGCACGTAGTCGACCCGCACGAAGTCCCCCGGCTTGGCCGCAGCGCGCGGATTCCCGGTCAGGAACGGATCCACCAGCAAGGTCCGCGCGTCCCGCAGGCGCACGGCGAACCCAGAGTGTCCCAGGTACCGGATCTGCAAGGCCTGCTCCCGGCGAACCCGCGCGCCCCGCGCGACCCCGAACAGAGGATATCAGATCAGAAGCGGATCCTCAAACCTGCCAGCAGGTTAGGCCCCGACCAGTCGTATTTGCGCGAGACCGCCGTGCCGTCCAGGTAGGCCAGATCCTCGGCGGCCACGGTCAGGAAGCCCACGTTGATGTCCTCGACCTCGAGTTCGCCGAGGAAATGGCGGTACTCGACGAACGGCGATGCCCGACCCCCCATCGCGATGTCGAGCCCGACGACCCCCTGCCATCCGAGGTCCAGCTCGCTCCAGCTGGCCAGGACGAACTTGTCGATGATGTCGGCGTCGACGCCCAGGATCTCGGCGGCGAAGTCGTTGCCGAGGGACACCCCCACCGGGCCGGCACCGAAGTAGGGGCGAAGCCGGCTCGCGCGGAACGGGGCCGCCTGCAGGCTCACGGCGAACACGAGGCCGTCGAAGCCGGGAGCACTGTATGCGGTGATGAACGAGACCACCTCGCCGCCGCGCTGATAGTAGGACATGTCGCCCTCGACTCGGAGGAGGCAGCTCAGGCGCAGCCGCACCTTCCCGCCGAAGGGCCACGCGAAACGCGAGTGCTGGTCGAACTGCGGATCCCACGGGTCGTGCCACCCGAAGTAGAACGCGTAATCACCGTGCGGATACTTGCTGTCCTGGATGCGCTCATCGAGCTCGCCCGAGGCGGGGCACCGGACCGGGGCGAACCACGCCGCAGCCAGGGCCACGGCGACGAGCAACGTTCCTGGCCGCGCGATCATCCGGGGCCCGCCACGGGCGACTGCCTCCATCGGGTTCGAGGTTCGCTTGACAGCCACGGGGCGAAGTTCCAGCGTGCCACTATGCGCCGATCCCCCGGACGCCGCAACGGCCCCTCCGGCGCCATTCGTTGGGCGATCGCCCTGGCTGCGTTCTCGATGGCGGGAACCGCGACGAGGGCGGATCCCCTCCCCGCCGAGTACCTGCCCACCGACCACTTCGCCTGGAGAGACCTCGAGTCGTTGTGGAACCGCGGCGGCCTCACCGGCCTGCCGCTCTTCACGCGTCCGCTGGCCCGGATCGACGTGGCCCGCTCGCTGCTCGAGACGTTCGAGGCGAAGCCGGACCTCGCCGCCTCCACGCCGGCGCTGCGCCTTCGCCGGGAGTTCTCCCGCGAGCTGGCCGGCCTCGACGCCGATGCGGGGTTCCGCGAGACCGCGCCGCTCGGGGAGTGGCACTCGGGCGACGCATCGCTCCGGATCCAGGCGGAGGTCCGCGCCGCGGCGGCAGCTTCCGGCGAGGAGGCGCAGCTGAACCCGGGCTCCCTCGGCTCGCTCGTCGCCCGCGTCCACCTGTCGCCGCGCGCTTTCGCGCTGGCCGACGTCGGCGTGGAGAAGATCCAGGACGGCGAGATCGGAGATGCGATCGTGAAGGGGTCCGACGCCTACCTTTCCACGACCGCCGCCTATCTCTCGGTGCGCACGGATGCGCTGGACCTGGCGGCGGGACTTCTGGAGAACCGCTGGGGACCCGGCGCATCGGGGACTCTACTGCTCTCCGATGCGGCCCTCTCGTATCCGGGATTCCTCATCGGGAGGACGTTCGGGCGGAAGCTGCGCTTCGTCGCGATCACCGCGTCCCTCCATCAGCCGGAGGGACGATGGTTCTCCGCGCATCGACTGGAGCTCGCGCTCTCCGAAGATCTGAGCATCGCGGTGCACGAGAGCGCGGCGTACTCCTCGGACGGGATCGACCTCGTGCACGCATCCGGCGTCGTTCCGTACACGCTGGCGCAGCGCTTCCTGGACCGTACGCGCGGGAGCGGATCCTCGGCGCCCACCCGCAACAACGTGATGACCGGGATCGACCTCGCCTGGCGCTTCGGCGGAGCCTGGCGGATCGACGGCGAGTTCCTCATCGACGACCTGGCCACGGAGACCTCTAGCCAGCCGGACCGGCTCGGCTTCCTGGGAGGCCTTTCCTGGGCGGGAAGCCTGCTCGGGGAGGCGGCCGACGCCCGCCTCGAGTTCGCGAAGGTGTATCGCTACACATACGCGGTCTTCTACGGACTGCATTTCATCCACGACGGGGCGCCGCTCGGCTTCGCCGTCGGGCCGGACTCGGAGCACGCGCTGGCCGTCCTGCAGCGCGATCTCGGCACCGACGCGCGCGCGGGAGTCGGGCTCGAGCTCACCCGCCGGGGCGAAAGTCCCCTCGGAGAGTTCTGGGGCGGCCCTTCCTCCGCTGCCACGAGCTCCTCGGCCACGCTCTCCGGGACCGTGGAGACGCGGATCTTCCCGCACTTCACCGGCGAGGTGTTCTGGCGCGATCTCCTCCGGCTCGAGTGCCGCGCCGGTGCCGACCTGCTGCGCAACGAGAGCCACGTCTCCGGCCAGGACGCGACGCGGGCGAGGGTCGAGATCGAAGCGCTGCTCCAGTGGTGAGCGGCTCGAAGAGGAACGGGCCCCACGTCGCCGCGGGGCCCGCCTCGGGAAGATCTCGTCGCCGCCGATCTACTCCGGCTTCTTCTCGACGAGGCGCAGCTCGATGCGCCGGTTCTTCGCCCTTCCGTCTTCCGTGTCGTTCGGCGCCAGCGGCTCCCCGGAGCCGTATCCCTTGGCCGACAGCCGTGTCGGATCGACGCCGTGGTTCACGACCAGGTACTTGAGCACGGCGTCCGCGCGGCGCTGGGACAGGGCGACGTTCACGTCCGCCGGGCCGGAACCGTCGGTGTGTCCCTCGATCACGACCGCGACGGTCGGATTCTGGGTGAGGAACTTCGCCGCTTCTTCCAGCGCGGAGAACGACTCGCGCTTGATGGTGGCGGCGCCGGAGTCGAACAGCACGCCCGAGAGCGTGATCTTCTTCGGAACCTCGGCCAGCTGGAAGTCCTGAACGACCGCAGCGCGCGGTGCGATGGTGACGGGCCGCGCCGCGGAAGCATAGCCCTGGCCGGCGACCGAGACGTTCCAGACGCCCTGCTCGAGCTCCACCTCGTAGCGGCCGGTGGTGGGATCCACCGGTGCCGTGAGCGTTTCCTTCCCGACCACCGTCACGGTCGCCGGCACGGACTCGCCGCGGGCGTTCCGAACCACGCCGGAGAGCCTGCCCCGACTCGCGCCCGGATCGGCGTGCAGGGCCACGTCGAGCGCGGCGATGTCCCCGGCGATGATCTTCGCCGAGCTGACGTTGCCGACGTAGCTGGTCGCCTCGATCTCGATCTCCGCCGTCCCCTCAGGCACGCGCTCGATGTAGTAGGAGCCGGTGGCGACGTCGGTGGGGATCCAGTCCTCCGTCCCCGCGACACGCACGCGCGCCGCGAGCGGCGAACCGGTCGAGCTGTCGCGCACGCGTCCCTTGAGGCCGCCGAACATCTCGCGCTTGTTCATGGTGAAGTCGAACTCCACCCGTTCGTGCGCGGCCATCTCGATGACGCGGGTCTTCGGCTCGTAGCCTTCGGCGGAGAGCTCCAGGACGGCGTAGCCTTCCGGAACCTCGGTGGAGAAGCGGCCGGAGGCGTCGCTCCGGGCCGGCTGGCCTTCGCCGTTGCGCACCTTGATCTCGCAACCCTCGATCGCTTCGCCGGTCTCGGCATCGCGCACGACGCCGAGCAGGCCGCCCTGCACCGGTGCGGCGAACCCGCCGAGGGTGAGGCCGGCCACCCACTGCCAGGGCGGTGACGCCTCGTCCGACGCCACGCTGAGCTCGTACCCCGTCGTCCACACGAACGAGCCGCTCTTCGACGACCAGCGCACGCCCGGCGTGACGCGCATGGGGTTGTCGGAGAACGAGGCGCCGGCGTCGAGATCGTATTCGCCGGACCACTCGGCGAACGCCGTGAACCCGTGCGGGACGGGCATCTCCACCGCGGTTCCGTAGAGGAACTGGTCGCCGTACGCGATGGACCGCGGCACCGTGCCCCCGACGGAGGTCGCGGCCCAGGCCGTGTCGTCGAACTCCGTCGTGCGCTTCACGTAGCCGGTGTTCAGGTGCGCCCGGAGCCGGGACCGGCCGGACGGATCCAGATGAGCATAGGTGACATTCAGCCGTCCGCCGAGATCGAGACCCTCACGGTTCCACGTCCCGACCAGCGCGTTCTCGTTGCCGGTGGGCGCGGCCACGGTGATCTCGGCTCCCAGCATCCAGTCCTTGCGAGCCGCCGGGGTGAGCAGCGTCTTGACGTCCAGGGCGACGTCCGTGATGCCCATCTCGTAGCCGGTGTCGCCGATCACGTACGCGTCGACCCACTGGCCCTCGACGACGCCGC
>JBQTGV010000026.1:0-88774 GCA_052390515.1 Candidatus Eiseniibacteriota bacterium | reverse complement strand
GAGATGGCCACGCCGAGGGCCTCCTCCCGCGCCGCGCTGCTCTCCGGCGCCGCGTGGTGGAAGACGGCGGGCAGGATCAGGGCGATGGCCGCCAGCGAAAGCAGCGTGGCCTGCGCGCGGGCGCCCGCGCCGCTGAAGCGCTGCTCCCGGTGGCGAAGGCCGCCGGCCAGGAACGCAGCGCCGAGCACGAGCAGGACGTTGCCGATGATGGATCCGGTGAGCGAGGCCTTGACGATGTCCAGCATGCCGCGGCGCAGCGCCACGATGGCGATGATCAGCTCGGCGGCGTTCCCGAACGTGGCGTTGAGCAGCCCGCCGACCGACTCGGACGTCCGCTCGGCGAGATGTTCCGTGGCGCGCCCCATCCACCCCGCCAGCGGGATCACCGACACGCACGCCAGGATGAACGTGAGCGTGTGCATCTCGGGCCGGATCCAGTGCAGCGCGATCGTGACGGGCACGCACGCGAGCAGCCAGGACAGGCTCATCGAATCTTGACGGCTCTCGTGGTCAGGGTGCGCTCACCGGTATCGAGTCGCAGGAGGTAGATCCCGTTCGCCACCAGTCGGCCGGACTCGTCGCGGCCGTCCCAGACGGCTTCGTGCCGTCCCGCGCCGCGCTCCCCATCGATCAGACGGCGGACCCGGCGCCCGGCGACATCATACACGTCGAGGCGGACACGGTCGCGGGCGGGTAGCGAGAACGACGCCCGGAACCCTTCGCCGAACGGATTGGGCCGACCCGGCTCGAGTTGGACCTCGGCCGGCAGAACCGCCACCTCGCCGGCCGCCACCGGTCCCCAGCTCACCACGATGCTCGAGGCGCCCCCACTGAAGCCCTGGGCGGTGAAAACGCCGTCCTGCCAGCTCCAGGAAGCGGTGCCGGTCACCAGGGAAGGCCCGCCCAGCGCTCCCGTGGCCACGCGGATCTCGCCCAGACCGGGAGGATCCTCGTCGCCATCGAGGAACAGCTGGGTGGGCGGTCCCGGGTTCAGCAGAGCAGCCGTCAACGTGAGGCCCTTCGCCTCCAGCAGAGTCGTCTCGCCGAGATGGGCGCCGGCACGCGGCCCCGGGATCCCGAGCGAGGGAACCGTCTTCACGAAGTGCAGGGGGTTGGAGAACGCCAGCTCTTCGCCCAGCGCGCCGCGCAGCTCGAGGCGCAGGTAGCTCGGAAGCGTCACGTCGATCGACACCGTGTCGGAGAACCCGCCTCCGCTCACCGTACCCGCCAGCATCTCGTCGCGAAGCACGGTGGGCACGAGGTACGGCACGGGCGAATCTTCGCGGATCTCCATCTGCAGCAGGCGCACCTGGACGTCCGCGGGAACGCCGCTCGCCGAGACGATCACCTCCTCGGCCGGACGATCCGTCAGGACCACCTGGCCCATGCGCAGGCCATCCGGCGTGGCGAGATCGACCGTGCCGTCGAACGCGTACGGATCCCCGAAGAACGCGCGTCCCGACCTCATCGCCTCCACGAGCTCGGCCTCGTCGATGACCGGCGCGTACAGCCAGGTCGCGAAGTTGTTCTCGTAGTTGCCGTTCCCCGGCTGGTGCGGACCCCAGCCGGCGAAGAGCAGCGGCCCGTGGCTGTCGGTCACGCCGTTGCCGGTGACGAACACGCCGTTCGCGGTGAGCGCGTCCCAGAGCGAGAAGTGTTGCTGCAGGTCCATCCCGCCCCGCGACCGGTAGCCCACCTCGAGCAGATCCACGCCCCAGCAGCGGTTGCCGACGAGCTGCGCCTGGTTGGCCGCCACGCGGGCGGCCTTGTGCGCGGGCGTCTCCGTCGTGTCTCCGTAGATGCTCACGCCGAAGACGTGGTTCAGCGAGACCGCCCCGCCCTGCGCGCGCACCTGATCGATGGCGTAGTAGATGGAGTCCGACCCGACGTGACTGCCGTAGTCGATCAGCGCGTGGTTCGGGGCGAAGGCGTTGAGGTGTGGCTGGCCGTTGAACAGGGAGATCTCCGACCCGATGAGGTGGCGCACGGAGGGGTACGTGCCCTCGTAGTACGCTGCCATGGCTCGCTGCCGGTCCAGGAGGTCGTCTCCGGTCATGGTCGAATCACTGTCGACGCGGTAGTCGTCGAAGAACACGACCGGCACGTACTCGTTGCGCGTCTCCAGCCCGATGCGCACGTCGTACAGCGCGTTGTCCTCGCCGCGGACCGAGTCCGCGCCTCCCGAGGTGAAGAAGATGATCGCGCCGTTCGTGATGTTCAGCGTGTACGCGTTCCACACCCCGACGGTGTGGGGCAGCACGAAGGTGTTCGGGCCTTCGCCGTCCATCGTGCCGGCCACCCAGCGGAAGATGTTCTGCGTCGTCGGCCGCTGGCTCAGGCTCACCTGCACCACGAAGCGCGAGTCGATCGGATCGAGCGCCTCCGGTTTCATGGCGAAGCGCAGCTGGATGCGCCCCGCGAGGGAGTAGATGTGCTGGAAGGCGGACGTCCTCTGCGCCATGTACCCCTTCCCGAAGATCGGCCCGGGGAAGGTCTGCTCGACGGAGAGGCGCAGGCTCTTCTCACCCTCGAACTTGACGCTGTCCACGAGGCTGTAACTCAGGTAGTCGTGCAGCGGCGCTGCCGGCTCCCAGTACCGGAACTCCCCCGGGTACGCGTCGTCCGGCTCCTCGACCCGGTTGTCCACGGTGTCGATGAAGGCCGCCTCGAAGTCGTACCGACCCATGTGCTTCGTGTGGGCGATGCGCCAGTCGTGGTCCGTCCACCAGATCACGTCCACGCCGGCCTGGTCGGCCAGGTCGGTGTGCCACTCCATGCTGCCGGAGCCTTCGCTGAAGCTCCCGTGCATGTGCATCGCCACCGACCACGCGGTCTCGCCGGTCAGCGGATCGACGCGCCCCGTGGCGGCCCCGGCGGAGGTCCAGCAGACGAGGATCGCCGCGAACGCGCGCGACGGGATTCTCCGGAAGGGGATCACGCGCACCTGGCTGTCGACGGGATGCCCGGGGGGTGAGCAGGCGCCTGATCCTAAGCGAACGGCTCCCCCCGATTAAAGGGGAACCGCTCAGTTCGCGGCACCCGGCCCTGCGGCCGCACGCGCCGCCTCCAGCACTCGCCGGACCGCCGGATCCCCGCCGCCGGTGAGACGCGCGGCAGCTTCCGCCAGGCGTACCGCCTCCTCGGGATCGCGCACCGCCGGATCGGGGTGCGTGGCCAGGACCCAGGCGAGCGAGACGCGCGGCATGACCCCGTCCGGCTCGAGCGCGATGGCCGCGCGGAACCGCTCGAGTGCCGGCGCCGGACGGCCGAGCCGCAGCAGGGCGAGTGCCAAGTTGTGGTGCGCTTCGGCGTAGCTCGGATCCAGAGCCAGCGCTCGCTCGAGGTACTCGACGGCCTCCGCGGGCCGGCCGTCGTTCGAGAGCGCGAGGCCGAGGTTGTTCAGGGCCTTCGCCGAACGGCCGTCCACGCGGACGGCCTCGCGGAAGTGGGAGATCGCCTCGTCGAGCTGACCTCCCTCGGCGAGGAGGATGCCCAGGTTGAGGCGTGCCTCCTCGTACCCGGGGTCCATGCGCAGCGCCTCGCGGTACAGCTCGGCGGCCGGCTGGATCTCGCCCCGCGAGCCGAGCGCCATGGCCAGGTTGAAGTGCGCGCTCGGGGCCGCGGGCTGCACGTCCAGGGCTTCGCGGAACTCGTCGATGGCGCGGTCCAGGTCGCCGCCGGCCTGCAGCACCGCGGCGAGCTTGGCCCGCACCTCGACGAGCGAGCGGTCGAGCTTCAGAGCTTCCGCGTAGTGGCGGGACGCCTCGTCGGTGTCGCCCGACGCAGCGAGCGCGTCCCCGCGATTGACGTGGAACTGCACCGCGTTCTTGGCGCGGGCCGCGGCCTCGGCCGCCGGATCCGGCGTGTGTCCTGCCATCACTTCGCGGCGGGACCGCCACGACGAGTCTTCCAGCAGCTCGTGCAGCGCCCTCGCCGCCACGCGGCACCCCTCCACCGAGGGATGGATGTGGTCGCCGATCGTGTAGCGCTCCCGCGGGTTGGCCGACGGCGCCTCGGCCTCGTGGTCGGCGCGGAACCAGGGCGACAGTCGAGCCGTGGCCAGACCGTACGTCTCCGCCAGCCTCTCGACGATGAGGCGATCGCCCTCCCCCTCCATCCGATGCACGTCGACGATGTCGTCGTCCAGGAACCGCGGCCACACCGCGACCAGCGCGTCGAACCCGTGAGCCGCGCGCAGCTCGCTCAGACGGCGCAGTCCCTCGGTGACGTTGCTCTCGGCCGCCATCACGTCGTCCCAGGCCGGCGGCTCCGACTCGGTGGCGTAGCCGAACAGGTCGAGCCGCAGGCAGGCGAAGCGGAACAGGTGCGAGCGCACGAACGCCTCCTCGACGAGTCGCGGGCGAGACGCGGCCAGCTCCAGCTCCTTGCGGTTGAAGTCGTTGTAGTCGTTCTCCACGAAGACGAGAATGACGTCGTCGGGATCGAAGCGAAGCCCCTTCGTCTCCAGCAGCTCCACCTCCGCGCGCGTGCAGTATCCGCTCACCCCGAAGTTGAGCACCTCGGTGCTCCCATCGGGAGAGAGCCGCTCGAGCTGCCGCGAAATCGTGTCGTCGAGATCGGCGATGTCGTGTCCCTCCACGATGGAATCGCCGAGGAGAATCGCGCGCCGGGATCCTGCCGCCTTGGCGAAGGTCCGCTCCAGGTCACGTTGTCCGTGGGAATTCGTGGTCACGCAGCCGGGGTACGGAAGAGCGGGATCGCCGGCGAAGTCCGGCCGCAGCTCGAATCCGAGCTTCGCGTTCTTCGAGCGCCGGTAGGCACCGAGCTCGCCCTCGGTTTCCAGCGGCTCGACCGCCGGCACCAGGCGCGCCGCGCGCACCACGACCTCCGCCGCGCCGAGCGCGACGAGGAACGACCCGAGCAGGACGAGCCCGTCCCGGGTACGGCGGGGAGACCCGCGAGGGGAAGTCGCGGTCACGGGCCGAGACTACCAGACCGGACCACCCCGGGTCCTTCCCCTCGAGCCCTGCCGGCCCTATCCTGCCGCGGCCTCGCCTGGGGAGCGCATTCTTGGAGATGAGATTCCTCGGGGACACCGGAGTCCGGGTCTCCGCCTTCGCCTTCGGCACCATGCCATTCGGGGCCGACGCGGACGAGGCCCTGTCCGCGGCCCTCTTCCGCCGCGCCCGCGAGGCCGGCATCAACCTCTTCGACTGCGCCGACGTCTACGCGCGCGGCCGCTCCGAGGAGATCCTCGGGTGCCTGGCCCGGCCCGAGCGGGACGACCTGATCCTCACCAGCAAGGCATACTTCCCCACGGGCGAAGACGCCAACGCGCGGGGCGCTTCGCGGCGGCACCTGCTGCGCGCCGTGGAGCGCAGCCTCGCGCGGCTCGGAACGGACCGCATCGACGTCTACTTCGTGCATCGCTTCGACGACGCGACGCCGCTGGAGGACACGCTCCGCGCGCTGGAGGACCTCGTGCGCCATGGCAAGGTGCTCTACCTCGGTGCGAGTAACTTCGCGGCGTGGCAGGTGGCGAAGGGGCTCGGCATCTCCGAGCGTCGGGGATGGAGCGGCTTCCGCGTGCTGCAGCCGATGTACAACTTGGTGAAGCGGCACGCCGAGGTGGAGATCCTGCCGCTCGCGGCGTCGGAGAAGCTCGGCGTGATCCCCTACAACCCGCTGGCCGGCGGACTCCTCGGCGGCAAGTACGGCGTCGGACGGGATCCGCAGAGCGGTCGTCTCGTCGACAATCCCATGTACGCACAGCGCTACGGCGGCGAGGCCGTTCGCCGCGACGCAGAGCGATTCGTTGCGTTCGCCCGAGAGCGCAGTCTCGATCCCGCGGCGCTGGCCGTCGCGTGGGTGGCGTCCCATCCGGCGGTGACCGCGCCGATCCTCGGCGCGCGGACGCTGCCGCAGCTCGAGTCGTGCCTTGGTGCGCTCGCCATCCCGATGACGCCGGAGCTGCGCGCGGAGGTGTCGGCGCTGACGCCCGCGCCCCCGCCGGCCACCGACCGCAACGAGGAGAGCTCCCCCTTCCGCTACGGAGGCAATCGTTGAAACGCACCGTCCCGGCCTTCGCCCAGGTCCTTGCCGTTCTCTTCGTCCTCGCCGCGTTTTCCGCTCCCACCGCGCCCGCTGCGGCGTTCCCCGGATCCCGCGCTTGGGTTGCCGCGGGCGGCGGCACCGCGTGGCCGCCCGCCGAGCTCGGCTTCGGCGACGACATCCTCGGCGTCCGAGGCTCGCAGTCTACCGTGGCCGGAGTGGCCGGCATGCGGCTGCTCTCCCGGCTCGCCGTCGAGGGGCGCGCCAGCCTGCTCTCGACCTCGAGCCTCGAGAATCTCGAGATCCTGCACGGCGAAGGCGCTCTCACGTTCTTCGTGCCTCGCCAGTGGAGATTCGAACCGTTCGTGACGGCCGGGTTCGGCGGCGTCCGCGCGGACCGCGACTCCGGCTCCGACGACACGTTCGCGTGGAGCGCGGGCGGGGGCTTCCTCCTGCCCGTCACGGATCTCGTGGGGCTCCGCGTCGACGCGCGCCGGGTGAGCTACCGGGTCAACTACTTCGGGGAGAAGGCGTTCCGGCCCCAGCCGGAGCTGTTCGCCGGGCTGCATTTCGGGTTCGGGGGTTCGGGCGGCGAGGAGGCCGAGGCGAAGCCCGCCGACACGTCCGAGTGACGCCGGCTGGTGCGCGTCGGCGGCTCGCCGGCGAGGGTGCCCGCGCTCAGGCGAACGGACCCATACCCGCCGCATCTTGAGGTTTCCCGGGAACTTCCCGATAATCCTCGGGTACCGCGACCGGCTTCCACGTTCGGCGGTCGTGGAGCTGAAGGGGCCATGTCCATGCGGCTCGTCCTCGCCATCCTGCTCGCCGTCCACTTGACGCTGGTCCTCGCTCCGGCCACTTCCGCCGGCGCGGTGCTCTCCACGCCGGCCGAGCAAGACGATTGCTGCGACCCGCAGCCGGGCGGCGAAGACGATTGCTGCCCGAGCGGTTGCCAGCACTGTTCGCTGCCTTGCTGCGGCGGAAGTTTCGCGGTAGCCGCCGGCGCGACGTTCGGACCCGACTGGCCGCTCGAGGAGCAGACCCTCGCTCCGGTCGCGTGCGTTCCCGCTCGCGGCGCCGATCCGCGGCGGATCTACCACCCTCCGCGCGCCTGACCTCTCCCGCAGTTCGTCACACGACCAGACCGATGCGGCGCCGTCTTCGGCCGTCCGCGCGGATTCCCGTCACACCGGAGAGGTCCCATGCACCGAGGACTGTTTCTCACTGCGCTCGCCGCGCTGTCGATCGGCGGGTGCGCCCCGAAGGAGGAGAACGCCCCGAAGGCGACGCCCGACCCGGCGAAGCACGGAGCGGAGGGGACCGCCGGCGCCGCGGACGGCGCTTGGTGTGCAGAGCACCGCATCGCCGAGGCGGAGTGCCCGTTCTGCGACCCGTCGCTGCTGCAGACGCTCGGCTTCTGTGATGGCCACGGCGTTCCCGAGGCGCTCTGCTACCAATGCAACCCGCGTCTCGTTCCGGCCTTCCAGGCCGTCGGCGACTGGTGCGCCGGGCACGACCGCCCCGAGTCGCAGTGCTACATCTGCAACCCGGACAAGGATCCGCTGAAGAAGGATGCCGCGGCGAAGATCGCCGAGACGGACATCGGCGCGCTGGCGCCACCCGCGGCTGCGTCGGCGGATCTCCCGCGAAGTCGCCGGCCTCCCGAGGTGCACTGTTCCAAGGAGGATCTGGTCGTGCGTTTCACCTCCGCCGACATCGGCGGGCAGGCCGGCATCGAGGTCGTTTCCGCAGAGCGCCGGCCGCTCACGCACACGGTCCGGTGCAATGCGCGCATCGCCTATGACGGCCGCCTCCACGCGCAGCTCGCTTCCGCCGTGCAGGGGACGGTCGGCGCGGTGCACCGGGACCTGGGCGAGGCCGTGCGCGCCGGCGATCCGCTGGTCACCGTGACTTCCGCCGAGTTGGGCGAAGCGAAGGCCGCGTATCTCGCGGCGCGCGCGTCCCTGGATCTCGCCGCGCGGACGCACGCGCGCAACGAGGAGCTGGCCCAGCAGGAGCTGCTCAGCGACCGCGACGTGCTGGAATCCGGGACGGCGCTGACCGAGGCGCGCATCGCCGCGTCGCGCGCCGTGCAGGAGCTGCAGCGTCTGGGACTCGACGCGGAGGCCGTCGAGGATCTGGCTCGAAGCGAGGACACTTCGCCTGTATTCGTCCTCTCCGCGCCCTTCGACGGCGTCGTCGTGGAGCGGGACGCGGCCGTCGGCGAGGTCGTGGACGACGAGCATCCGCTCATCACCGTGGCGGATCCCCGGGCGATGTGGGCGGTGCTCGACATCTTCGAGACGGACATGCCGCTCGTGGCGGTGGGCCAGCCCGTCGTGCTCACCGTGGACGGGCTCCGCGGAGAGACCTTCGCCGGCAAGATCGGTTGGGTCGCCTCGCACGTGGATGTGCGGACGCGCACGCTCCAGGCTCGCGCGGACGTGAAGAACCCGCGGGGCTCTCTCAAGGCGAACCAGTTCGCGGAGGCGGAGGTCGCCGTGCGCGCCCGGACCGAGTCGGTCGTCGTGCCGGTGGACTCCGTGCAGTGGGAAGGCTGCTGCAACGTGGTCTTCGTGAAGCAGTCCGAGGTGCTCTACCAGCCGCGCAAGGTCCGCCTCGGCGTGAACACGGGAACCGTGTACGAGGTGCTCGAGGGTGTCCGGGAGGGCGAGGAGGTCGTGACCCAGGGGAGCTTCCTGCTCAAGACCGAGATCCTCAAGGGGAGCATCGGAGCGGGCTGCTGCGAAGTGGACCCGGGCGCGTAGCCGGCCACGATGCTCGAAGCCGTCATCACCTGGTCGCTGGGGCACCGCACGCTCGTGGTGGTGCTGTCCGTGGTCGTCGCTCTCGCGGGCGCGCTGGCGCTGGCGCACCTGCCCATTGACGCCTTCCCGGACACGACTCCGGTGCAAGTGCAGGTCAACACGGTGGCGCCGGCGCTCTCGCCCCTGGAAGTCGAGCAGCAGATCACCCTGCCCGTGGAGCAGGCCATCGCCGGGCTGCCCGGCCTCCAGGACGTGCGCTCCATCTCCAAGTTCGGCCTTTCCCAGGTCACGGTCACCTTCGAAGACGGCGTGAGCGTCTGGTTCGCGCGGCAGGTGGTGGGCGAACGTCTCGGCGCCGTCGAGCTGCCCGCGAGCATCGAGCAGCCCGAGCTCGGTCCCGTGGCCACCGGTCTCGGCGAGATCTTCCACTACATCGTGCGCGGCGACCGGCACACGCTCAGCGAGCTCACCACGTTGCACGACTGGGTCATCAAGCCCCGACTTCAATCCGTGGCGGGAGTCGCCGAGGTGAACACCTGGGGGGGCGAGCGCAAGCAGTACCACGTGCTGGCCGATCCCTCGCGGCTGGTCAAGTACGACCTGACTCTCGACGACGTGCTCAAAGCCCTGGCTGCCAACAACCTGAGCGTGGGCGGCGGGTACATCGTGCGAGCCGGCGAGCTGCACGTCGTGCAGGGAGTGGCGCTCACCACCGAGCTGCGCCAGATCGAAGACGTGGTCGTCACCACGCACGACGCCGTCCCGGTGCGCATCCGCGATCTCGCCGAGGTGGTCGAGGGACACGAGATCCGCCGTGGTGCCGTCACCGAGGGCGCACGGGGCGAGGTGGTGCTCGGGCTCGGCTTCCTGCTCATGGGCGAGAACAGCCACGAGGTCACGGAGCGGCTGCGGGCCCGTCTCGACGAGATTCGCCCGATCCTTCCCGAGGGCGTGGAAGTGGAGACGGTCTACGAGCGCACCGAGCTCGTGGACCACGTGCTGCACACCGTGAAGGAGAACCTGCTGGAGGGGGCGTTGCTGGTCATCGCGGTGCTCTTCGCCTTCCTCGGTAACCTGCGCGCCGGCCTCATCGTCGCCGCGGCGATTCCGCTGTCCATGCTCTTCGCGGTCCACGGCATGCTGCGCTTCGGGATCGCGGGGAGCCTCATGAGCCTCGGCGCGATCGACTTCGGCCTCATCGTGGACAGCTCCGTCATCCTGATCGAGAACACCGTGCGCCGCCTCGGAGACGCCGGCGGTCGGCGCCCGACGCTGGAGGTGGTCCGCGAAGCGACGCTCGAAGTGCGCAAGCCGACGATGTACGGCGAGCTGATCATCGCCATCGTGTTCCTTCCGGTGCTGACTCTCGAAGGGATCGAGGGAAAGCTGTTCCGGCCCATGGCGCTGACCCTGCTCTTCGCGCTGGGAGCTTCCCTGCTGCTCTCCCTCACGCTGATGCCGGTACTGGCGAGCCTCGCGCTGGGACGAGTCCGGGAGGCGCGGGAGCCGCGAGTCGTCGGATGGGTGAAGCGCGCCTACCAGCCACTGCTCGTCCGCGCCATCCAGCGCCCGGGGCCGGTCATCGCCGGAGCCCTGGTGTTGCTCGCCGCTGGTGCGGCCGTCGGCACGCGCCTCGGATCGGAGTTCATCCCGCGCCTCTCGGAGATGTCTATCGTCATCAACACCGTGCGTCTCTCCGGCGTGTCCCTGGAGGAGTCGGTGCGATACGGCGGCCGGTTGGAGAAGCTCCTCCTGGAGAAGTACCCGGACGAGATCCGCGACGTCTGGGTCCGCACCGGCACCGCCGAGGTGGCCACGGATCCGATGGGCATGGAGCTCTCCGACGTGTTCATCATGCTGAAGCCACGCCGCGAGTGGACGCGCGCGCGGGACCAGGCGGGGTTGGTGCAGCTCCTGAGCAGCGAGCTCTCCGGCCTTCCCGGGATGCGGCTCGTGTTCACGCAGCCCATCGAGATGCGGGTCAACGAGATGATCGCCGGCATCCGCACCGACCTCGGCGTGAAGATCTTCGGCGATGATCTCGACCTGCTACGGGAGAAGGCGGCCGAGATCGGCACGCTGATCGAGGGCGTCGAGGGTGCCGCCGACGTCTACGTCGAGCAGATCACGGGGCAGCCGGTGCTGGAGGTACGCGTGGATCAGGGGGCGTTGGCGCGGCATGGCGTGCCCGCCGCGCACGTCCTGGAGCTGGTCGAAGCCATCGGCGGGATCCGCGTCGGCGAGATCCGCGAGGACCAGCGGCGCTTCGACCTGATGGTGCGTCTCCCGGAGCGCTACCGCTCGGATCCCGAGGCGGTGGGGCGGATCCTCCTGCCCGCCGCTTCCGGCGAACGGATCCCGCTGGAGCAGCTGGCCGACGTCCGCCAGATCGAGGGGCCCTCCACGATCACCCGGGAGTGGCAGCGGCGGCGCATCGTCGTGCAGTGCAACGTCCGCGGCCGCGACGTGGGCGGCTTCGTCGAGGAGGTCCGCGATCGCATCGGCCAGGAGGTCTCGCTGCCAGCCGGCACTTTCGTGAGCTACGCCGGGCAGTTCGAGCACCTGGAGCGCGCACGGCTGCGGCTCTACCTCGTCGTGCCGCTGGCGCTCGGTCTCATCTTCTTCCTGCTGTACACGAGCACCGGATCCCTCCGCGACGCGCTGCTGATCTTCACCGCCGCGCCCTTCGCCACGGTGGGCGGCGTGCTGGCGCTGGCGGTCCGCGGCATGCCGTTCACGGTGTCCGCCGGAATCGGCTTCGTGGCCGTCTCCGGCGTGGCCATGCTGGCTGGGCTGGTTCTGGTCTCGACGATCCGGCGGATGGCCGATGAGGGCGTGGCTTTCGAGGAGGCGATCGAGGAGAGCGCGCTCGTGCGGCTTCGCCCTGTTCTGATGACGACGCTCGTCGCCAGCCTGGGCTTCGTGCCCATGGCGCTGAACACCGGCGTCGGCGCCGAGGTGCAGCGGCCGCTCGCGACGGTCGTCGTGGGCGGCGTGCTCTCGGCGAACGGGCTGACGTTGCTGGTGCTGCCGGCGCTGTATCGGCTGTTCGGGCGACGCGTGGCTTCCTGATGCGGGCTTCGCTCCGCCGATCGGCGCTGCTGGCCGCCGCGCTGGCGACGGCCTTCGCGCTCGGTCCGCGGGCACGGTTCGACGACACGCCGCGGCCATTGACCTTGCCCGACGACCTCGACCGGCACCTCGCCGAGTCGGAAGCACGCTTCTCCGACATCGTACCGGGAACGGAGAAGCGCATCGTGTGGGCGTCGCCGCGGCGGGAGGCGACGGCGATCGCCGTCGTGTACCTGCACGGCTTCTCGGCGACGTACCGCGACACCGCGCCTCTCTCCGAAGAGGTGGCCGCGCGCCTCGGCGCGAACCTCTACCTCGCGCGGCTGGTCGGGCACGGGCGCGGCGCGGATCCGCTCGGCGAAGCGGACGCCGGCGACTGGCTGCGGGACGGCCGCGAGGCGTGGGAGATCGGGCGAAGGCTCGGCGATCGCGTCGTCCTGATGGGGCACTCCACCGGCGCGGCGCTCGCCCTCTGGCTCGCTGCGCGCGGAACCGGCGAGGAGCTCCTGGCGGTGATCCTTCTCTCGCCGAACTTCGCTCCGGCCGACCCGGCCGCCGACATCCTGCTCTGGCCCTGGGGCGGCGCCCTCGCGGAGCTCGTCGAGGGGCGGATGCGCGAATGGCAACCTGCGAACGAGCTTCAGGAACGTTACTTCACGACGCGTTACCCCACGCGGGCGCTGCTCCCCATGATGGCGCTGGTGCACGCGACGAGATCGCTGCCCCTCGAAGAAGTCCGGACGCCGACGCTGGTCGCGTACTGCCCTGAGGACAAGGTCGTCGACGTGTGCGCCATCGAGCGGGCCTACGAGCGTCTCGGCGGACCGAAGCGGCTCGTCCCCGTGGCGACCGCGGACCCGGAGCGCCACGTGCTCGCCGGCGACATTCTCTCACCGGGGACGACGGAGGAGCTCACTCGGGAGATTCTCGGTTTCCTGGCCGTGGAGGTCGGGACGTTACCAGGCGAACCGGGCCTGCGCGTCGGCGTGGTGCGTCCGGCCCGACGGCCCTAGCGAAGCTCTCATCCGATCCCGCAGCGCGCGGAACTCGTGTCCGTAACGCCAGTTGGGGAACCGCACGTCTTCCGCGAGGCACCATCCCGTCTCGAAGAGCACGCGCACGTCGGTCTCGACGCCCCGGAGGTCCCACGTCGCGGCGTCGTACTCGTCGCCCGGCTTGTGGTAGCCGTCGGCGAGGTACGCGGCGAAGCGCGCCGCCATCTCGCTGCCCTCGGGCGCTTCCTCCGGACGGGGATTGCCGACCGCGAAGAGAGCGGGAACACCTCGCTTCGCGAACGGATAGTGGTCCGAGCGATAGAACGCGCCGGCCTCCGGCGCCCCGTCGTCCTGGAGGACGCGCCCGACCTTCGCCGCGGATTCGGCGAGAACGTCCTCGATCTCGGAGGAACCGAGCGCGGTCACCGTCATCGCTCCGAACGCGCCAAAGGGGAACAGCGCGTCGAGGTTGATGACCCCGACCGTGGCGGCGAGAGGGACGAGCGGGTTCCGCGCCAGGTACTCGGACCCGAGCAGTCCCTTCTCCTCCGCCGTCGTGGCGACGAACAGAACGGTGCGGCGCGGTCCTTGCGGTAGGGCCACGAACGCCTCCGCGATCTCGAGAAGACCGGCCGTGCCGGTGGCGTTGTCCACGGCACCGTTGAAGATGGGATCGCCGGCGAGCTCGTCGTTCCGGCCGACGTGGTCCCAGTGGGCGGTGTAGAGCACGCACTCTTGCGGGGCCTCGCGACCCTCGATTCTCGCGACGACGTTGTAGGAAGTGATGTCGCGCGTCGTGAAGCGCGCGGCCGCGCTCACGGTCAACCCGAGCGGCGTCGCGGAGAAGCCCGCGCGCGACGCACGCTCGACCAGCGTGTCGTAGTCGGCGCCGGCCGCGGCGAGCAGTCTCCGTGCCGCCGGCTCGTTCAGGTGGACGGCGAGGTCGAGCGCGTCCGCTCCCGCGTCCTCGAGAAAGTGCTGGCTCCCGCCGAGCCCGCCGCCGGTCATGACCGACCATGGGTATCCAGCGCTCGCCTCCGTGTGGACGACGATGGCCGCGCGTGCTCCTCGGCGCGCGGCGTTCTCGTACTTGGTCGAGGAGAGGCCGTGCACGGTCAGTGCCCGCCCGCGGAAGAGAGTGCTGTCCGCCGCCGGCTCGCCGCGCAGCAGCATCACCGCCGCCCCGTCGACGCCGGCGCCGGCGTAGTCGTCCCAGCCGAACTCCTCCGCCGTGATGCCGTGCCCGGCGAAGACGAGCGGCAGATGCCTCAGATCGAACTCCTTCGCCGGCTTCCCAGCGAGCGGGACGAAATCCTCCCCGAACGCGAAGGTCTCCGAGGTCGTCCCGCCCGCCATCGAGAACTCCGGGGCTCCCTCGCCGCGTACCTCGACGAGCGGCACCCGCTGCAGGTAACCGGTCGGCGTTCCGGCCTCGACGCCGATTCGGCGGAAAGCCGCTCCGAGATAGCGAAGCGTCTTCTCCTGTCCGGGCGTGCCCGGCTCTCGACCCTCGAACTCGTCCGAGGCGAGCACCTCGATGTGCCGCGCGAGGTCCTCGGAGCGGATCGACTCGAGGACCCCCTCCGGGACTGCCGGGCCGGCGTGCGCGGACGCGGCCACGAGGATCAGGACGACGATCGGCAGCGTTCTCATTTCGCTCCTTTCGAGCCGGCTGGGCGGCGTCGCTTCGGCCGTCGCCGCGGGCGCCCTTCCCCCGCCCCGTGCAACGGGGCCATCGTCCAGCCGAATGCGAGGAGAGGCGCTCCGGGGGCGACGTCCCTCCACAGGATTTCGGCGATCTCCCCGAGGCATTCGTTGATCCGTTCGAGACCGCGGGGGCTCGGCCGGCCCACGAGTCGGAAGAAACCGAGGTTTCGGCTCGGTCCCCCTGTCTCGACGCAAGGCAGGGCGATCCCCGCCGCGAAGTCGCGTCCGAGCTGCCGCCCGAGCGCCGCGACCACCCGCGGGGTCAGCTTGCGCAGCAGCGGCTCCGAGAGCGCGCGGCGCAGCCGCATGCGCGGCGACGGCGTGGCCCAGAGCCGCTCGGTGCGGCGGTTCACGACGCGGGTTCCGGCTTCCACGACCAGATCCGCGGCCGACAGCTTCGCGAGGTGGTGGTACAGCGCCGAGGGCTGCCGGCCCAGCGCCTGGGCGAGCTCGCGCACGGAGAGCGGGCCGACGGCCGCGAGGCGGTCCACGACGTCCTGTCGGGGTGCCGACGCGAGGCACTCGATCTGGCCACGGTCGAGGATCCAGTAGTTCTCGGTGGACCGCGCGGACGGGGAGGCCGGCGCGCCCCCGGCAGCGCTCGGGCGACGTTTCATACCTGTTCAATATCAGATCACATTTCGAATAAGTCAACGACTTGACGGTCGCGTCCGGGCCGCTTACGCCGTGGGAATGAGAGTCACGTGGTTCGCGGCCGCCACCCTCGGCCTCTTCCTCGCGCTCCGCCTGGCGTTCCTGGTCAGCGATCCTCCCTCGGGCCTCGTCTGCCACTACCAGGACCTCGCGTCCTCGGTGTTCGACGAGGGCTGGTGGTTGGCCGCCGCCCGGGATCGGGTCCTCTTCGGCGAAGCGCACGAGAGCGGCTTCGACCTCTCCTGGGTGAGCCCTGCCTTCAGCGCCTTCCTGACTGCGGTCTTCTCGTTCACGGGAGTCGGACTCGCCGCCGCGCGCGGCGCCGTGGTGGCGGTCGGCGGGATCGGGGTCGTGCTGCTCCTTTCGCTCGGCGGGTGGCGGTGCCGCGCATCGCGGCTCGCGGCGCTGTGGTGGAGCGTCTCGTTCGCCGCCGCCGGCCTCGGACGCATGGCGCTCCCGGAGTCCGCCGGCACGACGCTCGCTCTCGGGGCCGCGTGGCTCGTGGTCCGCGGCGGGGGCACGCGCCTGCTTGCGGCGGGCGTGCTGTCGGCAACTGCCGTCCTCGTCAAGCCCACGTTCGTGTTCCTGCTGCCGTCCATGGCGGCCGGAGCGGTCGCACTCGCGGCTCGACGTCATGCATCGGTGCCGGGCGCGCTGCTCCGCGTCGGCGCCGGCGCGGCCGTGCCATTGGCCGTGTGGCTCGCGTACGTGGCGCTCCATGCCGAGGACGCGCGCCGCATCTACCACTTCTACGACATGGGGCGATGGCTGGCGCACACGCCGGCGGACGTCGGGGCGGTGACTGCTCTGGCGAAGCCGATCCTGCACAACCTCGCCGCCGGCGTCATCTACCGGCACCCGCTTTTCGTGCACCTGCCCGTGGTGATGATCGTCGGCGTGATGGCCGCGCCCACGCTGTGGACCGCGCTGCTCCGGCCGGCACGGCGGCCGGACGTCTCAGACGCGGCGGTGGTGGCCGGCGCCTGGCTGCTCGGCGCGTCCCTCGAACTCGCGCTCGTCCCGTATCAGCCGACGCGCTACTTCCTGCCGGTGCTCCCCGCGCTCGCGTTCGTGGCGGCGTGGGCCGTCACGAGTCACGGCACCGCTCCGAACACCGGCGCGCCATCCGGGCTCGGGCGCGTACTTCGCTGGGGCGCCGCGGCCCTCGTGACCGCGCAGCTCGCGTTCGCGGTGCTGAGTCCCACGCTGGGACGCGTCCTCTCCGAGCGCGGCGCGGCCGGCGACCTCGACCCGCTCGATCCGATTCCGACCCTTCGGATCACCGACCTGCTGCTGGACCTCGTGCAGGCGCGTTCGCTCGAGCCGCTCGCGTCGCTTCGCGTGCAGGAGGCCTATTTCGCCGCGATGGTGATCTCGGCGCTCGCAGCGCTTGCCGCCGGAGCGGTCGTCGCGTCGATCCTCGGCGCGTCGGTCCACCGCGCGGTCCGTTCGGCGGCCGGGTGGCGGGCGCTCCCACTCGTCGCCCTCTTCTGGCAGGTGGCTCTCTGGGCCGTGTGGCTGCCCGAGCGGGACGACTCCATCCTACGCATGTCCCGCGACCTGCCCGACCGCGTGGATCCGTCCGCGGTGATCAGCCCGGGCGGGACCTTCGCCCTGGAGAACCATCTGCGCTTCGATTCCTCCGCGCTGCTTCGCGGGCGGATGTACGACGCCGAGGGCGGCGCCACCCACTTCATCGCGCTGAGAAGCCACCCCCTGGTGGGACGGGTTGCGGAGGAGGCTCTCCGCCGCCGCTTCCCCGGGTCCACGCGGCTGGCCACGTACCCTCTCTCGGGCGGCTTCGTGTACGAGCTGTACCGCTTCGGACCACCGCCTCCCTGATCGGCTCGCGGCCGGGTGGTCGTCCATCCGTGGACACGCCGGTTGCCCGCGCCGTCACCTCACCAGCACGAGCTTCCCGACGGGCGGACCCCACACTCTGCCAGCGGCCGCTTCGCATTGTGCAACGAGGCGATTGCCGATCCTGGGCGACATCGAGGCGAACCTGAGTTTCGTGAACGGGCACGGTCCATGCGGAGGGACGGCGCCGGAACACACCTCCCCCGCGAGAACGAGATGCGTGCTCCTTCCGCCGGCGCCTGGCCGGCGCTGCTCGGCGGTCTGCTTCTCGCACTGCCCGCGTGCGATCCGACGGCCGGCAACGGACCATCGTCGCCGCAGGACTGGAGCGGCAAGGACATTCCGCGGGACGGCGGCTCCGACGCGGACGACGAACCGCCGCCGCCCGATCCGGGTCGGTTCACCTTCGCCATCAGCGGTAGCGACACGGACCCGTTCCTGAACCACGGTCCCGCGACCGCCGGGCAGTACGATCTGCACCTCTGGCTCGTGTGCTCGAACTACGGGCTCTCGCTGCTGGAGATCGATCTGGAGGTCAGCGGCGACCAGCTCGTGCCGGACCACTACTTCAGTCCGGCGCCGGACGTGACCTACATCACCTGGGAACGATACGGAGAGCTGAACGTCGCCCCGAGCGGATGTCCCGCCAGCGCCATCCGCCTGGGAACGCTGCACCTCCTCGGCGACGGCGGTGGCGGCCGGGTGTGTCTCGTGGCGGGGTCGGAGACGGCGGGCGCGACCGCGTGCGAGACGGCTGAGGTCTATCCGATCTCGGTCCTCGGTTGGTCCAGCGACGGCAGCGTGCCGTGCGTCAGGGACCCGGCGAACGGCTGCATCGCGAATCCGATCGAGTCTCACACCTTCGCCATCAGCTCGAGCTCGACGACTGCGTACGCGCAGCAAGGAGCGGCTCAGCAGGGTCCGTACTTCCTGTACCTGTGGTCGCTGTCCGGCGGTTTCAACGCGATGCAAGGAGACATCCACGTGTTCGGCGCCGACACCGGATTCGACCCCATCTTCGCCGTGGTGCCGCCGTTCATCGGCCTGTCCCAGCAGGGCGGACCGGACGTGCTGCTGGCGTCGGCCGCGTGCGTCGGCGGGCAGACTCTCCTCGGGTCCATCTTGCTCAACGGAAACGGCGAGGGCGTGTGGGTGACGATGAGCGAGGGTGGGGTCGCCGGCGGCGCGGCCGGCTGCGGCGGCGCCGTGGGTACGGTCTACTCGTACAAGTGCCTGCCGTACTCGAGTCTCTCGGGGTCGTAGGGCAGGCGGGCTACGAAGTCCCCGCGGTCTCCTGCGCCGGCTCGTGCACGGTGAACTCGAGCTTCCCGTCCGCCACCCCCACGCTCACCTCGCTGCCGTCTGCGATCTCCCCCGCGAGCACCCTGCGCGCCAGCGCCGTCTCCACCTCGTGCTG
This sequence comes from Candidatus Eiseniibacteriota bacterium, assembly GCA_052390515.1. Taxonomy (GTDB): domain Bacteria; phylum ARS69; class ARS69; order ARS69; family ARS69; genus JBQTGV01. The sequence goes on along the minus strand of JBQTGV010000026.1, from coordinate 70,289 downwards.
CAGGAAGCGCTTGAGCGGCCGCGCGCCGTACACCGGATCGTAGCCCTCCCGCGCGATCCAGGTCCGGGCCTCCGGCGTCAGCGTGAGCCGGACGTGGCGATCGTCGAGCCGCTTGCGAAGATCGGCAACCAGCAGGTCCACGATCCGCTCGATCTCGGTCAGCGTCAGCGGCGAGAAGAGCACCACGTCGTCGATGCGGTTCAGGAATTCCGGCCGGAAGTGATGGCGAAGCTCGCCGAGCACGCGCTCGCGGACGGCTGGGCGAATCTCCCCGCTCTCGTCGATCCCCTCCAGCAGGAGCGGCGAACCGATGTTGCTGGTCAGAATCACCACCGTGTTCTTGAAGCTCACCGTGCGGCCCTGCGCGTCGGTCAGCCGGCCGTCGTCGAGCAGTTGCAGCAGCACATGGAACACGTCCGGGTGGGCCTTCTCCACCTCGTCGAAGAGCAGCACGGAGTAGGGCTTGCGCCGCACGGCCTCGGTGAGCTGACCACCCTCGTCGTAGCCGACGTAGCCCGGCGGCGCCCCGATGAGCCGGGACACGGCGTGCTTCTCCATGTACTCGCTCATGTCGATGCGGAGGAGGTTCTCCTCCGTGTCGAACAGCGCCGCGGCCAGCGTCTTGGCCAGCTCGGTCTTGCCCACGCCCGTCGGCCCGAGGAACAGGAACGATCCGATCGGCCGCCGCGGGTCCTTCAGGCCCGCGCGGGCCCGCATCACCGCGTCGGCCACGGTCCGCACCGCCTCGTCCTGACCGATCACGCGCTCGTGCAGCACCGTGTCCAGCTTCAGCAGCTTCTCGCGCTCGCTCTCCACGAGGCGCGTCACCGGGATCCCCGTCCACCGCGCCACCACCTCGGCGATCTCCTCCTCGGTCACCTCCTCGCGCAGGAGCGCCGTCCCGGCGCGGCGGGACTCCAGTTCCGACTCCTTCGCCTTGAGCTCCCCCTCCCGGGCCGGGAGCTCGCCGTGGCGAAGACGGGCCGCCTTCTCCAGATCGTGGGCGCGCTCCGCCGCCTCCATCTCGCGGCGGATGCTCTCGATGCGCTCCCGGACGACGCGCACCTCGGCGATCGCCTTCTTCTCATCCTCCCACTGAGCGCGCATCGCCGCGGCCTCGGTCTGCAAGTCGGCCAGCTCCTCGCGGATGGCCTGCAGGCGCTCCTTCGAGGCCGCGTCCTTCTCCTTCTTGAGAGCGGTCTCCTCGATCTGCAGCCGCATCACCTTGCGGGTGATCTCGTCCAGCTCCGCCGGCAGGGAATCGATCTCGGTGCGAATGCTCGCGCAGGCCTCGTCGACCAGGTCGATCGCCTTGTCGGGCAGGAAACGGTCCGAGATGTAACGGTCCGAGAGCACCGCGGCCGACACGAGCGCCGCGTCCTGGATTCGCACGCCGTGGTGCACCTCGAAGCGCTCCTTGAGTCCGCGGAGGATGGAGACCGTGTCCTCCACGCTCGGCGCGTCGACCAGGACCGGCTGGAAACGGCGCTCCAGCGCTGCGTCCTTCTCCACGTGCCGGCGGTACTCGTCGAGCGTCGTGGCGCCGATGCAGTGCAGCTCGCCGCGCGCCAGCATGGGCTTGAGCATGTTGCCGGCGTCCGCCGACCCCTCGGTCTTGCCGGCACCGACGATCGTGTGCAGCTCGTCGATGAACAGGATGATGCGCCCCTCGGCGGACTTGATCTCCTGCAGCACGGCCTTGAGCCGCTCCTCGAATTCGCCGCGGTACTTCGCGCCGGCGAGCAGCGCGGTCAGGTCGAGCTGGAAGACCGTGCGGTCCTTGAGGCCCTCGGGGACGTCGCCGCGCAGGATCCGCTGGGCGAGGCCCTCGACGATGGCCGTCTTGCCGACGCCGGGTTCGCCGATGAGCACCGGATTGTTCTTCGTCTTGCGCGAGAGGATGCGGATGACCGCGCGGATCTCGCCGTCCCGGCCGATCACCGGGTCCAGCTTCCCGCGGCGCGCCAGGTCCACGAGATCCATCCCGTACTTGGCGAGCGCCTCGTACGAGTCCTCGGGCGAATCGGTCGTCACGCGCTGGTTGCCGCGGACGGATTGAAGCGCTTCGAGCAGCTTCGCCCGAGCGGCGCCCGCGTCGGCCAGGGCGCGGCCGGCGGCCGTGCTTCGCCCCTCCTCCAGCACGGCGAGCAGCACGTGCTCGACGGAGACGAACTCGTCGCGAAGGCGGTCGGCTTCGTCGCCGGCCTGGACCAGGAGGCGGCTCAGCCGCTGCGTGACCAGGAACTTCCCGGCCTCCACGGACCCGCCGGTCACGCGGGGCCGGCGCGCCAGATCCTCCTCGACGCGCGCCTTCGCCAGGGCGACGTCCGTGCCGGCGCGCTGTAGAAGCCGCGGCGCGAGCCCTTCCTCCTGATCCAGCAGCGCGAAGAGCAGGTGCTCGCCGTCCACTTCCTGGTGGGAGCGGCGCAGCGCCTCGGCCTGCGCGGACTCCAGCGCCTCCCGCACCCGGCGGGTCAGCCGTTCCGGATTCATCGGATCACCTCTTCCACGTGTTGCGGCTGCTAGTCCCGACGCCCGCCGAGCAGCCCCGCCCTCATGGCGAAGTACAGGAGCTGCATGACCGCGGTGATCGTCGCGGCGACGTAGGTCATGGCGGCCGCATCCAGCACGGCGGCCACACCGCCCGCTTCCTTCTGCGACTGGATGATGCCGAGCTGCTGCAGCTGCCGCTTCGCGCGGTTGGACGCGTCGAACTCGACCGGCAGCGTCACCACCTGGAACACCACCATGGCGGAGAAGGCGACGACGCCGAGCAGCGTCAGGTTCGCCATGTTGAGCAGCGCGCCGCCGATGATCATCGGCCACGCCAGCATCGAGCCGATGCTCGCCACCGGCACCATCGCCGTGCGGAAGGTCAGCGGTCCGTAGGCCTGCGCGTGCTGCAGCGCGTGCCCGGCCTCGTGGCAGGCGATGCCCATCGCCGCGACCGAGCTGCTCTGGTACACGCCGGGCGAAAGCCGCAGCGTCTTGCTCCGCGGATCGTAGTGGTCCGACATGAACCCCTGCACCGCTTCGATCTTCACGTCGCCGACTCCGGCGCTGCGGAGCATCCGCTGCGCGGCCTCCGCGCCGCTCATCCGGGACGACGCCTCCACCTGGCTCCACTTCCCGTACGCGCCCTTGACCCTCATCTGGGCCCAGAGCGCGAGCAGCATCGTCGGCCCGAGGAACACCCAGTACATGGGGTCGAAACCGAGAAACATCGTCGTGCCTCCGTTCGAGTGCGTTCGGGAAACCCGCGCGCGGGGACCCCGGTTCCTCCGGGGCGCCCCGCGCCGTCATTCTACAGCCGGCCGGCGTCCGCCGGTCAGCTCCTCACCTCGATCTTCCGCGGAAGGGCCGCAGCCACCTTCGGCAGCGTGATCGTCAGGATTCCGGCCTCGTACTTGGCCTCCACCTTGCCGTTGTCGATCTCGCAGGGGAAGCGCAGCACGCGCGAGAACTTGCCGACGAACCGCTCGCGCCGATGGTACTTCGCGCTCTTCTCCTCTTCCTCTTTCTCCGTGCCGCCGGAAATCCGGAGCTCGTTGCCCAGAACGGAGATCTCGATCTCCTCACGCTCAAGGCCCGGAATCTCGGCCTCCACGAAGAAGCTCTTCTCGTCCTCCCAGGTGTTGACCGCCGGATAGCGGCCCGACTCCGTCACGAACGTCCCCGCGAAGGGGAACTCGCCGAGCAGGTCTTCGAAGACCCGGTCCAGGGAGCGATTCGTTCCGAGGACGGGGACCAGGCTGTTGCGGGTGACTAGCATCGCTCTCTCCTTTGCAACCGCCCCGTTCGGGGCGGGTGGGGTGGAACCTGCCGGCCCTGAGGAGCATGTGCCGTGCCGGCGGGGAGGCACCTCGGCAAGTCCTTGTGGTGCCTTTCGTTCGGGCGATCGGCGAGGCCGCCGCGGTGCGGAGGTCGGCTGGAATCTGCCGCAACGGCAGATCGCTCGCGCAGTGTCGTCGGCGAACCGGCCAACGTGTCAGGCCGCGTTCGTCCCGCGTCGGCCCTCGTCACATCGACGCCTCCCCGCAGATACTCGCTCCAGGGCAGGCCGCGCACCGCGCGCGGCGAGGTCGCAGTCGAAGCCCGCCTCGTCAGGCCGGAACCAGACCGAAACCCGCTTGCGGCCGAATCCGCGCGGCCCGGCGCAGCATCCGAAAGGCCGGTATCGTGTCCCATTCAAGCTTGCGGTTCCGAAGCATCCTATTCCTCACGATGTCCCTGCCGGCGTGCGGCGACGCGGAGCGGGCGATCCCCGCCTCCGCCGCCGCGCAGGCGCCGGCGCAGGAGGTTTCCATGGTTTCGGTCCGGGTCTTCGACACCGGCGGCCAACTCGTCGGTCCCGTGCAGTCGCCGCGGGTCGTCAAGAGCGACGAGGAGTGGCGCCGCCAGCTCACCGACGAGCAGTACCGCATCACGCGCCAAGAGGGCACGGAGCGCGCGTTCTGCGGGACGCTCCTCGACAACAAGCGCGACGGCGTCTACACCTGCGTGTGCTGCGGGCTTCCCCTCTTCGCCAGCGGCACGAAGTTCGACTCCGGCACCGGCTGGCCGAGCTTCTTCGCGCCGGTGGCGCCCGAGAACATCGTCGAGAAGACCGATCGGAGCTTCGGGATGGTCCGCGTGGAGATCGAGTGCGCGCGTTGCGACGCCCACCTCGGCCACGTCTTCGAGGACGGCCCGCGCCCGACCGGCCTGCGCTACTGCCTCAACTCGGAATCGCTGACGTTCACCGATCGGGCGGATTTCGCGAAGCTCGCCGATCCGGCGGCCGGATCGGCGAAGTCTGCCGGCGCGAAGTCCGGCTCCGCCACCGGTGCGACGGTCGGCGCGAGTTCGGCCGCCCACACGACGGATGGCGCCGAGGCAGCCACGGCGACTGCCGTGTTCGCCGGCGGCTGCTTCTGGTGCGTCGAGGCGGTCTTCGAGGAGCTGGACGGGGTGAAGGACGCGGTCTCGGGCTACGCCGGTGGGGCCGCCGAGACCGCGAACTACGAGGCGGTCTGCCGCGGCGGCACGAAGCACGCCGAGGCGGTGCAGATCGTGTACGACCCGAGCAAGATCTCCTACGAGGAGTTGCTCGAGGTGCACTTCGCCACGCACGATCCCACGACGCTCAACCGCCAGGGCGCCGACGTCGGCGATCAGTACCGCTCCGCCGTCTTCTGGGCGAACGAGCAGGAGCGGACGACCGCGCAAGTCGCCATCGATGGGTTGAAGGCGGCCGGCGTCCGCGTGGTGACGACGCTCGAGCCGCTGGAGAAGTTCTTCCCGGCGGAGAACTACCACCAGAACCACGTCTGCGAGAATCCCAACCAGGGCTACGTGCGGGCGGTGGCGCTCCCCAAGGTGGAGAAGGTGCGCGAGAAGTTCGCCGACAAGCTCAAGGACCGCTGAGCGGCGCTGCGGGCGCGGCCATCGCTCCTTGTCGGATCAGCCGGCGAAGTCCGGATCGGTCCGGCTCGCCGGCGCTACGGCCCCTCTTCCTGGATCCTCTCGATGTCGGCTCCGACGGCCTGGAGCTTCTGCTCGATCGCCTCGTACCCGCGATCGATGTGGTACACGCGGCTGACCTTGGTTTCGCCCTCGGCCACGAGCCCGGCGATGATCAGTGCGGCAGACGCACGCAGGTCCGTGGCCATGACGTTCGCGCCGGAGAGTCCGCCCGCGGGGTGGATCACGGCGGTGTTCCCGTCGAGGCGGATGTCCGCGCCGAGCCTGCACAGCTCGGCCACGTGCGTGAAGCGGTCGTGGTAGATCGTGTCGGTGACGACGCTCACACCGATGCCGATCGAGGCGAGCGCCATCATCTGAGCCTGCATGTCCGTCGGGAAACCCGGGTAAGGCGCCGTGACGAGGTGGACTCCGCGCGGCGGAACCTCGCCACGGCACGTCAGGGTCTCGGCATCCACCACGTCGACCCGCGAACCGGTCTGGCGGATCGCCTCGATCACCGCGTCCAGATGATCCGGCCGGCAGCCGGTGAGGCGAAGGTCGCCGCCGGTGATGGCCGCCGCCGCCAGGAACGTACCCGCCTCGATTCGGTCCGGGATGATGCGGGCGCGCGCGGGGCGAAGACGCTCGACGCCGGTCACGCGGATCGTCTTCGTTCCCTGGCCGGAGATGTCGGCGCCGCACTCCCCGAAGAAGTCCGCCAGCGCGACGACTTCGGGCTCGCCGGCCGCGTTCTCGATCACGGTCGTCCCCTTCGCCGTGACCGAGGCGAAGAGCGCGTTCACCGTGGCGCCCACGGAGGAGATGGCGAACTGGATCGGCGCGCCTCGCAGACCGCCGGCCGGCGCGCGCGCCACCAGGTACCCGTGCTCGACGTCCACCTTCGCGCCGAGCTTCTCCATGGCGAAGACGTGCAGGTCGACGGGCCGCGGGCCCCACGCGCAGCCACCGGGGAGCGAGACGCGTGCTTCCCCGGTCCGCGCGAGCAAGGGACCCAGCACGTAGATCGAGGCGCGCATGCGCCGCACGAGATCGTACGGGGCCTCCACCGACTCGAGCTTCGAGGCGTCGAGCGTGACGGTGTGGCCGTCCCGCTTCGACTGCACGCCGAGCACCTCGAGCAGCCGGAGCAGCGTGGACATGTCGCGAAGGTCGGGAACGTTGTCGACGACGAGCGGCGCGTCGAAGTGGATGGCGGCCGTCAGGATCGGGAGCGCGGCGTTCTTGGACCCGCTGATCGGGACTTCGCCCGAGAGCGGCCCGCCGCCCCTCACCAGGATGGCGTCGATGACGGTCTCCTTCCGCGCACGATGCGGTCGCGCCCCGCGAGATCGGGGAGCACGGCGACGTCCTCGTAGCCGGCGGCCGTCAAGATGCCGGCCGCTTCCGCCCCCTGCCGCCACCCGATCTCGAGCGCCAAGAGTCCTCCGGGCCGCAGGAAGGTCTGCCCCTGCTCCGCGATGCGCCGATGGAATCCGGTGCCGCCCTCCGGATCGAGAAGCGCATCCGCCGGATCCCCGAGCCGCACCTCCACCGGGAGCGCGGCCATCTCCTCCGGTGCAATGTACGGAGGATTCGCTGTCAGGACGTCGGCCGCGCCTTCGAGATCCTTGAACGCGGCGAGGAGATCCGAACGGCGAACGTCGACCGCCACGCCCGCGGCCACGGCGTTCCGCCTCGCCAGCTCCACGGCCGCCGCGCTCGTGTCCCCGGCATGCACGCGGACGCGCGGCACGTCCCGGAACTTCCACGCCACGGCCACCGCCACGGCGCCGGCCCCGGTGCACAGATCGACGGCCCGGACCTCACCGCCGCGGGAATCCAGGAGCCTCTCGACGGCAGCGATCGCCTCGTCCACGAGCAGCTCCGTCTCCGGCCGCGGGATGAACACGCCGTGCTCGACCGCGATCGTCACGTCGTGGAAAACGGACTCACCGAGGAGCAACTGCAAGGGCGTCCCGGCCGCGCGCCGGCGCACGAGCTCCCGGTAGCGATCGGCCTCGGCAGGCGTGACGGCGCGCTCGGAGCGGGAGAGCACGGCAGCCCTGTCCAGACCGAGGACCGAACCGAGCAGGAGCGAAGCGTCTCGCCGGGCGTTCGCCCGCGCGTCGTCGCCCGCGGCCCGGCGCAGCTCCCCGGCGCCGGCCTCCACGAGCTCGCCGAGAGTCGTCGCCGCGCCGATCAAGACGCGTCCCCCGCGGTCAGCAGCTGCTCGACGACGCGCTCGCGCACCGCGTCCACCAGCGGGTCCAGCTCGCCCTCCAGGACGCCGGTGAGGTCGTGGATGGTGAAGCCGATGCGGTGATCGGTGACGCGGTTCTGCGGGAAGTTGTAGGTACGGATCTTCTCCGAGCGGTCGCCGGTCCCGATCTGGCTGCGCCGAGCCTCGGCGCGCTCCGCCGCCGCAGTCTCCCGCTGCTGCTCCAGCAGCCGCGAGCGCAGCACGCGCAGCGCCTTCGCCTTGTTCTTGTGCTGGCTCTTCTCATCCTGGCAGGTCACCACAAGGCCCGTCGGGATGTGGGTGATGCGCACGGCCGAGTCCGTCGTGTTCACGCTCTGGCCGCCCGGCCCCTGCGAGCGGTACACGTCGATGCGCAGCTCCGCCGGGTCGATCACCACCTCGATTTCTTCCGCCTCCGGAAGCACCGCGACGGACACGGCTGAAGTGTGGATCCGCCCGCCGGCCTCGGTGACCGGGACGCGCTGCACGCGGTGCACGCCGCTCTCCCAGCGCATGATGCCGAACGCGCCTTCGCCCTGCAGGGAGAAGATCGCCTCCTTCACGCCGCCGATCTCCGTCTCGCTCGTCTCCAGCGTCTCGGTCTTCCATCCCTTGCGGTCGGCGTAGCGAAGGTACATGCGGACGATCTCGGCGGCGAAGAGCGCGGCCTCGTTGCCGCCGGTGCCGGCGCGGACCTCCACGATGGCGTTGCGCGAATCGTCCGGATCCTTCGGGACGGAGAGCACGCGCAGCCGCTGCTCGAGCTGCTCGAGCTTCGGAGAAAGCTCCTCGAGCTCCGCCTCGGCCAGCTGGCGGAGCTCCGCGTCATCGCCGGCCACGACCTCGCGGGCCTCGGACAGCGCCTGCTCGATCCGCTGGGATTCGGCCGCCGTCTTTGCCAGCTCCTCGAGCTCGGCGCGCTCCCGTCCGAGATCGCGGAGCTTGGCGATGTTGGACGCGACCTCCGGCGTCGAAAGCAGCTCCTCGATCTCACGGAACCGCGCGAGCGCACGGCGTGCCCGCTCGTTCATGCCTGCTCCGGGACCCGCCCGGTGAGCGCGGTCTCCAGCGCCACCACGGCCACTTCCAGCTGCCGGTCGTCGGGCACCGCGGTGGTCAGTAGCTGCAGACCCATCCCCGGAGCGGCCAGCGCTCGACCGATCGGCGTCTCCAGGTGACGGGCCGACGCGCGGATCACCTCGTACGAGATCCCCGCGATCAGCGGCACGAACGCGATGCGGATGAGGCGCTCGCCGACGGTCTCCGGCCGGCCCAGCAGAGCGAAGACGAAGATGGACACGATCATGACGAAGAAGAGGAAGCTCGTGCCGCACCGCGGATGCAGCCGCGGCTGCGGGCGCGCGTTCTCCACCGAGATGGGGATCTCCGCTTCGTAGTTGAAGATCGTCATGTGCTCGGCTCCGTGATACTGGAACACGCGGCGCATCTCGCCCCAGCGCGTGATCAGCCAGAGGTACAACAGGAAGACGGCGAGCCGGAACACGCCGTCGACCAGGTTGTACGCCAGGCTGTTCTTCACGCCGGTGAGGTCGGTGAGCAGGAGCGGTACGTAGAAGAAGAGCAGGAGCCCCGCGGCGAAGGAGAACACCATCGTCGCGCCGAGGCCGATCTTCTCCCACAGCGGTGTCTCGCGCCGCTCCGCACCGGCCTCGCGCGAGGCTTCTTCCGCGCTGAAGCCGAGCGAGCTGGTGCCCAGCACCAGCGACTCGATCAGCGTCACGGCGCCGCGCACGATGGGCAGCCCGAGCGGAGCGAAGCGCTTCACCCAGGGCCGGTGCGGCCGGTAGCGGACGCTGATGCCGCCGTCCGCACGGCGCACCGCGGTGGCCACGCCGCCGGGCGCGCGCATCATCACGCCCTCGATGACCGCCTGGCCGCCGACGAGCGCTTGAGGACCTTTCGCCATGGGAAATTCGGGCTCGGCTTACGCTCCGCCGGAGCCGGCCTTCTCGGTTCCGGACGCCTTCCGCTTCGCGTCGGTCTTCTCGTAGCGCTTGCGGAAGCGCTCCACGCGGCCGGCGGTGTCCACCAGCTTCTGCTTGCCGGTGTAGAACGGATGGCACGCCGAGCAGATGTCGACGTTGATCGTGCCGCCCGCGGTGCTGCGCGTCTCCCAGGAATTGCCGCAGACGCACTTCACCGTGGTCTTCTCGTAGGTCGGGTGGATTCCGCTCTTCACGACTCTTCTCCTCGGGTTGGGACGCCCTCGATCGGAGCGTCCGGCCGGACCGGCCCTCGATCAGTCGCCGCTGGCCATGCTGTCCAGGAACTTCTTGTTGCTCTTGTACTGCGAGAACCGCTCCACCAGGAACTCCATCGCCTCGACCACGTTCAGGTCGTTGAGGTATTTGCGCAGGATCCAGGTGCGGTTGATGGTCTTCTCGTCGAGCAGCAGCTCTTCTTTGCGCGTGCCCGACCGGTTCAGGTCGATGGCCGGGAAGATGCGCCGGTCGGCGAGCTTGCGCTCCAGCACCAGCTCCATGTTCCCCGTGCCCTTGAACTCCTCGAAGATCACCTCGTCCATGCGCGACCCGGTCTCGATCAGCGCGGTGCCGATGATGGTCAGGCTGCCGCCGTTCTCGATGTTGCGGGCCGCGCCGAAGAAGCGCTTCGGGCGCTGCAGCGCGTTCGCGTCCACGCCGCCGGAGAGGATCTTGCCGGAGTGCGGCACCACCGTGTTGTGGGCGCGCGCCAGTCGGGTGATGGAGTCCAGCAGGATCACCACGTCCTTCTTGTACTCGACGAGGCGCCTGGCCTTCTCGATCACCATGTCCGCGACCTGCACGTGGCGCGTGGCCGGCTCGTCGAACGTGGAGCTGACCACTTCGCCGTCGACGTTGCGCTGCATGTGGGTGACTTCTTCCGGCCGCTCGTCGATCAGCAGGATGATCAGCACGATCTCGGGGTGGTTCGCGGTGATGGCGTTGGCGATCTGCTGCAGGAGCACCGTCTTGCCAGTCCGTGGCGGCGCCACGATGAGTCCTCGCTGCCCCTTCCCGATCGGCGCGAGCAGATCCATGATCCGCGTGGAGATGTCGTTGGGATCGTGCTCCAGCCGGATCCGCTCCTCGGGGAAGAGCGGCGTCAGGTTGTCGAAGAGCGTCCGGGTGCGGGCCGCCTCCGGGTTCTCGAAGTTGATCGCCTCCACCTTGAGGAGCGCGAAGTATCGCTCGCTCTCCTTGGGCGCGCGCACCTGGCCCGAGATGGTGTCCCCGGTGAGGAGGTCGAAGCGCTTGATCTGCGACGGCGAGACGTAGATGTCGTCCGGCCCCGGCAGGTAGCTGTAGTCCGGCGAGCGCAGGAATCCGTAACCCTCGGGGAGGATCTCCAGCACACCCTCCGCGAAGATGAGGCCGCTCTTCTCGGTCTGTGCCTCCAGGATCTTGAAAATGAGCTCTTGCTTGCGCAGACCGGAGGTCCCGGCGATCTCCAGTTCGTTGGCCACGCCCACGAGCTCGGACATGGTCTTCGTCTTCATGTCCGCCAGGTTCATCTTGGGCTGGTCGGGAGACGCGCCTGCTTCCTTCTCCATCTCGGGCGGCGCCGTCTTGACTCGAGGCATGTCCGTCGTCTCTTTCGGGGAATGGCTCATGGCAGGTTTCGGGGCCGCGTCCGCGGCGATGGGGTCAGGGGACGGCGTACGACTCGCGGACTCGACGGATACCGTTCGGATCGAAGCTCGACGAGTTTTCCGTGGGGAGACCGGCTTGCCTTTGCGGACTCCGGCGAGCGGTTCGTCGATCCTGCGGGCCTGCAGGACCACGACCCGATACTAGGTTTCGCCCCCGGGACTGTCAACTCCCCGGCCGGCACTTCCTCCAGTGAGCGCCCCCCGGACCCGCCGGCCGGCCTCCTCGAACCGGCTGTCCCGCTCCCGGGCCAGGGTCTCCCCCACGCGGCCGGTCGCGCGCTCGCGCAGGCACTCCTCGGCAAAGGCGCCGCTCTTCACCTCGCCGAGGATTCGCCGCATCTCGCTCCGCACGGATTCGCCCACGATCCTCGGCCCGCGCGTCAGCCCGCCGAACCGCGCCGTGGCGCTGATCCGCTCGCGCATCCCCGCTATGCCCTCGGCATGCACCAGATCGAAGATCTGCTTCAGCTCCTGCACGCACGAGTAGTAGGCGATCTCCTCGGAGACGCCGCCCTCGACGAGCGTCTCCCAGGCGGCGCGCACCAGCTCCGGAACTCCGCCGGTGAGCACCACCTGCTCGGCGAAGAGATCGCTCACGACCTCCTCGTCGAGCGACGTCGGCAGGATCCCGGCGCGCGTCATCCGCAGCGCGGACGCGTAGGCCAGCGCGCGAGCCTCACAGGCGCCGGTGGCATCCTGCACCACCGCGAGGAGCCCGGCGAGACCAGCGCCTGCGAGCCAGCGCTCCCGCAGCAGCGCTCCCGGACCGAGCGGCCCGACGATGGCCACGTCCACGTCGCTGCGGAGGGTGACGCCGCCGTGACGCAGGGCGAAGCCGTGGGCGAACACGAGCAAGGCACGCCGCGGAGCGTTCGGCTGGACCTGCGCGTCCAGCACCGGTGGCTGCGCCGCATCCGGCACGAGGACGGCGATCACCGCGCACCGCGCCAGGTCGGCCGGGCCGCCGACGGCGAAGCCCTCGGCCCGCGCGCGCCTCTCCGAGGGACCGCCGGCTCGAGCCACGACGAGAACCTCGTGTCCCGCGTCGGCGAGACAGGCGGCCTGCGCCCGGCCCTGGTTCCCGAAACCGACGACGCCGACCGTCACCCCCGAGAGGAGGTCGGGCTCGGCGTCGACATCGCGCAGGATCCGCGGCACGGGGCGTGTGCTCCCCGGCTACTTCGCGTCCCCGACGACCTGCGCCTCCTTCAGCTCTTCCCAGCGAACGAGGTAGGCCGTGCCCTTCTCCATCTGGCCGGCCTTCCGCGCCGCCATCCCCGCGCGCGGCAGGTACTCGAGGCTTTCCGGCTCCAGGGCCAGGAGCTTCTCGAACTGCGTCAGCGCGTCTGCCCAGTTCTCCAACTCGTACTGGCTCAGCCCGAGGACCCAGGTCGCCTTCTTCCAGACGTCCTCGTCCTCCGGATCGTCCAGATACTGGAGCGCGAGGTGCATCGCGTCGACGACCGCCTCGTGCTGATCGTTGCCGTAGAACTGCAGGCCGAGATTCACGAGGTTCACGACGCTCTCGGACGACAGCTCGATCGCGGTGCGCATGTGCTCGAGGCCGCCCTCGCGGTTGCCCGCGGCGAAATCGAGGTCGGCCAGCGCCAGGTGCTCGTCCGCCGCGGGCGGCTTGAGCCGCAGCAGCGCCTCGAGCGAAGTGCGGAGGTCCCCGGAAAGCGCCGCGATCGCCGCCGTGTCCGGCGGATCCGCGCTGCGCAGCTCGGCCAGCTTGCTCCTCAGCGCGTCCCAGTAGAACTGGTGAGCCGTCGTGTCCGCCGGCACCTGCTGGACTGCGGTGCGGAACGACTGCAGGGCGCCATCGAGGCTGTCCAGCTGCGTCAGCGTGAAGCCGAGGTTCAGGTGCGCCGCAGGCTGGCGCGGATCGATCTGCGAAGCGTGCAGGAACTGCTCGCTGGCGCCCTGCGTGTCGCCGGCGTTCAGCAGCTCGAGGCCCTTGTTGAAGGCCTGGCCGTAGTAGGCAGAGACGCGCTCGCTGGCGAGCTTCGCGTGCTTCTCGATCGCCTTGTTCCCGGAGTCCTTTCGCTCCATCAGCCAGGCGAAGGACTTGTAGGCGTCCGCGAACTGACCGCGCTCCGCGAGGCACCAGGCGCCGTAGAAGCGCGCCTCTGGATCCTCCGGGCTCTCCTCGATCGCCTTCTGACAGTACGGGAGGCCCTGCTCGAAGTCCTGCGTCACCTTCGTGTAGTACTTGCAGTTCGCGAGGTTGCTGGCCTGCGCGAAGGCGGCCGGAGCCGCTCCCAGCAGTACGAGAAGGCACAGCGTTCCGAGGCGTCTCATGGCTTCCTCCGGGCTACGCCCTCGAGGCGTACCCCCGGCGGGACGGCCGGGAGCCTCGCCGATCTGTCTCCAGGGTAAAGTCGGAGAACTCTAGTCGTCGGCCCCGACAAGCGTCAAGCAGCGGAGGGATACGACGCGCAAACCCCGCAGGGGTCGCGCGGTTCCTCGTGCCGAAGCCGCCGAGCGCACCGGCCGCTCATCACAGCATGTCCAGCGGGTCGGGATCGACCACGACCTCGACCCCGCTCTTCCGCGGAGCGGCCTCGAGCGCCACGGCGGCTGCCTCCCGGACGTCCTCCCGCCGCTCTCCCTTGATGAGGAGCCGGAAGCGGAACTTGCCGCGCAGCTGCGCGAGCGGAGCGGGAACCGGCCCCAGCACGACCACCCAGCCGCCGCTCCCGCCGATCCGCTCCGCGACCCGTGCGCGGACCGCCTCGGCCACCTGCTCGGTGCGCGTCGGATCCGCCCCGCGTACGAGCACCGAGGCCAGGCGGGCGAAGGGCGGATAGCGCTGCTCGCGCCGCTCCGCCATCTCCCGGGCGCGGAACGCGGCGTCGTCGTGATCCCGCGCCGCGACGAGACAGGGATGGTCCGGACAGCGCGTCTGGATGAGCACCGATCCGCCGAGCGCGCTTCGCCCCGCGCGGCCGGCCACCTGCGTCAGCAGCTGGAACGTGCGCTCCCCGGAGCGGTAGTCGGGAAGGTGCAGGCCGGTGTCCGCGTTGATCACCCCGACGAGCGTCACGCGGGGGAAGTCGAGCCCCTTCGCCACCATCTGCGTGCCGAGCAGCACGTCGATCTCGCCCTCGAGGAAGCCGCCCAGGACGCGCTCGTGCGCCCCTGGCGAGCGCGCTGCGTCCGAGTCCAGCCGCGCGATCCGCGCCTGTGGAAAGCGCTCCGCAAGCTCCTCCTCGATGCGCTGGGTGCCGGCGCCGCGGAACGTGAGCGCCTTCGCCCCGCACTCCGAGCACTCTTCGGGCACGGCACGCGCGTGATCGCAGTAGTGGCAGCGCAGAGCGCGCTCCGCCTTGTGAAAGGTGAGGGTGACGGCGCACTGCCCGCAGCGGACGGCCGCGCCGCACCCCGAGCACTGCACGAAGGGACTGAACCCGCGGCGGTTCAGGAAGAGGATGATTTGCTCGCGCCGGGTCAGGCGATCGGCCACCGCGCCGAGCAGCTCCTGCGAGAAGATGCCCTTCGTGCCGCGGAGGTCGACGAGGCGAACCTCGGGAAGCGGCAGGTCGGACACGCGTTCCGGAAGGCGAAGCAGCGTCATCTCGCCGGACGACGCGCGCTCGTACGTCTCCAGGTCCGGAGTGGCCGAGCCCAGCACGACGACGCCGTTCGCCAGCCGGGCTCTCTCGATGGCGACGTCCCGCGCCTGGTAGCGCGGCGCGTCCTCCTGCTTGTAGGCGCCGTCGTGCTCCTCGTCGATGACGATGAGCCCCGGATCCGGGAGCGGGGCGAAGACCGCCGACCGCGGACCGAGCACGACGTCGTAGTCGCCGCGACGGGCGCCCTGCCAGATCCGCCGGCGCTCGGAGTCCTGCAGCCGCGAGTGCACCACCGCGGCGCGTCCGCCGAAACGGCCGCGCAGCCTGGACACGGTTTGCGGCGTGAGCGAGATCTCCGGGACGAGGAAGATGGACTGGCGGCCGAGACGGCGTGCCTCGGCCATGGCGCGGAGGTAGACCTCGGTCTTGCCGCTCCCGGTCACGCCGTGCAGGAGGAACGTGGCGGCCCGACCGGAGCGGAGACCCTCGATGACGGCGCGCGCCGCCGCCTCCTGCGCCGAGGTGAGTTCCGGTTCGGGATAGGGCGCGTGCTGCACTTCCTCCGGAGCGCGCCCCTCCCACGCCTCCTGGGTCACCTCGACGAGCCCCTTCTCGGCGAGCCGCTTCACCGCGCCGCGTGACCCGGCCATCGATTCCGCGAGATCCCGCAACGGCAGCACGCCGGCCGCGGCACGCAGCAGCTCGAGGACCCGGCTCTGGACCGGCGCGCGTTCCGCCGCGGGTGCCGATCCCGCTGCCTCCGCCCCCTCGGGCGCTGGTCTTGCCGGCTCCGACCCCGGCGGCTCCGCGCCCGCCAGCCGGACCACCTTGATGCGCGGCGACGCCGTCGGGGCCGCTCCGGTCACGCGCTCGGCGCGGCGCAGCTCTCCCCGGCGCACGAGCCGCTCCACTTCCTCGCGGAGGTCCGCCGGGCGCGCGCCGAGGGCCTTGCCAAGCGCCGCCAGCGGGAGCTGCTCGGCCTCCGCCACCGCGGTGAGGATGCGGTCCTCGAGCGACGTGCCCGCGCCGAACAGATCCGCCGCCTTCGGTTCGCCCAGAGACAGCACGCGTTCCCGGCGGGGAGTGCCGTGACCGGGGAGCGCCGCGCGAAGTGCTTCGCCCCACGAGCACAGCGTCCGGTCCGCGATCCAGCGGGTCAGCCGGAGCAGCTGTTCGTCGACCAGCGGCTCCTCGTCGACGATCGAGCGGACGGACTTCAGCCGCTCCGGAGCGTCGGACGGATCGAACCCGACGACGAAGCCGGTGACCGCGCGCGAACCGAACGACACGTTCACGCGGCAGCCGACCCGGAGCGTTCCGGCGAGCTCGGCGGGCACGCGGTACGCGAACGTCCGGCGGATCGGCACCGGCAGGGCCACGTCGGCGACGATCGGCGCGGGCCGATCGCCGCGGCCGGCGCGAACCGGAAGCGGAGATACCAACGTGGTCACGGCACCCTCGTCCTCGAGGAGTCCTCGCGAAGATACCCGATCCGCGACGCCATCCACGGGGAGAAGAGCAGCCAGACGGTCACCACCGGCAGCAGCGCGAGGTGACCGTGAAGTCCGATCGCCTCACCGGCGACGAACGCATCCCAGCG
This sequence comes from Candidatus Eiseniibacteriota bacterium, assembly GCA_052390515.1. GTDB lineage: Bacteria > ARS69 > ARS69 > ARS69 > ARS69 > JBQTGV01. Next base: position 53,778 of record JBQTGV010000026.1, on the reverse strand, counting down.
GTCGGGCACGGCCGGGTCCTTACGCGCGGGGTAGGGCTCGTCGAATCCCTGCTCGCCCACGGAGAGCTCGCCGCGCGCGAAGCGCGGCAGGATGTGCTCCGACCACGGATTGCGGATGTCCTCCGGCACCTCGGGCTGCACGGACGTCGCGGCAAGCATGAGCACCACGGACACTGCTCCGAGTACGAAAGCGCCGCGCCGGCGGCCGAGCTCCGCGGCGACGCCGAGACCGAGGAAGGGGATCGCGGGGACGAGATGTCGCGGCCCGACGGCCCAGCCGCCATGCCAGGTGGAGTAGCCGGCGTTCACGACGAGGTAGTACACGAAGATCAGAACGGCCGCCGCCGCTTCCGCGCGTCGCTCCCGGTCCCGCAGCAGGCGCGCCAGCCCCGACACCGCGAGCAGCAGCACCGGCGAGGCGAAGAAGAGGCCGCGGTACGGACCGAAGAGCAGCTCCGCCGCGACGCGCGGAGCCGGTGCGCGGACGCCGAGGAGCCCGGTCCCCATCGACTCCTGGAACACGGGCAACACTTCGTGACGGTACCCCACGTCGAGCGGGCTGCCGAACGCGGCCTGATGGTACGTCCCGAGCAGCAGGAGACCGGGAAGCGCGCCCAGGGCGAAGGCTGCGGCTCGCGCGAGGCGGCCGCCCGGTCGGCTCAACAAGGAGATGCCGGCAAGAACGGCGAGCGGAGGAGGAGTGAGGTACTCGGTGGCGAAGGCCGCCGACGCGATGGCCCCGGCTACCGCGCAGCGTCCCGGGCCGGGTGTGGCACGCGCCGGGAACGCGACATGGAAGAAGAGGAAGAGCCAGGCTGCCGCGGGCGCATGACCCTGCAGCAACGTTGCGTAAGGAAGCAGCGTCGTGCCCAGGAATACCAAGAAAGTCGCTGACCAGGCCCGCCGGAATGACAGGCCGCGGTCCCGCAACGCGAGGTGGAACGCGACGCCCCCGAGCGCGGTGACCAGACCGCTGGCGGCGAGCGCGGCGAGCCCCCCCGCGAGCGTGAGCCAGACCGCGTCGGAAACGGGGCGTCCGGTGACGGAGCGGAGCGCATGCGCGCCGGCCACGCCGGCGGCCCCGAGCAGAGACGGCAGCGGCGCCTTGTCGGAGTAGTAGCCGCCGTCGACCATCGCCTTGTCGCCCGTGTTCCCGTGGTACTCGTCGATGCGCACCGAGCCCCGTTCCACGAGAGAGCGCGCCAGGTCGAAGCGGGTGGCCGAGCCCCAGGTCGCCGCCTGGAAGAAGTTGGCATACGTGAGCAAGAGCAGCAGGAGGACGAGCACGACCTCGCGCGGGCGCGAGTGCTCGCCGAGGAAGCGCCGGTAACGCCCACCATTACGTCGCGGTAATGCCGCCGGCCGGTCCGCGGCGTCGCTCGTCGGAGTCTCCAAGCGATGCCCTCCGTCTCCCAGTCCTGCCGAGGCCGACACGTCATCCACCGCCGCCACCGCTGGCACGGGACTCGCTCTGTCCTCTCCCCAGAAAGGCGGGCGAATCATGCACCTCCAGCGTGAACGTGGCTTCACTCTCCCGGAACTCCTGGTGACGATCGGCATCCTTTCGCTGCTCCTTGCCGCGTCCTGGGGTCGTTTGCAGAGCGTGCTCCTCCAGCACCGACTGACCTCGGCGACCAACCAGATCACGACGCACCTGCGCCTCGCGCGGGAGCGCTCCGTCGCCGAAGGCAACGACTACATCGTGACGTTCCGGCTCGCCTCCAACGACTACCAGATCTGGGACGACGAGGGGAACGACGGTTTGATGGGACCGCAGGACGTGCGGACCCTCTTCCCCGTCGCCGACGGCGTCCAGCTGCTCAGCGCCTCTTTCTTCGCATCCAACCGCGTCACCCTTCAGGCGGACGGGACGGCGAACGCGACGGGCACCGTTCAGATCGGGAACGGCCAGAACTCGCGGACGATCAACGTCCTCGCTTCCACCGGCAAGGTGACGGTCACGAGCCCGTGAGGTGATTCCGATGAGAGCCGACGCAATCGCCAGGACGCTGCACCGGCGGCGCCGCCCCGACGGGCAGGCCGGGTTCTCCCTGGTGGAGATGATGATCGCGATCACGGTGTTGGGGGTCGGCCTCCTGTCCATCGCCGGCCTGTTCCCCCTCGCCATTCACAAGGCCTCGGTGGGTGACCTCGAGTCCCGGGCCACGTTCCACGCGCAGTCGAAGATCGAGGAGCTCAAGCGCTTTCCCTGGGTGCAGCTCGTCAACGTCGCCGCCGCCGACACCGTGCAGGCGGTCTTCGCCAGGAACTGGACGATCCAGGAGAACGCCCCCGTGCTGGGCATGAAGCAAGTGCAAGTGACGGTCACGTGGCGCGACGAGCGAGGCCCGCGGACCGTGACCCTGTCTTCCTTCCTTTCCGATTCCGGAATGTGACAAAGGAGCGACGCCATGACGCACCGACAACTCGCCCGGGATCGGGGTTTCACGCTGGTGGAGATGCTCGTCACCGTGGTCATCGCCGCGATCGTGATGTTCGGCGTCTTCCGCGTCTTCACCTCGACGTCCCGGACCTACGAGCGTGGAACCGAGAACATCGACGGGCAGCAGAACGCACGCGCCGCGCTCACCTGGCTGAGCAAGGAGCTCCGCGCGACGAAGGGATTCAGCCTCATCAACAACAACGAGGTCGCGGTCCTCTCCGACGAGAACGTGCGTAACCAGTCCCGGACGTTCCGGCTGGACCGCACCGACCGTGACGGGGACGGCGAGACCAACGAGCTGCTGCTGATCCGCAACCCTAACGACGACGGGACGATCGGCGTGTACATCGACGAGATCGCCGTGGGCATCGACTCGCTGGCCTTCGTCTATCGTGACGGGGCGGGCGCGGTCACCGCGTCGCGGGCTTCGGTCCGCGAGGTCGAGGTGTTCATCTTCGCGAGCGGCTCCGGCATGCGGGAGCAGACCGGTGCGCAGAGCCACGCGGTCCGCCAGGTGGGCGTCTCCACGCGCGTGAAGTGCCGGAACCTGGGCAAGAGCGTGCCGACGGGCGGAGACGTGACGCCGCCGGCCGCTCCCACGGGTCTCGCGGCGACCATGGGCTGCGGGACGGCCACGCTGCAGTGGGCCGCGAACTCCGAGACGGACATCGCCGGCTACTTGCTGTCGTACAGTCTCGGCAGCGGAGGTCCGCCGTACGGCGGCACCGACGCGTTCCAGGGTCCCTCGCCCATCTTCGTGGGCAACGCCACGACGTACACCCTGACCGGTCTCTCGCTGACCAGCACGTACTACTTCAACCTGCAGGCGGTGGACGCCGCGGACAACTCGAGCGCCTTCGCCTCCGAAGTGAGCGGTATCCCCTCGGACTCGGTCGCGCCGGTGGCGCCGACCGGTGTCACGGGCCGCGTGGTGGGTAACGCGGAGATCCAGCTCGAGTGGAATGCGGTCCCGGCGTGGGACGTGGCCTGGTACGTCGTTCGCTACTTCGACGACACCAACCCGTCGAACATCCGGACCGACTCCACGCAGGCGCTCAACATCGTCGTGGGCGGGCTCGTCCAGGACGCGCTGCACACCTTCACGGTGGCGGCGAGGGACGGCTGCGGCAACCAGAGCGGCCCGTCCACCCCGTTCACCATCCAGATGGTGGCGTGCACGAACGACGTGACGTTCCCGGCCGTGCCCGCCGGCGTGGCCGCCACGCCGGGTGACGAGTTCGTGCAGATGACCTGGGCGCCGGTCGTCGACCCGGACGTGATCGGCTACCAGATCTACTTCCAGGAGAACGGCTCGACGAGCGGCATGACGCTCAACGTGGGCAACGTGACGGCGTACAGCCTCTACGGGTTGACCAACGGCACGACCTACGAGCTGCAGGTCGCGGCGGTGGACGGCTGCGGCCATGTGGGCGGGTACTCCAGCCTGCTCTCCTCCACCCCGCAGAACTGCGCCACGAACACGACCCCGCCGGAGACGCCGGCGAACCTGACCGCGCGGGACCTCGGCGTCGGCGATCAGGTGCAGCTGTCCTGGACCGTGGCCGGCCAGGGCGACGTCCTCGGCTACAAGGTCTACTGGGGGACGGCGCCCACCTCGTACAGCAACTCGCTGAACGTGGGCAACACCGTGTTCCACACCGTGACCGGGCTCATCTCCGGGACGCCCTACTACTTCACCGTCACGTCGTACGACGTGTGCGGCAACGAGAGCGCCGCGGCGGCCTCCATCTCGGCCACGCCCTCGTGGGGCTGCGCCTGCGCGCCGACGATCAACACCGTCTCGCCGTCGAACGTCGCCGTGCTGCAGGGCATCGTGTCCTGGCACGTGTCGGCGACGGCGTGCTCGACCGCGTCCGTCGCCCACGTCGAGTTCCAGATCGACGGCGCGACGGCGTACGTGGACTACACCGACCCGTACGAGTTCGGCGACTTCGGCTCCGGCTGGGACACGACACTGGAGTCCGACGGCGCGCACCAGCTCATCTCGCGCGTGACCGACAGCAACGGCTGCCTGGCCGGCGACACGCTGAGCGTGTTCGTCGACAACACCGGACTCGGCGCCGCCTGCCTGGGCTTCCGGGACAGCGTCGAGGCCTACACCAGCGGGTCGTACGGCGAGGTGCTGAACGTCACCGTCACGAACCAGAGCCTGAGCAGCAACTACAAGCTCGACGCCCTCTCCCTCACCTGGGACGACTCCGCGCTCACCTTGCTCGGCGTGTCCGTGGACGGGAGCACGTTGTGGACGGCGAGCGGGTTCCCCGGCGCCGCGTCGGGCGACAGCCTGACGCTGAGCACCAGCGTCGACATTCCGCAGGACAGCGACGTGCTGCTGTCCCTGTCGTTCTGGACCGTCAGCGGCGGTGCGCCCGGCGGGAGCCAGGTGGCGTCGGCCGCATACAACGTCACGTTCTTCGGCTGGCCCGTCGCGGTCTGCGGACCGCAGTCGATTCCGATGCCGAAGTGCTTCCCGGTCGTCACGCTGGTGAGCGAGAACAGTACCGCGCCGTACGACATCTACGGCGTCCCGACGCCCGGCATCCAGTACTACACCGATCGCACGTACACGCTCACGTACCTGCCGAACGAGATCCTGGACTCGATCCTGGCCAGGACCCCGAACGCGGACAAGAACAAGGGCGGATCCCACAGCCACGTGCTGTCGTTCGATCGCGCGGTGACGGTGTGGATCGCGTACGACCCGCGCGGCACGCCGCCCAACTGGATCAAGAACAACTACACGGCCACCGGTCTGACGATCGGCGTGACCGACCCGGGTACCTCGACGCTCGGATTGTGGAAGCGGAACGTCGGCGCCGGAAACCTCACCTTCTCGGGCAATCAGGCGAGCGGGTGGGGCGGCGGGGTCGGAACGAACTACGTCATCTTCGTGACGTGCCAATAGGAGGGAGTGACCGCCATGAATCGTGAATGGCTCGAGCGCAACCGCCCCATCGATGAGAGGGGATCGGTGCTGCTGATCTCCCTTCTCCTGCTGACCGTGCTGTCCCTGGTCGGTGGAACGTTCCTCATCCTGAGCAACACCGAGGGACGGATCGCCACGAATCAGGGTCTCGCCGCCCAGGCTCTGTACGTCGCCGAGTCGGGCGCGCACACCGCGTATCGCGAGTTCGCGGCGTCGAACTTCCGCGGCAGGACGCACAACGGCGACGGCACCATCGCGACCAACGGACTGCTGGCGCCGCAGATGTTCGGGACGAGCCTGGTCCGGGACGACGGGAGCAACAACGGACTCCAGAACGAGCTGAACGACGGGTGGTTCGTGTGGGAGTGGAACCCTGGCGATCCCGGCCAGAGCCTGACCGGCAGCGGTCTGCCCGAGGAGTTCCGCTTCTCGCTGCGGCCGGCCTCCATGGCTGCGGACGAGGACGAGTACCTGCTCGACGTGATCGGGCAGGTCGGACAGTTCCGTCGCCGGTTGCAGGTCCAGGGATACACCGAGCCGGCGTTCTCCTACGCGCTCTTCTCCGACGGCATGCTCTCGGAGTTCGTGCGCGGCGTGAACCAGCACGTGCAAGGGAAGATCCACGCCAACGGCGATATGTTCTTCCGGCCGTCCGGCACGACCCTGACCATCGACTCGCCGGCCATCACCGCGACCGGCCGGATGATCCGCACGACCGACGCCTGGGGCCGGGACATGTTCTCGGGCAACACGGTCCGGATCATGGATCCGAGCGGCAACTACGTGGACATGGCCGGCGGCGCGCCGGGCACGGCCATGGACTCGGACAACCCGGACTGGACCAACGACATCCCGTCGGACGGCATCGACGGCGCGCTCGAGCTGTGGGGCGGGATCGTCCGTGACGGTTCGCTCGGCGCGACGCACGTGGATCCGCCGCCCATCGAGACCATGCAGGTTGGTGGCTATTACGACGCCAACGCCGGCATCCGCATCCGCAGCGGTGACGTGCAGCTCGACGCGTCGGGCAACAACGTCTCCGCCTGGCTGGGCGACGCCGTCACGGAGAAGTCGTTCTACAACCAGTCACTCGACCAGGTCGTCACCGTGCAGGAGATCGACGTGCAGAAGCTGCACGACAGCGGCAACTGGCCGGCGAACGGGCTGCTCTACTCCGACGTGCCCGTGCGGCTGGTGAACGCCAACGAGCTGGGCGGCGACCTCACCATCGTGGCCAACCACGAGGTGTACACCAAGGGCAACTTCAACAACGTCAACAAGCGCGCGGCGGCCATCATCTCCTCGGGGCGGATCTGGCACCTCTCCGACGCGTGGTCCGACGATCCGGCGAAGACCTACGGGTCCACCAGCGGACGTCAGGCCTCCAACGGCACCACGGTGATCAATGCCGCTATGGTCGACGGCCGGCCCGAAGTCCACGAGGCGAACTTCGCCGACCTGGACGGCGACGGCAATCCGGACGATCCGGCGGCCGGCGACGCCTGGGCCAACAACGACCAGATGCTCGAGTCCTGGGGCAGCTCGCGGACGCTGCAGAAGCGCGGCTCCATCGTGCACCTGCAGTTTGCGGACATGGCCGACAACGTCTACAACAGCGGAATCCAGCCCGGCGAGGTGGCCTGGTCCAAGCACGCCGCCTACAGTCCGCCGCTCCGGGACTACGGCTACGATGCGTCGCTGTCGGGGCTCGCGGGGCAGCCTCCGTTCGCGCCGCTGGTCTCCAAGCTCTATCTCTGGCAGGAGGTCACGCCCTAGCCGGCTGACCGGGGGGCGTCTCGGACGGACGAGCCGAGGCGCCCCGCCAGAAACTCCCGCACGAGATTCCGCGCGACGCGCCACCGGTAATCCGCCGTGGAGCGCACGTCGTCGATCGGCGAGAGATGCGCCGCGAGCTTCGCAGCCGCGGCGCGTCCCGTTTCCGGATCCGCGGGCCGGCCCTTCGCGGCGGCCTCCGCCTCGGACGCTCGCACCGGCACCGCCGCCATACTCCCGAACGCGAGCCGCACGTCCTCGTAGAGGCCGCCCGCGTCGGTCCGCGCCACCGCCGCGAGCACGACCTTGCTGATCGCCTGCGCGGCGCGCGTCCCCACCTTGCGAAACAGGATCCGCGTGCGTTCGACGGGCAGCGGGGCGAACAGCACCGCGGAGACGAGCTCATCGGGGCGGCGCTCCGTCGTCCGGTAGGCGGTCGTGAAGCGAGCGTAGGGGACGCGCCGCGTCCCGGCGGCGGAGACGAGCTCCACTTCCGCGTCCAGCACGAGCCACACCGGCAGCGTGTCTCCCGCCGGCGAAGCGTTCACGATGTTGCCCGCGACCGTCGCCCGGTTCTGGATCTGCACCGCGCCCACGGTAGCGGCGGCCTCCGCGATGAGCGGACACGCGCGGGCCAGCAGCTCCGAGCGACGCAGCTCGCTCATCGTCGCGCAGCCGCCGACGCGCACCAGCTCGCCCTCGCGGCGCACGGCGGCGAGCTCCGCGCGCACCGGCGCCAGATCGAGCCACCGCCTTGTCGGCTCCTTGCCGTAGTTCAGCGCGACCATCACGTCGGTGCCGCCGGCGACCGGCTGCCACCCTTCGGAGGCGTGCGCGGCGAGGAATGCGAGCGCGTCGTCCAGTCCGAGCGGCCGGTAAAGCTCGCTCATGCGCCACCTCCCGCGGCGCGCCGCACCGCGTCCAGGACCTTCGTGTAGCCGGTGCATCGGCAGATGTTCCCGGCCAGCGCCTCGCGCAGCGCGTCGTCGTCCGTCGCGCCGCCGTGGGCCAGATGATCCTCCGCGGCGAGCAGCATCCCCGGCGTGCAGATGCCGCACTGCGCGCCGCCGCATTCCAGGAAGGCGCGCTGCAGCGGGGCCGGACCGTCCGCCGCCATCGCCTCGACGGTGCGGACCTCCGCGCCCTCCACCTGCCCGACCGGCACGAGGCAGGACATCACCGCCTCCCCGTCGAGCCGCACGGTGCACGCGCCACACTCGCCCTCGCCGCAGCCGTACTTCGTGCCGGTGAGGCGAAGGTCTTCGCGGAGGACGTCCAGCAGACGCTTCATGGGCGGCGCCTCCACGCGCACGTCGATGCCGTTCACGCGGAAGCGGACTGTCACGACGCCGCCTCCCGCGCCTCGATGGCCGGAAGCACGATCTCCGGCGTCGCCGGCACGGAGCGCAGCTCGGTCCCGAGCGCGCGGTTCAGCGCGTTCACGATCGCCGGCGCGGGGCCGTCCATGGGCAGCTCCCCGAGTCCTTTCGCACCGTGCGGTGCGCGCGGGTTGGTGCGCTCGACGAACACCGTGCGGATGGGCGGCGTGTCCTTCGCCGTGGGCACGGAGTAATCGGTCATCGTCGCATTCGCCATGGCGCCGTCCTTCCACGCCACGTGCTCGAGGAGCGCCCAGCCCACTCCCTGCGCGACGCCACCCTCGATCTGCCCCGCGGCGAGCACCGGATTCATGACGCGACCGACCTCCTGCACGGATGTGACGTCCAGCACGCGCGTCTCTCCGGTGAGTACGTCCGCTTCGACCGCGGCGACCTGACAGGACCACGCGTACGTGGCGTATGCGTCTCCGCGGTAGTGCTCCTCGTCCCACCGGTTCCCCGCGGGGGGCCGGTAGCGCACGGTGTGTACGAGCGGGCCGCCGGCCGCCGCCCGCGCGATCGTGTCGCGGACGCCGTCCACGTCGAGCGCACGGCCGGCGTCGCGCTCCAGCTTCTCGCGCAGCTCCCGCCCCGCGCGTACCAGCAGCCCGCCGATCACCATCCCCGTGCGGGAGGCCACCGTCGGCCCGGAGTCCGGCATGCTCGCCGTGTCCGGGTCTTCGGTGAGCACGAGTTCCACCGGAACGCCGAGCCCCTCCGCCGCCGCCTGCGCGAGGATCGTGCGCGTGCCCTGGCCGATCTCGGTCTGCGAGGAGAGCACGGTCACGGTTCCATCGGCGTTGCCGCGGAGCCCGGCCGTCGACGCCAGCACCACCTCGCCGCTGCCGGTGAATCCGGCGCCGTGGTGGAAGAGCGAGAGCCCGATCCCGCGGCGCCGGAACGGTTCGCGGCGGTTGAACGCGGCGAACTCCTCGCGGCGCTCGGCGTACCGCGACTCATCGAGCGCGCGCTCCAGCACCTCCTCGGCGGCGACGTCGTCGCCGACGTTCTGGCCGGTGGAGAGCACGCCGCCCCTTCTGAGCACGTTGCGGCGGCGGAAGTCCGCCGGATCCAGCCCGACGCGCGCCGCGCACTCGTCGAGATGCACTTCCCGCGCGAAGATGGTCTGCGGCGCGCCGAACCCCCGGAACGCGCCGAAGGGCGGATGGTTCGTCGCGACGACGCGAGCCAGCACGCGCACGTCGGGAACGTCGTAAGGGCCGGCTGCGTGGATGGCGCCGCGGGACAGCACCACCGGCGAAAGCGTGCAGTACGCTCCGCCGTCCAGCAGCACGTCCGCCTCCATGGCGACGATTCGCCCGTCCTTGCCGAGGCCGGTGCGGAAGCGCACGCGGCCGGGGTGGCGCTTCGTCGTCGCCAGCATGTCTTCGGCGCGGTCGTAGACGATGCGCACCGGCCGGCCCGCCTCCCGCGCCAGGATGGCGGCGTGCGCGGCGATCATCGTGGGGTACTCTTCCTTGCCGCCGAAGCCGCCGCCCGTCGCGCACTGGATGACGCGGACCGCGGCTTCCGGCAGGCCGAGCAGCGGCGCCAGCCCGTGGACGACGTAGTAGGGGCACTGCATCGAGCCCCGGATCACGACGCCGGCCGACGTCCACTCCGCCTGCATTCCCTGCGTCTCGATGTAGATGTGCTCCTGGGATCCGAAGCGGTACTCCCCCTCGAAGACGATGTCGGTCGAGCGCATAGCGCGCGCGGCATCGCCCCGGACGATCTCGATGCGCTTGTAGTCGTGCGAGGAGGCTTCCGGGTCGAGCACCTGCGGAAGCAGCTCCTCGTGCACCGTGATCGCACGCTTCGCCTTCGCCAGCGTCTCGGCATCCGGCGCGGCGATCAGCGCCACGGCCTCGGCGGCGTGCCGCACTACCCCGTCCGCCAGCGCCGGTTGATCGTCCACGAGAAGGCGAAGCACGTTGCGCCCGGGGATGTCCGCGGCGGTGGCGAAGACCACGCTGTCCCAGGGGAACGCGGGATCGCGGGCGATCCCGGTCACCCGCGAGTGCGGCCCGCGCGCGCGGATCGTGGCGCCGAGCCAGACTCCGTCGCGGGGGAGATCGTCGACGTAGAGCTCGCGGCCGGTGAGCTTCGCCCAGCCTTCACGGCGGGGGACGCTGCGGCCGAGCGCCGTGTTCGCCGGCAAGGTTGCCTCCGGAACGTGGCCGGTCATTGTATCCTGGGAGCATGGCGGCGACGAACGGGATCGAGGGGACGCTGGCGGCACCTGATCAGGGTGTCGTTCGAGTGGGTCCCGCGGTCGCAGACTCGAGCCGTTAGAAACCGACCGGCGGCGCGTCGTCGCCGGCGCCTTCCACAAGCTCCACCGCGGAGTGGCGGCGTTCATCCCGCGAACGATCGCGGCGGAAGATCGCCGCGGCCGCCTACGACCTACTCTGAAGACCCGACCGTTCTCCCCCGACGGGCGGCGACGAACTGCGCCGGCACCTCTCGAAGGAGCGAGTCAGCCTCGCTCGTCCTGCCGAGGCGCTCCAGGACGCCTGCGGCGTCGACCAAAGCGAGCCTTCGGGTCAGCCTCGAGGGCCCGCGGATCTCCATGGCGATGCGGGCGCTCTCCTCGAAGACTGGCAAGGAAGCGTCCAGACTGTCCATCGTGACCAGGATTCGACCGTAGTGCAGCAGGACCACGTCGAGCCATGGCCTGTCGTCCGTGCCGCCCGATCTCAGGGTGTCGACGAGCGGGCGAATCTCACGGTAGGCCTCCGATGTCCTCCCCTGCGCGGCGATCGCCTCGGCCCGGCCGGCCCCGGTGAGAATCCGGTGTCCGCGGAGATTGCTCTCCGGCACGAGGGGGCCCCAGTCCACGTCGCGCAGGTACGTGAAGAGGGACTCGGCCGCCGCGAAACGTCCGAGCGCCAGGAGGCAGTGCCCGAGGTTCTTCTCCATCGCAGCAACGCCGAAATTGCCGCTGCCGCCACGGAGGGCGCGGGCCACGGGAAGGGCGCGCTCGAGGATCGGGAGCGCCTCAGCGTCGCGGCCGACGTGCGCCATCGAGTATGCCAGGTTGTTCAGGGCGATGAGTGTTTCCGGGTTGGAGAGCCCAAACCTCTCTTCGGAGAGAGATGCCGCCCGTCTAGCGACGGACAGAACGCGCTCGTCATCGCCCTGGGCGAGATGGAGGAACCAGAGCGCGTTGAAGAGGCTGGACTGCAGGGCGGACCGGCCCTCGTCGGTCGCATGGACGTTCGGGAGCATCTCGCCGGCCCTCGCGAGGCAGGACTCCGCCTCCGCCAACCGCCCGGGTCTCGCCAGCGATCGGCCGAAGTTGATCAGCGCCTCGCAGGTCGTGCTGTCCGCCGGTCCGAACGCGCGCTCCGTCGCCTCCACGAGCTTCCGGTGCAGCGCCTCGCCCTCGTCGGTCTCTCCTGACCACTCCACCTGCACCGCGAGATATCCGAGACTCGTCAACGTAGCCCGGTCGTCCGGACCCAGCAGGTGCTCGCGGATCTCGTAGGCCCTCCGGAGCTGGGGGACCGCTGCGCCCGCGCGGAGGGCCACCAACAGCTCCCCGATCGTCTGGCGGATCTCCGCCTCGACCAGCGGATGCTCCCCGAACCGATCCCCGACGGTGGCCGCCGCCCTCTCCACGGCCTCCCGTACAGTCAAGTCCGGGTTCGCCTCCTCGTTCGGATCCGCGGACTTCAGCATCTGCTTGAGGAAGTCCCGCACTGCCACCGCTTCGGCGCGCGCCAGCTCCGCGGCCGCGCGCTGGCGGTTGGACTCGACCAGCGCATAGGCCAGGGCGGCCGTCGTGATCACGATGGCCAGCAGCGTCACGGCCGCTGCGCCCACCGCGGTCCGATGTCTCGCCGCGAACTTGCGCGCCCGGTAGGAGAAGCTCGGCGGTCCCGCGAGTACGGGCTCGTCGCGGAGGAACCTCTCCAGCTCGGCCGCCAGGTCGCTCACGCTGGCGTAGCGCCGCGTCCGGTCCTTCTCCAGCGTCTTCATCAGAACCCAGTCCAGGTCTCGCTGGAGCTCCCGCGTCAGCTTGCGCGCGTCCGTGTGTCGGCGCTTCGCGACGTCGGCGGCGGCGCCCCCGAGCGTGCTGATCCTCGTGCTCGGACGCGGCGGCTCCACTTCCCGAATGATGCGGCGGATCTCGGCGTAGCCAGCCGCGCGCAGCGTCTCGCGTGAGAAGGGCAGGCTGCCCGTGAGCAGTTCGTACAGCACCGTCCCCAGGGAGTAGATGTCGCTGCGCGTGTCGATGTCGAGCACGCCCATCTCGGCCTGTTCGGGGCTCATGTACTCCGGAGTCCCCAGGATCTGTCCAACGTGCGTGTGCGCGGTCTGGTCCGTCAGCGGCGAGGCGATCGCCTTCGCGATCCCGAAGTCGATGATCTTGGGGATCGGCCGTCCATCCTGCATCGTGACGAGGATGTTCGACGGCTTCAAGTCGCGGTGGATCACGCCGCGCTGGTGCGCGTGCTGGACGGCCTGGCAGACCGGCACGAAGAGTGCGATGCGCTCGCGGTTCGACAGGCCGTGCCGGTCGCAGTAGGCGGTGATGGGCTCGCCGTGGACCAGCTCCATCGCGAAGAACGGCCTGGCGTGTTCCGTCGATCCCGCATCGAGCACGCGCGCGATGTGCGGGTGATCCATCAGTGCGAGCGCCTGCCGCTCCGCCTCGAAGCGGGCGAGAACCGCCCGGGAGTCCATTCCGGGCTTCACGACCTTGAGGGCCACCTGCCGCCGGATCGGCTCGCGCTGTTCCGCGAGGTACACCACCCCCATGCCGCCTTCGCCCAGGCGCTCCAGGATCTGGTACGGGCCCACGCGATCGTCGCGGCGCAGCGGCTCGGGCTCCGGCGGGAGGGTGTTGCGCAGCTCCGGCGTCAGGAGCGGGCCGGACCGGTCGTGCGCGGCCAGGAGGCGGTCCACATAGGCGCGGAGATCGGGGCTCTCCACGCAGCGCTCGGCGAGGAAGCGCTCGCGCGCGGCGGGATCAAGATACCGGGCCGCCTCGAAGAGACCTTCGGCGAGCCGGAAGTGTCCCTGCGGCTCCATCGGCGTCCTCCACAGCAAAGACCGACGAGCCCGCACTCAGGCAGTAGGGGGGGCTCGGGGAGACTACGCGAGCGTCGGCGGCGTCAACGTGGCACCCCGGCGGGGCGATCGCTCATGAAATCCAGGAGGAACGCGCGGGCGAATGCCCAATCCCGTTCGGCGGTGCGGAGGGACACGTCAAGGAGGCCGGCAATCTCGGCAAGGGAGAGTCCCGCGAAGCACTTCAACGTGACGATCCGGCACTTCCTGGGATCGTGGGCCTCCAGGGCGGCAAGTGCCTGATCGAGAGCGATCAGGTCGGTGGAGGGCGGCTCGATTGCCAGCTCGGCGTACTCCAAGTCCACGCGGTGTCGTCCCCCACCGTGCCGCTGCGCCTGCTTCCGTCGGTACTGGTCCACCAGGATCTGCCGCATCGCCTGGGCGGCGGTGAGGAAGAAGTGGCGCGGCGAGGTCCAGGTGACGCCGCGACCGCCCCCCATCCTGAGGTACGCCTCGTGGACGAGCGCGGTGGGCTGCAGCGTTTGCCCCGGGGCGCGGTTGGCCATCATGACGCGCGCGAGGGATCGCAACTCCGCGTAGAGGAGGGGAAACAGTTCGTCCGCTCCGGGTGCCGGGGCGGGGGGCGATTCGTCGGATACCATGGCGGAATCGTGCCAGAGACGGCGCACGGGAACAAGCAGGCCGCCGGCTTCGCGGCCAAGCTGTCCGCCGACGGCGCGCGGCCAGGGCGATCGTCCGGGAGGGGCGCAGCGAATCTCCCCCGGGGCTCATGGGATCACGGTCCAGCACGCGAACACCTCGCTGCCGCACGTACAGGTCGACGGCATTCCAACGACCGGAGCCAGGAAGTTCGCGATCAGCACCGTGGCCAAGGTGCACGGTGCGTAGGTGATCTGGGCGTTCGGGAAGAAGCAGTTCTCGATCAGGAGCCCGATGCCCGATCCGTTGATCGTGATCGCCTGCGCCGCGGGGTGCTCGTTCCACTCCTGGTGGCATCCCAGGAACGTCAGGTTCCTGTACTCGCCCTCGATGAGGAATCCCTGCGTATGCTCGCTCACCACGCCGATGAACTGCACGTCGATCGCGTTGCGGACGCGGATCCCGTATCCGTTGCCTGTGCCGGAGAAAACGCTCGAGCCGCCCACCGAGACCGTGGTCACAGCGGCGGGAAACGCGCTCGCTTCAAGATCGAGTCCGTGCCGACCGCTGCCGTTGCACCGAACCTCGGAGATCGACGAGTACCCGAAGTTGCGACCGTAGATCCCCGATGCCTTTGCGTTCTGGATGATGACGTGATCGATATAGACGTTCTCGCCGAAGCCCACTTCGCCGGGATTGATGCTGATCCCATGACCAAGCCTGCCGGGGGTCCCGTCCCCGCCGCCGTCGATCGACAGGTGGTGGATGTGGGTCTTCGTCAGTGCCGTCAGTACGTCGACGTCGGCGGGAGCGAAAGCCAGATGCGATGCCTCCCCGTCGCCGAAGATGTGGATTTCGGTCACGTCGATCGTTCCGGAGAGATCGTAGACTCCGCTGGGAACGTAGACTGCTTGGACGCCCGGGCCCTTCGAGTGCGCCTGACCAATCGCGGCGCGGAAGGCGGCGGTGTCGTCCAAGCCGTCCGATGGGACGGCCCCGTGATCCAGGACACTCTCGTATCCGGCCGCGGAGGAGCCCGGCGGTCCGGGGGGTCCGGGCGGCCCTTCGGGTCCGGCAACTCCACGCTCCCCCTCGCAGGCTGGAAGCGAGATCCCAACGAGAAACGTGATCGCGCTCCCTACAAACTCAGATCTCGCCATCGTCAGCTCCCCTGAGCGGTATCTCGCCGAACAGCGGCGGGGCCGCCCCAAACCGGCCAGATGGCTGGGGCGGGCAAGCGATTCAACTCCCTTTACGAAGAACGTCATCGATTCCCGCCACGGAAGTCAGGGACCCGGAGGATGATGCCGTGGGGGTGGCAGAGGCCTGCCGCGGGTCTCGGGGCAGCACATCACTCCGCGGGTAGGTCTCGCCCCGGCGGCGGCCGGCAGTTGTATCCTGGGAGCATGATGGCCACCAACGGGATCGAGAGGACGCTGGCCGAGGCCCTGGAGGACGGCGTGTTCCTGGCTGTCCGCCTCCGGGACGGGGACCACGCGCTGGAGGGCTGCCGGGCGGCGATGCGCGGCGGGCTCTCGCTCATGGAGGTGACGCTCACGACGCCGGGCGCGCTGGACGTGATCCACGCGCTGGCGGTCGAGGGCGAGTGCGTCGTCGGAGCCGGAACGGTGCTCACCGTGGAGGACGCGCGCGCCGTGGCGAAGGCCGGGGCGCGCTTCGGCATGTCTCCGGTCCTGGATGCGGCGGTCCTAGCCGAGCTTCACCGGCTCGGCCTGCTCGCCATTCCCGGAACCGGCACCGCGACGGAGATCCTGACCGCGCACCGCGCCGGCGCCCGGCTCGTGAAGGTGTTCCCGTCAGGGCCGCTCGGCGGGCCGGAGTTCCTGCGCAAGGTGCGGGGGCCGCTGCCGGACATCCCGCTCGTGCCGACCAGCGGGCCGACGGCCGATACGATCGCCGAGTACGTGGCGGCCGGCGCCGTGGCGGTCGGCCTCGGCAGCGAGGTGCTGGCCGACGGGTTCGAGGCAACGCGCGTCGAGGAGTCGGCGCGGCGGGTCCGCCGGGCGATGGACCGGGCGAGGACCACCCGGCGCTAGTCAGTCGTCACGTTCCACCGTCGCCGAGTCTTGGCTTCCCCGATTCGGGGCTTCCTGAGAGTCTCCCCTTGACGGACCGTCGGTAGCCAACTAGTTTGTTGGCAACGGATTTGTTGGCGATCTGCAGCGCACCGTATGGCGGGTGATTCGATGGCTGAGAGCCCCAAACTTGTAAGCAGGGTAGGGAACTGGGTCGCTGGAGCGGACTTTTGGGATCGCGAGGCCGAGGTCGCGAGCCTTATCCGCCTTCTGGACGAGGGTCAGCACGTGCTCCTCGCGGCGCCGCGGCGCATTGGCAAGACGAGTCTGCTGAAGGAGACCCTTCAACGGCTGGACGAGCGGGGACGGGACCTCACGCTCTTCGTCGATCTGCAGGCCTGCGAGACCGCGGACGACGTCGTCGTTGCGCTCTCCCTCGCGACCCAGGCACACAGGACCCTGTGGCGCCGGACGCTGGACACCATCGCCACGTCCCTGGGACAGGCGAGAGGTACCATCGAGTCTCTCAGCCTGGATCAGATCGAACTGAAGTTCCGGGAGGCGACGGCCGAGGCATGGCAACCGCGCGGCCAGAGCCTCCTGGGCGAACTGGTCAAGGCCGAGCATCCCATCGTCCTGTGTCTGGATGAGCTCCCCGTCGCCCTGAGCCGCCTGCTCCGAGGCGGACAGAAGGACATCACCGCGGAGGGGCGGCGGCAGGCCGACGTTCTGCTGTCCTGGCTCCGCAAAGCCTGCATCGAGCACATGGGGCGGCTGCGCATCGTGGTGTGTGGCTCCATCGGCCTGGAGCCAGTCGTCCACCGCGTCGATCTCAGCCACACGATCAATCACTTGAGGCCGTTTCACCTCGCACCGTGGCCTCGCGAGGTCGCCGATGCGTGCCTTGCTGCCCTCGCCGCGAACTACGAGATCCAGCTCCCTCCCGACGTTCGGCGGGTCATGTTGGACCGCATCGGCGTCTGCGTGCCGCACCACGTCCAGATGTACTTCGGTGTGCTCCTGGATGACTGCATCCGTCGAGTCACCCGCACACCCTCCGCCAAAGATGCGGGCCGCATCTACGACCATGCCATGCTTGGAAACCGCGGGCACGCAGAACTGGCTGACTACGAGGAGCGTCTGCTGCGCGTTCTGGCTCCGGAGATCGTCCCGCTCGCCCTGGACGTGCTTACCGAAGCAGCGGTCGTGGGCCTACTCACCGCCGAGGCGCTGGACATTCTGGTCCGTCACAACATCATCGATCCCGGCGAACAGCGTGCGGCGCGGGGGGACGTCCTCGGTGTGCTCGAACACGACGGCTACCTCGAGCAGGATCCGGCCACCCCGGACACGTACCGGTTCGCGTCACACCTCCTCCGAGACTGGTGGAAGCGCCGCTTCGGAGACGGCTACGTGTCGGCCAGGAAGCGGCGATGAGCAGCGCACCACGGGACGCCCTGATCAAGCACAACCCGGCGTTCCTGACCCCGGCTGAGCTGCGCGCCGCTTTCGTGGTACGCACACGAGAGCTCGACCTCCTGAAACAGCTCGTCGCCGCCAACGACGGAAGTGCGAACCAGCACGTCCTCGTCATCGCGCCCAGGGGAATGGGCAAGACGATGCTGCTCCGGCGCCTGGCCCAGGCGGTCGGTGAGGACGCGGTTCTCTCTCGGCGGTGGCTCCCGGTACCGACGGCCGAAGAGCTGTACGATGTCGCAACGGCTGGCGAGTTCTGGCTCGCCATCTTGGGATCCGCCTCGAGTCTGGCGCTGCGCGATCCCTCCCGATGGCAGGAAGCCTATGGGCGTCTGCGCACCGAGTCGGACCCGAAGAGGCTCCGCCAGCAGACGCTGGCGCGGCTCCGGGAACTCTCCGACGAAGAAGGTCGTCGCCTGCTGGTCATCGTCGAGAACCTGAACATGGTCCTCGGTGACCAGGCCTCGGATGACGCCGGCTGGGACCTCCGAGAGACTCTGCTCAACGAGCCTCGCATCATGCTGGTCGGTTCCGCGACCGTTCGTTTCGACGAAATCGAGAGAGCAGATCGCCCGCTCTACGAGCTCTTTCGTCTACATGACCTGCCGCCGCTCACTACCGACGAGTGCCGTACGCTCTGGGAGCGTGTGACTGGAGAAGCCCTGACGCCTCTCCAGGCACGACCGACCGAGATCCTCACGGGCGGCAACCCGCGCTTGCTCGCCATCCTCGCCTCCTTCGCCGTCGGCCGCTCGTTCGACATGCTCCTTCAGGATCTCACCGTGCTCGTAGACGATCACACCACGTACTTCAAGGCGAACGTGGAGGCGCTGCCCCCGCAGGAGCGGCGGGTGTTCGTGAAGCTGGCGGAAATCTGGGAGCCGGCACCGGCCCGCCGCGTGGCGGAGGAAGCTCGGTTGAACGTGAACACGACGAGCGCGTTGCTCAAGCGGCTCGCCGGCCGGGGGGCGGTGTCCGTAGTTGACCGGCACGGGCGGCAGGCTCTCTACCAACTCACCGAGCGCCTGTACAACATCTATCACCTCATGCGCCAGAGCAGCAGCGAGTCCGAGCGCGCGCGGGCCGTCGTTGCGTTCATGGTTGGCTTCTACCGGCCCGCGGAGGCGTTCGACATGATCACTGCCGAGGCAAAGGGGCTCACGCCAGAACGCCGGCTGCCGCACCTGGAGGCCTGCCGCTACCTGGTCAATCGTTATGGCCAAGACGACGAGCTGACGGGGCGGCTGGTGCAGACAGGGCGCGATGACCTCTCCGCCCTGCCGGAGTTCTCGGCCCTCGCCTCGGCGGTCGCTCCCTCGCAGCTCCGAGCGGCGGCGGAGCTTGAGGAACTGATGACGCGACTCTCGGAGGTGGTCAGTCGAGGCGACACGGAGGAGACCATTCGCGTCTACGACGAGGTGGTCGCGCGCTTTGCCGAACGACCCGAGCCGGAACTCGCTGTTTGGGTGGCCTGGGCGTTGGTCAACAAGGGTCTCACGCTCGGACAGCTCGGCCGATCCGAGGAGGAGATTCGCGTCTACGACGAGGTGGTCGCGCGCTTCGCCGAACGACCCGAGCCGGAACTCGCCGAGGGTGTGGCCAGGGCGTTGGTCAACAAGGGTTTCACGCTCGGGCAGCTCGGCCGATCCGAGGAGGCGATTCGTGTCTACGACGAGGTGGTCGCGCGCTTCGCCGACAGACCCGAACCGGAACTCGCCGAGGGTGTGGCCAGGGCGTTGTTCAACAAGGGTCTCACGCTCGGGCAGCTCGGCCGATCCGAGGAGGCGATTCGCGTCTACGACGAGGTGGTCGCGCGCTTCGCCGACAGACCCGAGCCGGAACTCGCCGTTCGGGTGGCCAGGGCGTTGGTCAACAAGGGTTTCACGCTCGGGCAGCTCGGCCGCTGGGAGGACGTGCTCATGTCCGTGCGCCCGGTTCTGACGAACCACTCCTCCCTCGAGGTGCACGGCGACTCCGTGCAGGCCATCCTCATCGCGTGCGCGGCGAACGGTCTCCACCGTGAGGTGCTGGGGACGCTGCGGAACACCGCAGCCGCCCGCAAACTCGAGCCGCTGCTCGTCGCCCTTCAGATGATGGCCGGCGAGGACTACAGCGCCCCGCAAGAAGTCGTGGAGGTGGCGCGGGATGTCGTCCAGCGCATCCGCGCGCCGCTCACGCCCTCTGCTTCAGCAGCCCGTGCACCCGGTCCACCAGCCGTCCCGGACTGAACGGCTTGGTGATGTAGTCGTCCGCACCGGCCTCGTAGCCCTGCTTCTGATCCACGTCGCGGGCCTTGGCGGAGAGCAGAATGACCGGCGTGCCGGCCAGCTCGGGATCCCGCTTGATGGCGCGGCACGCTTCGAATCCGTCCATCTTCGGCATCATCACGTCCAGCACGACCAGATCCGGGCGCTCCTCGCGGCACTTGCGCACCGCGGCCTCGCCGTCTTCCGCCGTGATCACCTCGTAGCCCTCCGCGCCCAGACTGAAGTCCAGGATGTGGAGGATGTAGTTCTCGTCGTCGACGACGAGGATCTTCCCCTTCTTCATGGTCTCCCCTCGCTTCCGTGGTTCCCTGCTGCGCGCCTGCCCTTCATCGTCGCTCCGACGTCACCCTGCCGCTCGAGGACGCGAACCAGCGCGTCCACGACTCCCGCGTCGAACTGGCTCCCTGCGTTCGCCACCAGCTCCTCGACCGCCGCCCGCGCGTCGACCGCCTGCTTGTACGGCCGCCCGGCGCGCAGCGCCTCGTACGCGTCCACCACCGCGAGGATCCGCGCTCCCCGCGGAATCACCGCACCGGTGAGGCCGCGCGGGTAACCGGTGCCGTCCGGCTCCTCGTGGTGCGCGAGGATCACGTCGAACACGTCCGACTGGAACTCGATCGGCCGGATCGCCTTCGCCCCCTCCTCGGGGTGGCGGTGGATCGCCTCCAGGTCGGAGCGCGTCAGCCGTCCCGGCTTCCGGTACGTCCCCTCCGGCAGCCGCGTCATACCGACGTCGCGGAGCATCGCCGTGTAGCGCAAGCGCGTCGTCTCGTCCGGCCCGAGGCCCAGATCCTCGCACACCGCCTGCAACAGACTCGCGTGCGGATCCCGGCTCGGGTAGTAGTGGCGCCGCGCCGCGATGACGCCGTGGATCGCGTCCTCCATGCGCTGGATGGAGTCGCGGCGGTCGCCGTACTCGCGGAGCTTCTGCAGCACCAAGGCGACCCGCTGCGAGAGCATCTCCAGCAGGCGCCGATCCCACTCGGTGAAGCCCTCTCCGGTCATCTTGTTGGTGACGTTGATCACCCCGATGGTGCGGTTGCGCAGGATGACCGGCACCGAGATCAGGGAGCGCGTGCGGTACTGGTCCGGGCTGCCCTTGGCGAAACGGCCGTCGGCCTCCACGTCGGGGATCAGGAGGGATCGGCCGCTCTGCGCGACGGTGCCGGCGATGCGCTCGCCCAGCGCCACGCGGATGTCGCGGATGACGGCATCCGGAACGCCGACCGCGGCCTGGATGTACAGCTCGTCTTCGTTCTCGTCGCGGAGCATGAGGGAGACCGCTTCGGAGCGCATCACCTCCGAGATCATCTCGATGATCAGCTCGGGGATGCGGTGCTCCTCCCGCTGCCCGGCGCCTTCGTCCGGAGCGGCCGCGCGCGTGCGGCTGACCGCCCGGATCCTCGGGAGCGACGCCACGAAGCGCGCGCCCCGCCCTTCGCCGCTTTCCGCCCAGATCCGGCCGTCGTGCCAGGTGACGATGCTGCGGCAGATCGCGAGGCCGAGACCCGAGCCGCCGTGCTCCCGGGAGTCCGCCCCGTCGACCTGGTAGAAGCGCTCGAACACCGCGTCGAGCTCGCCGGTGGGGATCCCCGGTCCGTCGTCCTCGACGACGAGCCGCACGGCATTCGTCTCGCGCTCCAGCTCGACGCGAACGTTGCCTCCGCGGCGGGTGAACTTCACCGCGTTCTCGACCAGGTTCACGGTGAGCTGCTTCATGAGATCCGGGTCGGCGTGGACGTCGGCGGCCTCGGGCGAAGGCCCGGTCACGGAGATGTCCTTCGCCCGGGCGATCGGCGCGATGACGTCGAGGGCGTCGCGGACCACGCGAACGAGGTCGATGCGGCGGCAGGCGAGGCGAACCCGCCCGGCGTCCATCGTGGCCAGATCCAGGATGTCGTCGACGATCCGCGCGAGGCGCCGGCTCTCGTCGTGGATGACGCGCAGGAAGCGGTCGCGCGTCTCCGGCTCGGCCACCGCGGGCGGCTGGCGCAGGGCCTCGGCGTACGCCGAGATCGAGGTCAACGGCGTGCGCAGCTCGTGCGAGACCGCGGCGATGAACTGCGACTTCATGCGGTGCAGATCGCGTGCCTCGCGCTGCTCCTCGCGCAGCTCGTCGAGGCGGGAGAGCACCGAGACACCGTCGCCGCGGCTCTCCACCGCGAGCCGGGCCAGCGCCGACCATCGCTCCAGATCCTCGATCAGCTCGGGATCGTCCGGGCACGCGGAGAGCTCGGCCATCAGGAACCCGACCCAGTGGGGCGCGTCCGGCCCGGCGAAAGGCACGAGCAGCACGTCTCCCGCTTCCGGACGGCCGCCCGCGGTGGGCTTCGCGGGGATCCACGCGAACTCGGCGAATCGCGGGAGCCCCTGCCACCAGGAGCGCAGCGCCTCCGCGCGCCTCGCGAAGCTCGGCGGCTCCGGGTAGCCGGAGGCCTCACCGTTCTCGTGGCGAGCCACCTCCACGTAGAGCCCGTCCTCGGAGCGCAGCGCCCACAGCGTCACCTTGCCGATGGGCCCGACCCGTGCGAAGGCGCCGGCGATCCGCCGCAGCACGGTCTCGCTCCCGCCGTCCCGGGCGATTCCCTCCAGCGCGCGGATGGCGCGGTCGAGGTGCTCGACGCGCCGCTCCATGTGCCGCTTGAGCGCCGCGACCGGATCGGCCGCGGCCGCGCCCTCGCCCGCTTCGGGCACCTCGGTGCGGTGATCGCGGATCACATCGCCCTCCGCCGTTCGCGTACCACGACACTGCCGGTGATGCCCTTGCCGTAGCGCTTGAGCTCCGAGGCGATGTCGGCCACTTCGCCGATGTGGTGGATCTTCGTCTTCTGGTTGGTGACGACGGCCAGCGTGATGCCCAGCGACATCACCTTCATCACCTCGCCGGAGCGCTTGCGGATGCGCAGGTAGCCGCGCTCCAGATCCTCCGGGTCGAACCACTCCTTGGAGGCGGCGTCGAACAGTTCGACCACCTTGCGGGAGACCGCGTCGGCCTTCTCCAGGCTCGTCATCACCACGAAGTCGTCGCCGCCGATGTGGCCGACGAAGTCGCCGGTGTTGCCGCTCAGCGCGACCGCGCGGGTGAGGATGCGCGCGGTGCGCTTGATCACCTCGTCTCCGCGCGCGTAGCCGTAGTAGTCGTTGAACGACTTGAAGTTGTCGATGTCGCTGTAGAGGAAGGCGAAGAGGCTGCCGCTCTCGATGCGCTGCGTCAGCTCGCGCTCGATGGAGACGTTGCCGGGAAGCCCGGTGAGCGGATTGGCCTCGCGCTGCGACTGGCTCCAGGCCAGGACGTTGCGCACGCGCATCAGCAGTTCCGGCATCGAGAACGGCTTCGTGACGTAGTCGTTCGCCCCGTTCTCGAGACCCTTGAGCTTCTCGTCGAGCTCCGCGCGCGCGGTCAGGATGATGACGGGAATGTGCCGCGTCCCGTACCCGTTCTTGATCTGCCGGCAAACCTCGTAACCGTCCTTGCGCGGGATCATGAGGTCCAGCAGCACGAGGTCGGGCGGATCCTCCACGACCTGCCGGAGGCCCTCTTCGCCGTTCTCCGCCGTCGAGACGATGAACCCGGCGTTCTCCAGCTGGAACTTGAGGATGTCCCGGATCGGAGGCTCGTCGTCCACGACGAGAATGCGATGCGGGGCTCGGACGGCGCTGGGTTCGCTCGGCACGGCCTCTCCCCGGTCGGTGGGCGTAGGCCGCCCAGTCCCCTTTCGGAGTCATCGGCAGGCGGCCCGCCCCGGCGAAGGGGTTTCCGCCCCCCGGCGGGTTTTTCCCGGGCCCGCTGTGGCGGGTCGAACTCCCTGCCCCTCAAGAGCTTCGCCGGAAAGCCGATGCCTCTCGTGAAGCCCTTCCCAGCGGAGGATCGAAATGCGCTTGCCGATGCGTCAGATGCGGGTGGAGGACCCCGAAACGGCCCGGGTCCTGCTGCACCCCGCGCGCTCCCGGATCCTGGCGCGGCTGCGTGCTCCGGCCTCCG
Organism: Candidatus Eiseniibacteriota bacterium; assembly: GCA_052390515.1. Taxonomy (GTDB): domain Bacteria; phylum ARS69; class ARS69; order ARS69; family ARS69; genus JBQTGV01. Next base: position 29,796 of record JBQTGV010000026.1, on the reverse strand, counting down.
CCACCGAGGTCGCCCGCGCCCTGGGCGAGCCGCCCCCGCGGGTGAATCACCACGTCCGCCGCTTGCGGGACGCGGGCCTGGTGCGTCGCGCGGGCACGCGACGCATCCGCAACCTCACCGAGGTTCTCTACGTCGCGATGGCGCGGACGTTCGTCATCGGCGAGGGTGCCACTCCCGGTGGCGAGGAGCGGCGCAAGGCCGGCGGGACGACGAAGCGGCGCACGCTCCTCAACCTCGTCTCTCTCGGCGAGCGGCTCGCCGCGGATTCGCTGGCGCTGCTGGACGAGGCGGTCACCGAGGACCGCGAGATCTCCGCCTACGCCACCTCGGTCGAGCTGCGCTTCGCCGACGCGAACGCGCGGGCGGCGTTCCTCGCCGATCTGCTGGAGGCCGTGCGCTCCCTCAAGGCCAGGTACGGAGCGACGGCCGGCGACCCGGCCGGGCGGTACCGCGCGGTGATCGCGTGCTACCCGGAGCTGACGCCCTGACTCGAAGCATTCGGATGCGAGTCATACCGCCGTTCACGATGAGATGGCCGACCCAGTAGCAGTAGAGGCTGGCAGGCGTAAAGAGCACGGTCAGTCCTCCAACGACGCGCCCGGCTGACCGTCCTCGAAGGGCCAGCGCAGCTTCGACCACGGAAACCCGATCGCCGGTCGGCCGTCGGCGTCCGTCCCGAGCTGGACGGTGCCGTCGGGAAGATCCGTCCCTCCCACGCGGATGCGCACCCGCTCCGTTCCCGCCGGCAACGAGAAGGCGATCCCCATGAGCTCGTCGACGCGCGGCACGCGCCTTCCGCCGACCGGATCGTCCACCGCCGCGAGATCGATCACCACCGCGCCGCCCTCGTGCGCCCAGCTCCACACGAGGTGCTTCCGCGTCGTCTGGTACCGCAGCAGGCGGGTCGTCGTGGCCAGCAGGAGATCCCAGCGGCGGTTCCGCTCCGCGAGATCGCGGAACACCGCGACGACTTCGGGTGAGAGCCAGTCGGCGGGGCGCTCTCCGTTCCCGCCCAGGTGCGTGTACACGATCATCGCGCCCCGATTCGAGACGAGCTCGTCGAGGACCCCCGGCGACAATTGCTCCGGCAGATCCGCCGCCCGGGCCGACGCGCCGCCGAACCACGGGCGCAGGAATCTGCGAAAGGCCCAGAGGCGGCTGCCGTCGTCGTACGTCCGGAGGAAGATCAGGTCGTTGCCCGACTTCCTCGGATAGGACGGCCTGCCCTTCAGTCGGCCCACGAGATCGGCGACGTGCTCGGCCGCGACCTTGCCGCGATCGCGCAGTCCGAGCGGCCGCTCCTGCCCGACGACATGGGTGATCTCCCAGCCGTGGACGAAGCGGATGCCCGCCGCGCGCGTCAGGTCCAGGTGGTACTCCGGCGCACCGGGATCGTCTCCGGCGTCCGCGGGACGGAGCCCGACCCGCAGGCGATTCTGCGCGTTGCCGTGGTTCACCCAGGTCTCGAGCGTCGCTCCGGTGCGCTGCCGGATTCCCTCGAGGAGCGCGCAGGCCGTCTCCGCGTCGCGCCGCGCGAAGCCGCCCTCGCTGAAGTCGCCCCACCCGTGCAAGACGTCCAGATGACCCGACGCCACCGCGCGCTCGATGACGGGCGCGGCCTCCGCGAGCGTCCCGTCGCGGTCGCGGCAGTAGGTGAACGTCGAGCGCCCGGTCGGGTCGAAGAACCAGAAGCTCCCGCCAACCTCCAGCCCGAGCCCGGGTCCCCCCGGCGTGGGGCCGCTCCCGGCCAGGAACGACCACATCGCCAGGAATTCCTCGGGCGAGTCGGTCTCGTCGCAGTCGCTGGAGACCGCGAGGCTCGCACGGAACGGCGCCGGGTGGGCGAGCAGCGAGACGGCGTCGGGCGCAGGTCCTTCCGTACGACAGCCTGCCTGCGCGGCCGCGCCCGTCATCGCCGCAACGCAGAGGAGACCACGCGCGCGGCTCCGTCGCCTCGTCACCCTCGTCCCCGCCGCCTCGGGGCGCGGTTGGCCACGGCTCCGAGCGACAGGTTCGCGTCCGCATCCAGAGAGAAGGGCGACGTCTCCCCCCGGTCGAGCCGGAGCTTCCCGGCGAAGGCGATCATCGCCGCGTTGTCGCCGCAGTACTCGAGCCGCGGCACCACGAGCCGCAGCCTCCGCCGCTCGCACTCCGCCGCCATCGCGCGGCGCAACGGACCGTTCGCCGCGACGCCGCCGGCCACCGCCACCGCCGGCACGTCCGCGGCCGTCGCGGCCTCCATCGTCCGGGCCACGAGCATGTCCACCATCGCCGCCTGGAACGAGGCGGCCACGTCGCGCGCGCCCGGCTCCTCGCGGAGAGCGGAGTTCCGCTCCAGAGCCACGCGCACCGCCGTCTTGATCCCGGAGAAACTGAAGTCGAGCGTGCCGGGCTCGAGCCGCGTGCGCGGGAAGTCGAAGGCGCGCTCGTTCCCGCCCTCGGCCAGGCGCTCGATCCGGGCACCGCCGGGGTAGCCGCGGCCGAGCAGGACCGACACCTTGTCGAAGGCCTCGCCGGCGGCGTCGTCCCGCGTGCGACCGACGACTTCCAGCTCGTCGAAGGCGTCCACCCGAACGAGCAGCGTGTGCCCTCCCGAGGCGACGAGCACGAGGACCGGCGGCGAAAGATCCCGTTCCTCCAGGAACGGCGACATCACGTGGCCTTCCAGATGGTTCACGCCGATCCACGGCAGGCCGCGGGACAGGGCGAAGCTCTTCGCCGCGGTCAGGCCGACGAGGAGCGCGCCGACCAGTCCGGGTCCCGCCGTCACCGCGACGCTGCGCACTTCGCCGGCGCTCGTGCCGGCGTTCTCCAGCGCGCGGCGGATCACCGGCACGAGCTTCCTCACGTGCTCCCGCGAGGCGATCTCCGGGACGATCCCGCCGTACAACTCGTGCACGGACTGCGAGGCGACCACGTTGGACAGCACCGTGCCGCGGTCGTCGAGAACGGCCGCCGCCGTCTCGTCGCAGGAGGTCTCGATTCCCAGGATCATGGCCGGCGCTCGCGGGCGGCCACGGTCACCTGCACCCGCTCCGGCGCGATGCCGACGATCTCCACGCCTCGCGGCAGCGCCAGCCGGCCGATCACCTCGGCGGGGTCCGCGCCCGCCCGTTCCGAGGCGAAGACCACCTCCGCGCCGCGAACCTCCTCGAGTCGCAGCACCGAGCTGCCCGGGCTCCACGCCGAGGCGCGCAGCGACAGCACCGCGACGTCGCCGGCCGCGACCTCGACGACGCCGCGCGCGCCGCTGAGCTGGATCTCCACGACCGCCGGATCGAACACCGGACGCACTCCGTCGGAGTTTTCCCCGGCGATCTCCAGGGGCACGCCGGAGATGCTCCTCGACACCTTGGGCTCGATGGTGATGCCCACCTCCACCATGGTCGGTCGCACCGTGATCGTAGCCGGCCCCGGAGCGACCAGGTTCACCTTCTTGCGCACCGTGCTGCGGTGCCCATCGACGTCGATGGGCTCCGTGGACAGCAGCCCGATCGCGTCCACGAGCTTGCGCGGTCCGGCCACGCGCGCCGTCGACGGGCTCACGAACGTCTTGCCCACCTGTACGAACCGAGGATCGGGCTCACCGATGATCGAGGGGTGAATGGCGATGTCGCGGGTGACCGTCTCGTCGAACTCGACGGTGATCTGCCGCGGATGCACGATCTCCGCGTGCACCACGGTGACGTCGCCGGGAAGCACGAGATTCGGGCCGTCGATCACCAGGTTGTTCATCCCGATCGAGCTGAGCGCCAGGTCGACGCGACAGACGCCGCCGCGCAGCCGGTACCGCAGGAACTTCCCGTGGGCGCGGATCTTCGCCTCCGCCTCGACGGGCAGCTCGGTCACCGGCGTGATGCCGCTCGGCGCATTCACGTACTCGATGGGGAACGAGAGCGCCTTCTCGAACTCGATCTCGTTCGTGACGCTGAACCAGAGAGCCAGAGCGGCGACGAAGGAGAGCACCTTCGCGCCGGGGTTCTTCGTCCACTGTCTCCAGGACAAGGCGGCCTCTCCGGCGGGGCGACGATGCGGTCAGGGCGCATCGTATCCGGGGAGGCCGGGCCGGACAACCGACCGGTCGGCGGCCGGCGGGTGCTTCGACGCCGGAGCCGAGGGCGCCCGGGTGGCCGCGGTCAGTCGCCGCCGGGTGGCTCTGCCGTCGACCCGGGCGTTTCGCCGATCGCCTCGAGCGCCCGCTGCATGGCTTCGGATGCGTCCTCGGCGGTCTCCGTGGTGTCCGGGGCCGCCAGCTCCTGCTCGGCGAGCTCGATCACCATCGCGTGCAGGCGCTCCTCGATCTCGGCGAGCCAGGGGGCATCGACGGCCGGCCGGGTCCACTCATTGTCGCAGAGCAGGCGCTCGTCGGTGCCGATGACCGCGTCGAACTTGAGCCGCTTCCTCCACCCGGGCTCGGGCAAGGCGGGATCGGTCTTCACCTGGAAGCCGTCCAGCGGATACGCCTCGATCCAGCTCCAGAACTCGGCGAACTCCGCGGCGTCCATCGGGCGGAAGACCGGCACGGCCGAGCCCTGCCGGCGAACCGATCCGCGGATGCGGATGTCGCCGCCCATCTGCAGCACTTCGAGCTCCCATCCCTCTCGGGAAAAGCCTGTCCCGGACACCTTCTCGAAGCGGACCAGGAACGCCTCGGGCACGCCGATCCGGATGGTCGGCGCCGCGGCCGTCTCCTCGGCGGGAACCTGCACTTCGCGCCGCGCGCCTTCGCACCCGACGAGCAGCGCGCAGGTCAGGCCCGCCGCGAGCCGGAGCATCCGACTCACCGCGACGGTGCTCCGGCGAAGCAGTCGGCGAAGAGCGCTTCCACCGCGAGGCGCGGCTCGACGTTCGCCTCCACGTCGGAGCGGGCCAGCTCCGCGCGGGCGAACATCGCCTCCCACTCGCAAGCCGACCTTCGCCGCGCGAACCCGGCCACCTCCTCCGTGCCGAGCCCGCTCATGGGCGGGATCTCCGGCGCCACGGACACGTCGCGCAGGGCGAGGGCCAGCATGTCGAGCAGCACGCGGGCCTCGTCGCGCTCCGCCTCGCGGCGGCGGTCACCGGCCGGCACCTCCCCGAAGCAGCCACCCACCAGGGAGAACGTGCGGCACAGATCCCCGGCCGCGACGGAGGAGAGCAGCTCGCCGACGAAGCGCCGGCGCGCGGCGAAGTCGACGCCCCGCAGCTCCAGCGCGCGCCGCACGCTGCCCTCGGCCAGCGAAGCGAGCAGTAGCGCGTCGTCCCGCGCCACGCCCTGGGTGTCGGCGAGGAAGCGGGCGAGCGTGTCCACCGGGACGTTGTCGAACGCGAACCGCGCGCAGCGCGACAGCGTGGTGGAGAGGAGCTGCAGCGGCTCGGAGGTCACGAGGATCAGCAGGGTGTTCGGCGGCGGCTCCTCCAGCGTCTTGAGGAACGCGTTCGCAGCCTCCTCGGTCATCTTGTGAACGTCGTCCAGCACGGCGACGCGCCAGCCGCTGCCGGTCGCGGTGCGGAGCAGCGAGCCCACGGTGCGGAAGTACTCGCCGTCTCCGCGCCCGTTGATCAGGTCGATGCCGAGCGTGCGCCGGTACGGCACCCGCGACGTCCCCGCGGAGAAGATCCGGCGGGCCACCTCGACCGCGGCGGCCGGCACCTTCTTCGCGCGGGACAGCCCGGCCAGCTCCTTCTCCAGCACGTCGGCGAAGGGAATGCCCTTGCGGCCGGTGAATCGCTCCGGGTTCCGCTCCAGCAGGTCGATCACGTCCGGACCGCGCGCCGAGGCCGTGCCGGAGATCCAGCCTTCCCCCGCCAGGAACTCGTAGATCTCGAGCAGCTCGGTCTCGCCGAGGCCGCCGACCAGGAGATCGCGGCGGCGGATCGGCACGGCGCGGTCCAGGTCCTCGTAGAGGACGAAGCGGTCGTGCGCGGCGCGATCGAAACGCGCTGTCTCGCCGGCGTCGCCCTGCGCGACCACGGCGCGCGCCAGCGCCACCGCGAGCGTCCGCTTGCCCACGCCCTCCGGCCCGGAGAAGAGCAGGGCGTGCGGAAGCCGTTCGTGCGCGAGCTCCGCGTCGAGGATCCGGCGGATTCCCTCGTGTCCGATCATGCCTTCCGCAATCACGCGGCGCGCCCTCTCGCGGGCCGGGCCCTCGCGCAGAGATCGAGGATGACTTCCTCGAGCGCTTCCTCCGGGCCCGCGCCGGCGCCTGTCTTCGTGTCCCGATCCGCGGCGGCGAGCCGGGACAGCGACGCGCACAGCTCCTCCACTTCGCGGCTCTGCGCCGCCTCGAAGCGCTTGAACGCGGCGAAGGGGTGGATCGTGGTCACGTCGTCGGCGCCGCCGCCGAAGGCACCCGGGCGGACGGCCGGCTGGACCCGCGTGCGGAACGCCTCCGGGCTGCGGAAGGGTGGACTGCCCGCGTCTTCCCAGAGCAGACGCGCCTGCAGCACGTGGCGCACCTGACGGACGAGCAGGGTGAGGATGACCAGCGGGTACGCTCCGGCGGCGACGAGGTCGGCGAGCAGCGACATCGCGCGGGCCGGGTTGCCCTCCGCCACCGCCTCGGCCACGCTCCACACCGCCTCCTCCCGCGACTTGCCGACGAGACCCTCGAGATCGGAGGCGTCGATGCGGTCCCGATCCAGGCAGTAGAGCAGCGCCTTGTCGAGCTCCATGCGGAGCATCTGCATCTCCGGCCCGGCCCGGTCGAGCAGGAGCCGCGCCGCGCCGGCGGAAAGCTCCTTGCCCTCCTGTGCGGCCTGCTCGCGCAGCCACGCCAGCAGGTCGTCGGGCTTCTGGCGGTCCAGCTCGAGCACGAGCCCGCGCTTCGCCAGCCCCTTGAAGCCTTTCACGCGCTTGTCCACGCGGTCCGCCGAGTCGGCCGGCGCGACGAACACGACCGTGCTGCCGGGGCCGATCCCGGAGTCGAGCCCGGCGAGGAGCCGGTCCGCTTCGTCGCCGGTGAGGAGGTGCGTGAAACCGCGCACCACGACGCATCTGGACGAGGCGAAGAGCGAGAGCGTCGTCACCGGCTGGAGGACGGCCTCCGGAGGCTTCCCGGCCGCGTCGAGCCGCACGACTTCCGCGCCGGTCGCCTCGGCGACGGCCTCCACCAGCTTCTCGGAGGCCGTGCGCACGAGGTAACCCTCCGTCCCGAAGATGAGGTAAACGGAGCGAACTTCGCCCTTCTTCACCTGCGCAAGCTCGGCGCGTAGCTCGCGCGACCCCTCGATGGCCACGGCCCCTCCAACGACCCCGGGGTCAGTTCTTCGGAACGAGGCGGGTGCGCTCCGTGTCGCGCCGCAGCGCCTCGGTGTTCAACACCTTGAACTCCACGCGACGATTCTTCGCGCGGTTCAGCACCGTGTCGTTCGGCGCGACGGGCGTCCCCTCACCGTATCCGGCGGAGGTGAGCTGCTCGGCCTTCAAGCCGCTGAACTTGCCGAGCAGGTAGTCGAGCACCGCCTTAGCCCGGTCCTCACTCAGCTTCTGGTTGAACGCCTCGCTGCCCTGGGAGTCGGTGTGCCCGCCGATCTCGATGCGCAGCTCCGGCCAGCGGGACAGGATGTCTCCCACCTCGTCGAGTGCCGCGTAGGAGTCGGGCTTGATCACCGACTTGCCGGACTCGAAGTTGACGTCCTGCAGCCGGATCATGCCGGTCTCGAGCAGCTCGGTCTCCTTCTCGGTCACGACGATCGGGCAGCCCTTCGCGTCGACGCGCACGTCTTCGGGCGTCACCGGACACTGGTCCACGCCGTCGCACACGCCGTCCCTGTCGGTGTCGCTCGGGCAGCCGCTCGCATCCACCAGGCAGCCGGCCGGCGTGCCCTCGCACTGGTCGAGGCCCTCGTACACGCCGTCGAAGTCGGCGTCGAGCGGGCAGCCCTTCGCGTCCACCCGCGCGCCGGCCGGCGTCTCCGGGCAATCGTCGAGGCCGTCGAAGATGCTGTCGCGGTCGGAGTCGCTGGGGCAGCCGGCCGCATCCACCGCTGCTCCGGTGGGCGTGCCCTCGCAGGTGTCGATGCCATCCGGGACGCCGTCGCGGTCGCCGTCGATGGGACATCCGGCGGCGTCGACGCGCGCGCGCAACGGCGTGTCCGGGCAGGAGTCGGCGCGGTCGGGAATGCCGTCGCCGTCCGTGTCCTTCGGCCTGCCGCCGAGCCCGATGGAGAGACCGGCGAAGATCTCGGTGTGCGGCCGGAACTTCTCCTCGCCGGCGGCATCCGCCAGCTCGTAGCTCAGCCGCCTCGCGTCGATGCGGAGGCCCAGGTGATCGTCGAAGCGGAAGAGCAGTCCGCCGCCGCCGCTCCACGCGAACTTGTCGTCCTCCGCCGTATCGTTCTTCAGCCGCACGGCGCCGGCGCCGGCGGTCAAGAACGGCACGACCCGGCTGCCCGGTCTCAGGAACCAGGTGAGGTCGCCTTCGCCGTGCATGATCTCCAGGTTGTCGAGCTCGTCCTTCTTCAGGAAGCTGCCGCGCGCTTCGAGACCCAGCGCGGGGACCAGCTTGACGCCCAGGATCCCGCCGAAGTGCGGCGCGAAGGCGTCGACGTCTCCCTGGTCGAAGCCGAACTCGGCCGGCGGGAACGCGATGCCGCCGCCGGGAACGATCCAGAACACGGGATCGACGACCTCCGAGGCGAAGACGGGCGGCGCGAGCGTCATCGCGCAGGTGAAGGCGGCCAGCGAGCGAATCACCGAGTACGGGCGCATGGGAAACCCCCCGGTTCGAGGTGGGAACGTGCGGCGAAGGCTACCCCGCGGTCCGACGGGTGTCAAAGGAGCCGACCTCGTGGCATGATGCTCCGAACCTTGGCCACGCTGCGTCCCCTTCCGCTCGGCGTCCTGCTGCGCCGCATGCTCGACGAGCTGCGCGCGCGACAATCGATCTTCGACCTGCGGGAGCGGAGCTTCTTCGCCGGCGAGCCGGAACTCGATCTCTCCGTTCGCTTCCACGGCAAGCGCGCGGCCAGCCCGCTGGGGCCGGCCGCCGGGCCGCAGTCGCAGATGGCCCAGAACCTCGTGCTGGCTTGGCTCGGCGGCTCGCGGATCCTGGAGCTCAAGACGGTGCAGATCCGGGACGACCTCGTCATTCCGCGCCCCTGCATCGACGCGGAGACCGTCGGCTACAACATCGAGTGGTCACAGGAGCTCACACTCGAGGAGTCCCTCGAGGAGTACGTCAAGGGCGCGATGCTGATCGAGGTCTTGAAGGCCGGCGGCGACATTCCGGTCCTGCCTGGCTTCGGGGACACGATCTTCGACATGAGCGTGGGCTACGACCTCGCCGGGATCGAGAGCGAACGGGTCCAGACTTTCGTGCGCGGCATGCTGGACGCGCGCGCCGTGGTCGACCGGCTCCGCAGCGAGATCCCGCACGATCTCCGGCGTTTCCGGGACCTGGACTTCCCCGAGCGCCTCTCCGACACGCTCACGCTGAGCACGTTCCACGGCTGCCCGTCGCACGAGATCGAGCGCATCGTCTCCTTCCTGCTCCGCGAGAACCGGCTGCACTGCATCGTGAAGCTCAACCCGATGCTGCTCGGGCCGGTGGAGACGCGCCGGCTGCTGCACGACGAGCTGGGATACGACGATCTCGTCGTCCCGGATTCCGCGTTCCAGCGGGATACGAAGTGGCCGGAGATGGAAGCCTTCGTCGAGCGTCTCGCCGATACCGCCGCCTCGCTCGGGCTGGGCTTCGGCGTGAAGCTCTCCAACACGCTGATCGTCGAGAACCACCGCAGCTTCTTCCCTGGGTCGGAGAAAGAGATGTACCTCTCCGGGCAGCCTCTGCACGTGCTGGCCATGCAGCTCGTGCGGCGCTTCCGGGAGCGCTTCGGCACGAAGCACCCGATCTCCTTCGCCGCCGGCATCGACAAGGCGAACTTCGCCGACGCAGTTGCGCTCGGGCTGGTGCCGGTGACGGTGTGCACCGACCTGCTCCGGCCCGGAGGCTACGCGCGGCAGCGCGGCTACCTGCAGGAGCTGGCGCGGCGGATGCGGGAGGTCTTTGCGAACACGGTCGACGAGTTCGTGCTTCGGGCGTACGGGCAAGGCGATCCGGGCAGCTCGGCCGCCGCAGCGGATGGCGCGCGCCGCCGGGCCGAAGCGGCCGCTCCTGCCGGTACGCGCAGTTCTGCCGATGCGGCCGCCCCTTCGCGAGACCGCCTCGACGAGGCGATGCTGCGCAACACGCGGATCTACGTCGAGCGCGCCACCGCCGACCCGCGCTACAAGAAGGCGGCGAACAGCAAGCCTCCGAAGAAGATCGGCCGGCGGCTCTCGCTCTTCGACTGCATCACCTGCGACAAGTGCGTCCCGGTCTGTCCCAACGACGCGAACTTCGCGCTGGCGCTGCCGCCGGAGGACATCCCGTCGGCGAAACTGCGGTTCGCCGGCGGACGGTGGGTGGAGGAAGCGGGCGCGCCGATCCGCCTCGCCGAGAAGCACCAGATCGGCAACTTCGCCGACTTCTGCAACGACTGCGGCAACTGCGACGTGTTCTGCCCCGAGGACGGCGGACCCTACGTCTTGAAGCCGCGCTTCTTCGGCAGCGAGGCGGCCTGGAGGGCCGACGGCCGCGACGGCTTCTTCCTCGCGCGGGGAGAGGGCGCGGTCGTCGTGCTGGCTCGCGCCGAAGCGCGGGAGATGCGCGCCGAGTTCCGAGGCGACGGGACCGTGCGCTTCGCCGGGCCGGGGTTCGACGTGGAGCTGGATCCCGCGGATCCGCTCGGCACGATCCGCGGGGAGGCCGACGGCGACGTCGACCTCGGCTGGCTGCGCATCCTGGACCGGATCCGCGCCGCCGTGCTGTCCGACACGGGCGTGAGCTGGCCGTCGGCCGTCGCTTCCTGACTTGACAGCGCCGCGCCCCGCCGCGTTCCATGCCTCTCCCATGTCCGCCGTCGACCGCGCCGCCGTCCTCCGCCTCGCCGAGAAGTACACCCCGGACATGGTCGCCTTCCTCCGCGACATGATCGCCATCCCTTCCGAGAGCGGCGAGGAGCGCGCCGTCGTCGAGCGGGCCAGGGCCGAGATGGAGAAGGTCGGCTTCGACGAGATCCGCATCGACGGCCTCGGCAATCTGCTCGGACGCATCGGCAGCGGGCCCGTGGTGATCGCCCTCGACGCGCACCTCGACACCGTCGGCGTCGGGGATCCGTCCGCCTGGAAGCGGGATCCCTACCGCGGCGAAGTGAAGGACGGCACCGTGTACGGCCGCGGCGCCGGCGACATGGAAGGCGGAATGGCCGCCATGGTCCACGGCGCGAGGATCCTGAAGGAGCTCGGCCTCGGCGAAGGCGTGACGCTCTGGATCACCGGCACGGTCATGGAAGAGGACTGCGACGGCCTCTGCTGGCTCTACATCCTGAACGAGAAGGTGATCGATCCGGCGCCGCACGTGGTCGTGATCACCGAGCCGACCGACCTCGGCGTGTACCGCGGGCACCGCGGGCGGATGGAGATCGAAGTGCGCACGCAGGGCGTGGCGGCGCACGGCTCCGCGCCCGAGCGCGGCGTGAACGCGGTGTACAAGATGGCGCCGATCCTCCGTGACATCGAGAAGTTGAACGAGGACCTCGCCGCCAGCGCGGATCCGTTCCTCGGCAAGGGCAGCACCACCGTGTCGGACATCCGCGCCACGTCGCCTTCGCTCTGCGCCGTGGCCGACAGCTGCACGATTCACGTGGACCGGCGCCTCACGGCGGGCGAGACGATCGAGTCGGCGGTCGGCGGGATCCAGCAGCTGCCGGGCGTGCGCGCCTCTGGCGCCGCCGTCACCGTGCTGGACTACGCGCGCGCCGCGTACACCGGCCTCGTCTACCCGATGAAGAAATACTATCCCACGTGGGTCCTGCCCGAGGAGCACCCCGCGGTCGTCGCCGGGGCGAAGTGCGCCGAGCTCGTGCTCGGACGCAAGCCGGTGATCGGCAAGTGGGGCTTCTCGACGAACGGGATCGCCACGTGCGGCCTGCACGGCATTCCCACGATCGGCTTCGGACCCTCGCACGAGAAATGGGCGCACTCCGTCGAGGACCAGTGTCCGGTGAAGGACCTCACCGCGGCCGCCGCCTTCTACGCCGCGTTCCCGTCGTTGTTCCTGAGGCACGGCCGGCCATGAGGGCGAAGGGTGCCGGCGCCACCGCCGTCCACGCGAAGATCGACCGTCTCTCCGGCCGCCCGAGCGAGCTGCACGAGAAGGACTTTCTCCTCTCCTGGAACGTCTCGGACGCCGCTGTCCGCGAGGTCGTCGCCTGCGCCGAGATCCTGCAAGACCTGCACGCCGCCGGCATCTCCGCCCGCCTCTTCGACACCGGGCTGGGCCTCTCCATCTTCCGCGACCACTCGACGCGCACGCGCTACTCCTTCCGCGCCGGCTGCAACCTGCTCGGCCTGATGACCGAGGAGCTGGACGAGTCCACCTCGCAGATCGCGCACGGCGAGACGGTGCGCGAGACCGCCACGATGATCTCCTTCCTCACCGAGGTGATCGGCATCCGCGACGACATCTATCTCGGCGAGGGACACCGCTACATGGCCGAGGTGGCCGCGTCCGTGCAGGAGAGCCGGCGCGAGCGCGTGCTGCCGCAGCGCCCCGCGGTGGTGAACTTGCAGTGCGACCTGGACCACCCGACGCAGGCGCTCGCCGACCTTCGCCACCTGGCCACGGCGGCCGGCGGACTGGAGGCGCTCGCGGGCAAGAAGCTGGCAATGACCTGGGCGTACTCGCCGAGCTACGGCAAGCCGCTCTCCGTGCCGCAGGGAGTGGTGGCCCTGATGGCGCGCTTCGGCATGGAGGTCGTCCTCGCGCACCCCGAGGGCTACGAGCTCGTCGACGAGCCGCTGGACGCCGCCCGTCGCTTCGCCTCCGCGTCCCGCGGCTCCTTCCGCATCGCCGGCTCGATGGAGGAGGCATTCGACGGAGCGGACTTCATCTACCCCAAGAGCTGGGCGCCGATGCGCATCATGAAGGAGCGGCCGAAGGCGCTCCGGGCGGGGGACAAGGCGAAGCTCGCCGAGCTGGAACGCGAGGCTCTCGCCGAGAACGCGAAACACAAGAACTGGGAGTGCACCGAGGCGATGATGCGGCGCACCCGCGGCGGCCGCGCGCTCTACCTGCACTGCCTCCCGGCGGACATCACGGGGGTGAGCTGCGCCGAGGGCGAGGTGGCTGCGACGGTGTTCGAGCGCCACCGCCTGGACACCTACCGCGAGGCCGGCCACAAGCCCTTCGTCGTCGCGGCGATGATCCTGGCCACCCGCTTCCGGGACCCGGGAGCGGCCCTGCGTGCCTGCCTCGACCGGGGGACGGTTCGGCGCCTGCTCTGAGGTAGAATCCGCGGGTCGTCGCTCTGGGGACGTCCCTGTTCGCCACGGGGTACCGCCTTGCGCTCCGGATCTCGCTTCGCCCCCGCCGGCCTCGCCGTGCTCGCCGTCGCCGGCTCCGCCGCGCCGGCCCTCGCCCAGCGCTATCACGTACAGACTTACACCGAGGCGGACGGCCTGCCGAGCCCCGCGATCGAGTCGATCGCGCAGGGGCCCGACGGCGTGCTGTGGATCGCCACGCGCAGCGGCGTCGTGTCCTACGACGGCGCCGTGTGGCGCAACTACGGAGAGACGGACGGTCTCCCGGAGTCGCACCAGTCCGAGGTGGTGATCGACTCCAGCGGGACGCCGTGGTCGGTGGCGCTGCGGGCACCGGTCCGGCTGAGCTCGTTCGACGGGCGACTCTGGGTGGCCGCGCAGGAAGCACCCGACACCGATCGCCAAGCACTCACCACCGTGCTGTTGAACGTGCCGGGTTCCGAGCAGGAAGCCATGCTCGTGGCTACTTCGAGCGGCGAAGTCCTCGTGCTCGACGCCGGCACCTGGACGACCGCTCGGGCCGGGACCCGGGTGAATGCTGCCGCGTGCCGCAACGGAAGCGTGTACTTCGCCACCGCGAACGGACTCACCGTGCTGCCGCTCGAGGCGATCCGCGCGGGCGGGCCGGGCGGAACGGCGGTCCCCTTCTCCGGTCTCCCCGAGGGCGAAGTGCTCGGGCTCGCCGTCGATTCCGGAGAGGATCTGTGGCTCGTCGGGGAGACCTGGATCGCGCGGCTGCGGGACGACGGGCTGGAGATGCTCGCCGACGACGTGGACCTGGGCTTCATGCGCGGTTACGTGGGCGCCGCCGTGGAGCCGGATGGCGCCGGCGGCATCCACTTCGGGAACCCCGCGGTCCTCGCCTGCTTCCGTCCCGGCCAGCCGATCGAGTGGCTCGGCCTCTCGAGCGGTCTCATCTCCGACGGCGTATCGGCGCTGGTGCAAGACCGCGAGGGTATCCTGTGGGTCGGCAGCCTGCGTGGCCTGAGCAAGGTCGTCAGCCGGCGCTTCGCCACGTGGGACTCCGCGCACGGTCTGTTCGCCGACGAGGTGAGCGCCGTTCTGAAGCGGCGGTCCGGCGAGATCGTTCTCGGGCACAACGGCGGCGTCACGTTCTTCGGAGATCCGATGCGTACCCTGCTGTTCACCGACCAGCCCACGAAGGCGCGAATCCTGGACATCGCCGAGGCGGAGGATGGGACGCTGTGGCTGGCGGCCGCGTGGCTCGGGCTCGTGGAGCTGCCGGCGTCGGGTCGCTTCGTAGCGCACGCCGTCGCGGGCGAGAACGAGCCGATCTTCGCCGTGGCTCGCGACGGAAGGGGGCGGCTCTGGGCCGGCGCGAAGTATCCCTGGCTGCGCGAGCACGGGGTCTGGAAAGAGGTCCACCTCCCCACGGACGAACCGAAGGTGGCCTACGTGCGCCGCCTCGTGGCGGATCGCCGCGGGGACATGCTCGTCGCCACCGACGGCAGCGGAGCGTTCCGCGTGCGCGACGACGGCATCGAACACTGGTACTCCCGTGACGACCAGTCCGCGAACAGCACGTACACGGTCTTCGAGGACGCCGGCGGGACGGTGTGGGTCGGCTCGCTCGCCGGGCTGTACCGCGCGGAGGGCGACCGCTTGGTCCGCTCCGCGGAGCCCGGACCACGCGTCGACCGCCCCGTGTACCTCGTGTTCGACGACCGGCAAGGCAACTTATGGTTCGGCACCGACCACGGCGCGCTCCGTTGGGACGGCAGGACGCTGCGCCCGTTCACGACGCACGAGGGGCTGCCCGGCCTCGAGGCGAACCGCTCGGCCGGGATGGCCGACGAGCAGGGCGTGTGGATCGGGACCGATCGCGGTCTCTCGCTGTACCGCGAGGAGCTGGATCGGCCGCGGCCGCTCGGACCGAGCGTCGAGCTGCTCGGCGTGGACGTGAACGGCGTGCTGCACCCTGCCGACAGCCCGCTGGAGCTCGCCTCCCGCGACAACTCCCTGCTGTTTCCCTTCCGAGCGATCTCGTTCGTCGACGAGGCCCGCGTGCGCTTCCGCTTCCGCCTGGAGGGCTTCGAGAGCGAGTGGGTCGATGCGATGCCGGTTCCGCAGCGATCCGTCCGTTACCCGAACCTCCCTCCGGGCGACTACCGCTTCTGGCTGCAGGCCGTGGACGCGGAGGGCACGCGCAGCGCGCCGGCCACGAGCGCGACGGTGCACGTGCGGCGGTCCCTGGTCTCCCATCCCGCGGTGCGCGCGGTCGTCGCCGCCGCCGTGCTCGGATTGCTCTTCCTCGTGTCGCGCTTCTATGCCGTGCGCCGGCAGGGCCGCGTCCTCGAGAAGCTGGTCCGCGAGCGCACCGAGGAGCTTCGCCGCACGGAACGCGAGCTGGCCAAGACGCAGCGCCTGGAGTCCCTGGGCGTTCTCGCCGGGGGAATCGCGCACGACTTCAACAACCTGCTGCAGGTGATCCTCGGCGGGGCCTCGCTGCTGGAGGTGAGCCGCGAAGTCGGCGAGAAGCCGCGCGGGCTCGCGCGCGAGGTCAGGATCGCGGCGAAGCGCGCGCGGGCGCTGACCCAGCAGCTGCTCACGTTCTCCACCGGCGGCGGGCCGCGGCGCCGTCCGGCCCCGCTCGGCGACGTCGTCCGCGACGCCGTCGGCTTCACGCTCGCCGGCTCCAGCGTCCGCGCCGAGCTCGATCTCGCGACGGACCTTCGCCTCGTGGAGATCGACCCGGAGCAGATCACCCGCGTGCTGGACAACCTGCTGCTCAACGCGCGCCAGGCCATGACCGCGGGTGGAGCGGTGCGCGTGCGCGCGGCCAACGTGAACGAGGCGCCGGCCCTCCCGGACGGGCGCTGGGTGCTGCTCGAGATCGCCGACGAGGGCCCGGGCATCCCGGCGAAGGACCTCGACTTCGTCTTCGACCCTTTCTTCTCGACCCGGCCCGGCGGCACCGGCCTCGGACTCGCCGTGGCGCACTCGGTGATCGAGAAGCACGGCGGGCGCATCACCGTGGAGTCCGCGCCGGACGCCGGCGCCACGTTCCGCATCTGGCTTCCGGCCAGCGACGTGCGGCCCGAGCCTCGGGAGGCGGCTCCAACGCCGGACGCCGGCTCGCACGACGGGCGGATCCTGGTCATGGACGACGATGCGTCGGTGAGAGCGTCGCTCCGCGAGATGCTCGCGCACCTCGGGTACGAGTCGCATGGCGTGCGGGACGGTGACGAGGTGGTGGCCGCGTACGACGAGGCGATGCACGCAGGCCGCCGCTTCGACGCCGTGATCATGGACCTCACCGTCCCCGGCGGCGCGGGTGGCGTCGCCGCCATGAGTCGTCTTCGGGAAGTCGATCCCCTGATCCGCGCGGTCGTGGTCAGCGGCTACTCCAGCGACCCGGCCATGGAACGCTACGAGGACTTCGGGTTCCTCGGCTGCCTCGGCAAGCCGTTCGCCGCCGACGATCTGGCGCGGGTGCTGGATCGCGCGTTGGCGGCGGAGAGCGCGGCCCCGCCCGGGTGAGCGGCGGCGGCCGGAGTGGCGTCACCGCGCGGCCGGCGTGTCGTCACGGCGCGTCGTCCGGGCTCCGCCGCTCCGCCTGGCCGCCGGCCTCCCGCACGATCGCCGCACCCTCGGCCTCCCGCACGATCGCCGCGCCCAGCGCGACCGCCTGCGGGTCACCGGGGCGAAGCTGCAATCGCTCGGCGCACAGCTCCGCAGCTCCGGCGAGATCGCCGGCCTGGTACTTCGCATGGGCGACCGTCAGCAGCAGTTCTCCGCGGATGTCCGGCCTCAGATCGAGGAACGTGCTGAGATACAGGTCCGCGCTCTGCCAGTCCTCGCGGCGCGCCGCCAGGTCGCCGGTGAAACCGAGGAACGCGTGCAGATCGTCGGGACGGACCTTGTCCATGTGCGCGAGGTGGAAGCCGCGCGCTAGGCGCCCCCGATCCTCCAGGATCCGTCTCGTCTCCGGACGCACCGCCCAGATCCAAACGTCCGGCCCGAGCCGCTCCGGCGACGCGGCGAACCGGCGCACCGGCTCGCAGTAGAGCTCGAGATCCCGGTAGAACTCGTTCTGCCGCGGGAAGTCCTGCGCGAGCCCCGTGTAGCGGTGATACGCCCCGCCGACGACGATGATGTAGTCGTAGCAGAGGTAGTGCCGCAGGTCGTAGAAGATGTCGGCCCCGTTCGCGTCCGTCATGTACATGTTGATGTAGTACCGGTTCACGAAGGGACGGCTCAGTAGCCGCTGTCGACTCTGCTCATCGAGACGGGCGAAGACCGGCCGGCGGGAGAACTCCGCCGCCGGATGCCGAGGGAGGTCCGGCCCGGCGAGCTCGCAGGCGAAGTACGCGTCTGGACGGTACAGCTCCTCCATGAGGAAGCTCTTGGCCTCGCGGGTCGTGCTCGGCCGCGAGTAGCGGACTTGCTGTCGCGCGCTTCCCACGCCGACGGGGATCAGCACGACGGCGAGGAAGCCAGCGGCCAGCGCGACCGCCACTCGCCCCCGGTGGGCCCACCGCATCCGTCCGGGCTCGCCCGTCAGCCCCGCGAGCCCCAGCGCCAGCGGCAGCAGCAGCGGAAGAATGTAGTGCTCGTGGAGAGAGCGCAGCGCACCCAGGCCGAGGTAGTAGCATGCGAAGGCGAGGGCGATGATGAGCCAGGCTCCGCCCCGGCGAACCGCCGCCAGCGCGAGACCTGAGAGCCCCAGCACCAACCCCGGCCACCCCAGCGCCGCGGGCAGCGTGTTCACCAGGTAGGACACGTACCCCGAGCCCTGCAGCTCGTGGCCGAAGTGGCCCGCGGTGACGACGTGCGAGAACTGCGAGGCGACGTCCCGCTGCGTGGCGGCGAAGTTCATGAGGGTGAAAGGACTGGCCGCGCAGAACGTCGCCGCGCAGCCCGCACCGGCCGCGAGCAGCCGCCGGTGGAGGAGACTTCGCCAGCGGCCCCCGTTCCAGTGCCGCGCGACGTGCGCGGCCAGCAGGCAGGGAACGAGGAGGATCGGCGTGTACTTCGACGCCACCCCGAGCCCGATCCACGCGCCGCTCGCGAGATAGTCCCGCAACCGTCCTCTCTCGTACACGTCGAGGAAACCGGCGAGCGCGAGCGCGGAGAAGACCGTCGCGAACATGTCCGGCGTGACCTCGAGGGACACCTCGAGCAGCAGCGGGCTGAGCGAGAGCGTGAGGCCGGTGACGAGCGCGCCGAACCATCCGGCGAGACGCTGTGCGAGACGGACTCCGACGAAGACGACCGCTACCGCCATGACCACGCTCAGGAATCGGGCGGGCACCATGAGAGTGTGCACGTCGACGTGTTCCATGAAGAAGTCGAGCCGATCTTCGTAGCGGCCCGTCATCCTGCCGACGGCGTACTGCGCGTGCTGCAATGCGAGGTGCACGTAGAAGGACAGAGCCGGCCATCCGGCGGTTTGCGGATCGAGCGTCAGCCGTCCCTCGTCCCACCCCCACATCTCGAACGCCTTGCGCACCGGATGGGCCTCTTCCTCCACCTCCGGCAGACCCCAGCGCAGGTGGGAGATCCGAATCAGGAAGGCGAAGACGGCTATTGCCCAGGGGAGGAGGAGGCGCTCGAGCATGGCCCGGTTCCAGGACCGAGGTCGAGGCACGTCGGGGTTCGCCATGGTGTGAGGTTACGCGATGGTCGCCGCCCGCGGCCAGAGACCGTGACCGTCCACCGTGCTACGCTTGCGCATGAGCCGTTGGGACGCTCTGCTCGACCAGCTCGCGTCCGGCCCGCGAGAGAACGGAACACAGGAGCTCGAAGCGACGGGCAGATGGCTCGCCGCGGAGCTCGGCGCTCGCGGCTTCGAGACCGAACTCTTCCCGTTCACCGCTTACCCGCACGAGGTCCATCTCCTCGGGTTCGCGGTGCTGCTGCTCTGCATCGCGTATCTCGTGCTGCTGCGCCGGCGGCGCTTCGTGCCGGCGCTGCTGGCCGCGCTCGTCGTGCCGGCGCTGGCCGCGGCAGTCGTCGACTTCGGGCTTCCGGCGCTCGGCGGCCTCGGGCGGACGACGCAGCACGACGTCATCGCGCAGCTGCCGGTGGCGGACGCCGAGCGTCGCATCATCCTCTCGGCGCACTACGACACGAAGACCGAGCCGCTCGACCACGTCGCGCGCGCGCCGATCCAGTTCCTCACGCTTCCTGTGCTCGTGGTGATGGTCGTCGCCCCGCTGCTGCACCGGCCGCGGCTCCATGCCTTCGCCGGCTGGATGGCCGTCGTGTGGGGCGCGGCGATCGCCGCGGTGCACTGCGGCGGAGCGCTGATGCCTTCGCGAAGCCACGGCGCGATCGACGACGGTGCGGCCTGCGCGGTGCTGCTCGAGGCCGGGGCGGAGCTCGCCCAGGCGCCGCCTTCCCGGACCGAGGTCGTGATCGCGCTGTTCTCGGCGGAGGAGCTGGGAGCGCACGGAGCGCAGGCGTGGGTCGATTCACGGTTCGGCGGGGGAGTCGACATGCCGACCGCTTGCGTGAACTTCGAGCTGGTCGGGTCCTCGACGACGTTCCAGGTCGGCGGCGAATCTTCCCTGACGCGGCATCATCGCCCGCCGGCGGAACTGCTCGACCTGCTGGATCAGGCCATGGTGACGGCGGGTGGCCAGCCGCTCGCGCGGCAGCCGGTCGGGGGACTGACCGATGCGGTCGCGTTCCTCGCGCGGGGGATCCCCGCGGCCACGGTCGTCGGCCGCGAGGGCCCGCTCTTCCTGCCGCTCGGCATGCACGGCCCTCGTGACCGGCGGGAGCGGATCGATCTCAGCGCTCTCGAGCTCACCCGGCGGTTCGCCGTGGAGATCGTGCGCGCGTACGATCGATCCGCTTCGCCGCCGTCGCTCTAGAGAGCCTCGACCGAGATCTCGCCGTTCCTGACGTCGATCCGAACCGGGATCCCGGCCCGGTCGAGCTGCGATTGGAGCGCGGCCTGCAGCTCCGCATCGCCCATCGACTCCGAGTTCGCGACCTCCGCCGTGGTCGTGCTCCCGTCCTTGGTCACGTCGACGATGAGGTTCGTCACGCCGCTGTCGTCCTTCACTTTCTTCACCTGGACCTCGCAGCGGTCCTGATCGCCGCTCAAACCATGCCCGTCCTTGGTGATCTCGATCGCGGGCATGTCCTCGGCCGCCGCCGCGCCGCTCTCGCCCTCGCGCTCCACCTTGACCTTCACGGCCATCCGGTCCGCGCCGGCGTCGGTCACTTCCACCTCGGCGTCGCCGAAGCCCGCCGCGGCCAGGCCGTCACGGATCTCCTGCTCGATCTGGGCGGCCGACTTGCCGTCCGCGGAGACGCGGATCACGCGGTCCGCCGCGAACGCGTAGAGAGAGCCGGACGTCCGCTCGGTGCGCGGCGTCACCTCCGCGGCAGCATCCCAGCCGGCGCTGCGGAGCGCCTGGGCGAAGGCCGACGCGGCCTTGCGCGCCGAGCCGCCGGAGCGCTCGTCGACCGACGCGGTGAGCCGGTAGGTGGTGCCGGCGTCACCGGCCTCGGCCTCCACGCGCACGCTTTCCGCGCCGAGCTGGGACTTCATCTCGCCGGCGATCGCCCGGAGCTCTTGCTGGCCGAGCTCGGCGCCGGAAACCGCGAGAGTCACGTCGTGACCGACGGTGCGCTCGAACGGAATCGGGAAGCCGAAGACGAAGGCGACTGCCAGCACGAACACGACCGCGCTGGAGAGCGCCGGCCGCATCGAGAAGAAACGGATCGTAGCCATCGGGAAACTCCCTGCGCGCGTCCGCGCGCGGTTCTCGGAACGGCGCACGGTCTCGTGCACCGTAGGAAGGCCGCGGTCGGTCGCGGCGACGAGCGCCGCCACGTCGCGCGCGATCTCTTCGTCCAGGTCCTTCCGGAATTCGCTCATGTCACGTTTCCTCGCTGATGAGCCGGCGGACGCCGGCGTGCGGCCGGGATGCCGCGCGCGCGTCGCCCACCCATCCGCGAAGGAGGTAGAAGCGCCGCAGTCGCGCGCGGCCGCGGGAGAGCCTCGTCTTCACCGCGGACTCGGACACGCTCTGCATCGCCGCGATTTCCTGGACGGAGAAGCCCTGCGCGTCGTGCAAGACGATCGCCTCGCGCTGCACCGCCGGGAGCCGGCCGAGGGCCAGGTTGAGCCGGCGGGCACGCTGCCATTCGTCTTCTCCGGATTCGGGTTCCGCGGCGGGCTCGCTTCCTACGGCGAACGCTTCGCCGAGCGGAAGGAACCTTCGCCAGAAGGCCCGGCGGCGCCGCGACCGGTGAATCGAGAGCAGTACCGCGAAGAACCAGGGGCGGAACCGGGTCTCGTCCCGGAGGGTGCCCAGGCGTTCGTACGCCCGGAGCACGGCCTCCTGGAGCAGGTCGTCGCCGTCGTCCGGGGTTCCCTCGAGGCGCCGGGCCGTGCCGGCCGCCGCCCGGTGAATCGGGCCGAGCAGCTCGGTCAGCCGTTGCCAGCGGGGATCCAGGGTCTCGGGCATCCGTCCTCGTCACCTGTCGGGGCAGCCGCGCCTTCGAAGACGGAGACGCGCGGGGAGGCGTTCAGGTCGCAGGAGAGTTCCCTGGCGCGGCTGCTACCTGGCGAACTGGGCCTTCACGCGGCCCCACGTTTCGGGGAGGGCGATGTCGATCGCGCAGATCAGGCTTCCTTCACACGGCATCGACCCGTCCGTCGAGTACCCGCGGTAGCCGTGAGGGCTCCAGGTGTTGCCGTAGCTCCCGCAGTCCAAGGACTGGTTCGCTCCGGCGAAGCAGAGGTTGCCGCCGGCTCCTGTCGGGTCGCGGACCACGATGGTGGCAACGAGGATTTGGTAATTCTGGTTCATACAGCTGGGTGCCTGCAGGTGCACGTTCGGCAGCGTCCCGATGTTCGTCACCCCAAGAAGCGGGGTGACGCTCACGATCTCCAACGACCCGACGATGTCGAAGTCCGCTTCGATCCACTCGACGCCGAGTTGACAGGTCTGCCACAGATAGATCTCGTGCTCACCGACAAATGGTGGCTCGACGTTGATCCCGGCACTGTTCGTCGATCCGCTGAGCCACCAGGAGGCCTCCGCGAACTGAGCACGTGATGGCCCCGATGTCGCTAGAATCGAGAGCACCGCGACGAACGCTCGGTTCATCGCTGGACCCTCGGACCAGCAGAAGGCGCCTCACGGCAGCGAATGTCGACGGCGGCCGCTGAGAGAGCGAAGAAGCCGGTCACATCCGCCGCTGCAATCCCGGACGCCACGGCCGGATCCGTCGTCAGGATGAAGCCGTCCGTGGCGGCACCGCCTTCGACCGCCTCTTTCACCAGCGGCGTGAGATCCAGTTCCACCGTGGCCGAGCCGCTGCTCAGATCCATTTCCACCGGCACGTAGATCTCGTCGTCGTAGTCCCCGCCGGCTCGGCTCCAGCCGGACGTCCAGCTCACCGCACCGGCGCTCCAGACCGTCGTCACGGGATACACCCGGAGGCGCAGCGGTCCCTTGGTCGGCGCTCCCACGGCCTGGAAGGTCACCGTGGCCCGGCTCACCAGCATGCCGTCGAGCCGTTCCGCTGGCTCGAGCCGGAACAGAACCCGCGCGGTCCCCGCGCCGTCCAATAGCTCCGTCACGTCCTTCACCGACGCGGACATCTGCCGCGCGGCCGCCGTGCCGGCGAGCAGGAGCACCGCCAGCGTGATCATCAGGAGGCTCTTCATGGATTCGCTCCTTCGCCCGGCTCCAGCCGGTAGCCTGCCTTGATCTCTCCCCAGCTCTTGGGATCGATCGAAATGGGTTCGCACCCCCAGCCCCGTGCCCCGATCTGACCGCACCCTTGCGAGTCCGCCGGGAGGCAGGGGGACTTGGTCGTCACGGTGAAGTCCCCGCTGTCGGGATCGCAGAACTGCGGGTCGATGATCCGGTCCGTGGCGGCCTGCGTGTAGCCGATCGCCTCTCCGTCCGGGTTGTCCCAGAAAACGTTGCAGCCGCCGGTGATCGTGGCCCCGTTGACGGTGTGCAGCGCCGTTCCCTTGGTTGTGGATGCGAACACGTTGTTCGACATCTGCGAGTTGCCGGTGTCGAATATGACGGTGCCGCCGACCTGAGCGTGGCTGCCGCCGTTCCCGTAGAAAGTGTTCCCTGTCAGCGCGCCACCCAGACCCACGAACAGTGCTCCGCCACCGCTTCCGGGAAGCGTCGAGTGGTTGTTCCAGAACACGCAGTCGCTTACGGTGTTGGTTCCGGTGCCCGAGAACTCCACGGCACCACCTCCCAGCGGAACGACGTTCCCTTCGAACCAGCAGTTCGTGATCTGAATCCCGGCGTTGTAACTGCTCGCCAAGATGGCACCGCCCGCACCGCTCGCGGGTTGACATCGTCGGAACTCCGAATCCAGGATGTCCAGCCGAAACGGACTGGGATACGGTGCGGTGTTCGAGTTGGCGTAGATCCCTCGACCGCAGTCCTCGAACAGGCACCCCGACACGTACATGTCCGCCTCCAGCTGGTAGACCGTCGCTAGGCCTCCTACGCAGTTCGTGAACACGCAGCCGTGGACCTCCAGGTCGGACCTTGCGGCGCCGATCGCCGATGCGCTCCCCGATCCACCGTCAAGGTCACGGAAGATGCAGTCCCGGAACATCATGTGGGACCCGCCAGCGTCGGGGATGAACGCTGCCATGCGTCCGGTCGGGGAACCGGTGATCGTGAACCCCTCGACCGAGGTTTGTCGCGTGAGCAGCGTGTCCCCGAAAATCACGTTCTCCTGGAAATAGACCACCTGCAGCATGTCGATGGTCGTGGCGTCCGGCCCCTGCTCGGATAGGATTCTCACCCCGTCCTTCAGGTACACGCACGCCAGCCGCGGGAAGCTCCCGAAGATCCGGATCTCGGAATCGGTGTACGTACCCGGAGCCACCAGCACCGAGTCCCCCGCTACCGACGCATCGACCGCGGCCTGGATCGTTGGGTACTCGGCGGGCACGAAGAGCGTGCCCGCCCGCGCTTCCATTCCGAGAACCGCGAGCGCCCCACTCAGGAGGATCCGGATCGCGCCGGCAATGCCGGTCACCGCAGCACCACCACCTTCCTCGTCATGGTCCCGGCAGCTCCTTCCACTCGGGCGAAGTACACGCCGGCCGCCAGGCTGGATCCCAGCGGGACTCGGTACCTCCCAGGAGACAATGCGGTCTCGGCCAGCCGCACTACCCTCCGGCCGCGCACGTCAAAGAGGTCCATGACGTAGTGCCCTTGATCGCCCCGCGCGATGCCGCCAACGTTGTGTCGATCGCACACAGGACTTCCTCTTCGGACGCAGAAACTGGCGAAACCACCGCGAGCAGCAAGATGGCGCCGGCGAGGCACCGCCGTACGAGCAGCCCGTGCCGCACCCGGCACATGAGTGAGTGAGTGAGTGAAGGTCCGATTCCACATGGCACAGACTCCCCCGGCCACTGGCCCTGACGGGACAGACACGGGTGACCATGCCGAGCGGGCCGGCCGCGCTAGACGCTGCTCGGACCCGCTGTCACCACCGCAGCACTGCGGCGTGGGACATCGCGGCGCCGCCTGACTCGACCCTACTCCTCCACCTGGCCGAGTTCAATGCGGGACCGCGGTGGTTCAGCCCCATCGCAACCCGCATCGCTGCGAGCTTGTACCCCGGCGAGCC
Source organism: Candidatus Eiseniibacteriota bacterium (assembly GCA_052390515.1). Classification (GTDB taxonomy): domain Bacteria; phylum ARS69; class ARS69; order ARS69; family ARS69; genus JBQTGV01. Next base: position 4,841 of record JBQTGV010000026.1, on the reverse strand, counting down.
TCCGATCAATCGATACGCAGCAGCTTCTCGCATTCTACCCGCCCCACCGAGAGCATCCGCACGAAGTACACCCCCGCGTGGACCGGAGCACCGGACGAGTCACCGCCGTTCCAAACCACGGCATGCTCCCCCGCCGCCGCCGGTCCGTCATGCAGGGTCACGACCTCGCGGCCGGCCACGTCGTACACGGCGAGCTTCGCCCGGAGCGGCTCCCCGAGAGAGAAGCGGATCGTCGTGGCGGCGCGGAACGGGTTGGGGAAGGTCGCCAGCTCGAAGCTTGCGCGGGCCGGGAGATCCTCGACGCCGACCGCGGGCGCTCCCCCGTCGTCCGTGCGGATGACCACGCCGCCGCGCCCCACGGCGATCTGCACGTTCGAGGAGAGAGCGAGGATGTCGAGCAGATCCGCCGACGTCGGCGGGTACTGCCGAACCCAGGTGGCGCCGGTATCGGCCGACCGGAGCACGACCCCGCCTTCGCCGACTGCGGTCAGCTGCGTCGTGCTCCCAGAGTCGATCGCGGTGAGGTGCGCCGACGTCCCGCTGTCCAGGACGGTCCACGTGTCGCCGGCGTCCGTGGTCTTGAGCACCGTTCCGTTCGTCCCGACCGCAGCCACGACGTTGTTGCTGACGAGGCAGAGGTCGTACAGGTCCTCGGTCGTGCCGGACGCCACCGGGCTCCACGTGGCGCCGCCGTCGATCGTCTTGAGGATCGTCCCGGCGTCGCCCGCGACGATCATGATGTTGCTCGTGCCCGATGTCGGCCCCTGCACCGCCCGGAGAGTCACGCCCGTCCCGCCGCTCTGCCCGGTCCAACTGACTCCGAGGTTCGCGCTCTTGAAGATCACGCCGCCGGTGCCGGCCGCGTATGCCGTCGAGCCGCCCCGGGCTCCGATCGCGAGGAGCGTCTCCGCCGTGGAAGGCGACCGGTTCAGCCAGGTGCTGCCGGCGTTCCCGCTGAACAGCACGACGCCTCCGGCGCCACACGCCCAGTAGGCGACGCTCGACGGCGAGTACATCGCCCGCAGCTCGTTCGTGGTTCCCATCGACACCGGCGTCCAGGTCACGCCGTTGTCGGTCGACTCCGCGGCCGTGCCGCTGTCACCCAGGAACCACTCGCCGGAGCTGGCCGGATCGACCGAATTCAGATCCTCGGTGGTGCCGGAGGCCACCAGCGACCACCCGCCTTCCGCCGGAAGCGCGGCGGTGAGGGTGGCGGCGACGGCCAGAGTGATCGTCCGGCTTCGCATGGACGGCTCCTTCCGCAAGGGGCGAATCCGGGGCGCGAGAGTCGCGTCCGTCTGGGGAAACGTAGACGGACCGGGAATCCGGACACGGGTCGGCCGGAGACGGCGCTCGGGGCTACGAGCTTCGATGCACAGGCCACATTCGCCGGGGGCCAGTCGTCAGCCGTCGCCCCGGCCGGTGAGGAGGACGGCCACGGCCTCGTGCGGCTCGACGGCGCCGACCTCCCGCAGGGCGATCAGCCCCGCCAGCCCTGCCGCACCGGTGAAGCTGACGGGTGAGGCCGCGGCGCTCCCGGCCAGGTTCCGCGCGCGCCGGATCATCGCGTCGTCCACGACGACAGGCCCGCCGCGGGACTCGAGCATTCCTCCGACGACCGCCCGCCAGTCGTAGGTCTCGTCGTCCAGGATGCCGAGGGCGATGCTCGAGGGCGCAGTCTCCCACGGCCACATGAACTCCGAGCGGTGCTTCGCCGCGTAGGCGTGATCCGCGCCGCGCTCGAGGACGAGGCGAAACGCGCGCTCCAGCGGGTGGCCGCCCTTCGTCTGCACCGCATGGATCTTCGGCAGTCTCTCGATGATTCCGGCCATCACCGCCTCGCGGAGGCCGGCGATGCACGCCGACGCGAGCGCCCCGCCGCCGACCTGCACGAAGAGGCGGTCGAGACGGCGGCCGGCGGCCGCCAGCTCCGACGCCATCTCCCACGCGAGCGTGTGCCCGCCCTCGATGGCCAGTCCGCACTCCGTCCCCTGGCAGGTGAAGGGGATGGCGCCGGCCGCCACCGCCGTGCGGAAGCCGTGTACCGACGGATCGCCGGGGACGCCGGGCGCCCGCGGGCACACGGTGACGTGCGCGCCGAGAGCGCGCAGCCGGGTGACGACCTTCGCGTCCGCCTCCTCCGGGACGTACACGTCGAGCCTTCGCGCGGCGGCCTTGGCCAGCACGGCGGCGGCGTGCGCCGCGTTCCCGCAGCTCGCGATGGCGAGCGGAACGTCCCGACTCGGCCCGAGCCCGAGCTCGGCGCGCGCCTCCAGGTAGAGCAGCACGCCGAAGAGATGCCGCGCCTTGTGGGACCCGGCGACGTTTCCGGTCTCGTCTTTCACGAAGACGCCCCCGTCCGCGGAGAAGCCGAGCGCATCGCTGACCGCGTCGGCCCGCCCGAACGGCGTGGTCTGGAACCCGCGGCCGTCGACCCCCGCGACCGCGTCGTCCAGCCGCCGGACGATCGCGCCGGCGTCGAGCAGGTCGTAGACGTGCAGCAGCGGCGCGAAGTGCAGGAAGGGGTTCTTCCCGGCGATCGGCGCCCGCGGGAATTCGACCCGCTCCAGGATGCGCTCGAGCACGTGATCCGTGTCGTCGCCGTCTCGTGCCGCGGGACAGCGGAACGGCAGCTCGCCTGGCCCGATCTCGGTTCCGCACGCGCTGCAGCGGAACCGGCTGCCCGCGCTCACCCGTTCGCGGTCCCGGCGCGCGCGTTCAGTTCGGCGATCATCGCATCCCAAGCGGGTACGAGCTCGCGGAGCCCCGTCCAGAACGCCGGAGACTTCCGCGCGTCGAACTCCGCCAGGCTCACGCCCTGCTGCTCGACCCAGGTGAAGTAGCCGAGATGGAAGATGCGCAGCCGGTCGCCGCGGGTGCATTCCAGGAAGTTCGCCGGCTGCTGCCCGAGGACGTGCTCGCCGAAGGCCTGCGCCGCGGCCGTCTCGTCCAGCTCGCCGCCGAAGACCGCTCGCTCTGTCTTCGCCCGCTCCGACGCGTACATCGCAGCGCTGTCCGTCGCCACGGTGAGCACGGCGTCGTCCGGCCCGAGATCCTGGTGCTTCGCGAGCTGGATGGCGGCGAAGACGTTCGCCAGGCTGGACAGCCCGAGCGCGCCGAGCCTCTCCACGAGCCGCTCCGGCACGCGGCGCCGGCTGACGAGATAGCTCCGTCCCGCCTTCCCGTTGAAGACGACGTTCATCGCGTCCGTCGCGCGGTCCGTCACGGCCGCGACGAAATCCGTGTTCATGACGTTGTGGATCAGCGGTACGTGCTTGTCGCCGATGCCCTGGATGTTGTGCTCGCCGTAGCCGTCGAGCAGCAGCGTCGGGCACTCCAGCGCTTCTACCGCGACGATCTTCGCGCCGTGCGCGTCCTTGAGCCGGTCGCCGGCGCCGAGCGTTCCGGCCGAGCCCGTCGCGGAGACGAAGGCCGCCGCGCGAAGCCTCGGCCGCGCCGCCGCCAGGTGCTCGAAGACGCGGTCGAGCGCGGCGCCCGTGCAGAGCCAGTGCACGAGGTGGTTCCCGAACTCGCAGAACTGATTGAAGATGATGTTCGCGGGATCGGCGTCGAGCCGCTTGCACTCGTCGTAGATCTCCTTGACGTTGCTCTCCGTGCCGGGCGTCTTGATGACGTCGCCCTCGTCGGCCACCCACTTCGCCAGCCAGTCGAAACGCTCCCGGCTCATGCCGGCCGGCAGCACGGCGACGCCGCGACACTTCATGATCCGCGAGATGGCCACTCCTCCGCGGCAATAATTCCCCGTCGACGGCCAGACGGCGCGGTGCGCGGTCGGATCGAACTGGCCGGTCACGAGCCGCGGTGCCAGGCAACCGTACGCGGCCAGCACCTTGTGCGCGGCGATCATCGGGAAGTTCGCACCCAGGGCGACGACGATCGGCGCGTCGACACCGGTCAGCTCCTTGGGCAGGACCAAGTGATCGGGCACGTCGACCCGGCCGGCGCGCGAGGCGTCGTTGTACCAGTGAACGCGGAAGAGGTTGCGCGGGTCCGGCGCGTCCGGATCGACGGAGGCGAGCGCGGCCGTCACGGACTTGCCGATCCGCGACGGATCCTCCAGCTCGGCGAAGGTCGGGAGGCGGATCTTCGCCTCGCGGAACCGCGCGACGGTGCGGTCGTACGCCCGGCGGTCCACGATGTCCCTTTCCAGCCCGAGCCTCGCCATGCCGTCCTTCGGTCAGGGAAGCGCCGCCATGCGCTTCCAGAGACGCTCCGCTTGCACCTTCGCCTCGGCGCGGATCGCCTCGAGGTCGGCCGGCGGCGCCGACTGCGGAGACCCGAGAGGGAACTCCATTCCGAAGCGCTCGGCAACGAGATCCTGCGCCGCTTCGGCGCGCCGCGCGGCCACGTCCTCCGCTTCGCCGTGACGGCGCGCTTCCTCGAAAAGCACGCGCCCCTCCTCGGTCATGTCCGCAGGATAGCCGTCCGTGCCGAGCGCCACGCGGGGCGACTCGCCGAGCGCGCGCGGGTAGCCGACGCGGTTCCCGCGGTTCGAGCGCGGATTCTGCACGATCCACAGCCCCTCGTCCGCGGCCCGGCGCACCTGGGAGGCGTCCAGCCACACGCCGTGCGCGAGGATCGAGCCGGCCGGAAGCGCGCCGAGGTCGAGCAGCCGCTCCAGCGGGCCCGCCCAGCCGCGGCGCCGGGCGTCGTCCACGTCGGCCATGTCCTCCGCCAGGTGCACGTGCACCACCGTACCGAGCTCCCGCGCGAGATCCCCGGCCTCGCGGGCCGTCTCGTCGGAGACCGTGAACGACGCGTGCAGGCCGACGACGCCGCGCACGAGCGGCCGCCGGTTCGTGGTCAAGAAGCGCCGGCAC
>JBQTGV010000025.1:0-13069 GCA_052390515.1 Candidatus Eiseniibacteriota bacterium | reverse complement strand
TGAGCCCGCTCGCGCCCTCGTCCATGGCGGCCTCGAGCCAGCGGAAGGCCTCGTCCGCCTCCCCGAGGCTGGCATGCAGCACGGCGATTCCCCACGCGGACACGACGCGCTGCGAGCGCGCCGCGGTCAGCTCGGCGAGCATGCGACGCGCCGCGTCCGGGTTGCCCCGGCTGATCTCCAGGTGCGCCAGGCCGAACGACGGGCCGGCGACGGTGCCCGCCAGCCGCCGTCCCTCCTCGTACTCCGCGCGGGCCTCGTCGAAGCGGCCGAGCGCCTCCAGCGAGCGCGCGAGATCGGTGTGCGCGCCGTCGAAGCGCGGATCGAGGCGGATGGCCTTGCGGTAGTACGCCACCGACTTCTCGTACTCGCGAGCGTAGTAGTACGCGTCGCCGACGGCCGTATGGATGATCATCGAGAGAGGGTCGAGGCTCAGGGCCTCGAGCATCGCCGCTTCCGCCTCGGCGTGGCGCTCGCTGCAGTAGTAGATTCGCCCGAGCGTGTAGTGGGCAGAAGACAGCCCCGGGTTCAGCTCGACGGCCCTCCGGAGCCAGCGAATCGCCCCCGCGAAGTCCAGCTCGCGGGCGGCGAGCGCGCCCAGCACGACATGGGCGTCCGCGAGCGCTTCGTCCAAGTGCAGCGCCTTCATCGCCGCGGCCCGGGCGAGTTCCCGCGCCTCGGCCGGCGGCGCCATTCCACGGCCGGCGCGGGTGTAGTGGCACTCGGCGACACCGGCCCAGGCGGGCGCGAACGTCGGATCCAGCTCCAGCGCCCGCTGGAAGTGCTTGAGGGAGAGGTCGATCGCCTCGGGCGACGTCGCGGCCGCGGTGTGCAGGCCCTTGAGGTATTCGACGTGCGCCTCCGGGTTCACCTCCTGCCGCCGCGCCAGGCGCCGCGTGTCGCGCGCGGGGAGGCGCAGCGCGATCTCCCGCGCGACCGCCTCGGCCACGCTGCTCTGCAGATCCAGCACGTCCTCGAGGTCACGGTCGTATCGATCGCTCCACAGAGTCTCGTCGCGCCGCGCGGACACGAGCTGCACGTGGATACGCACGCGCTTGCCGACCAGAAGCGCCGTGCCCTCGATGATGGCGTCGACGTTCAGCTCGCGCGCGATTTCGGGCAGCGCCCGGTGCACGCCCTTGTACTTCATCGCGCTGGTGCGGGAGATCACGCGCAGATCGGGCAGCCGCGCGAGGTCGGAGATGAGCGCTTCGGTCATCCCGACGGCGAAGTACTCCTGCGCCGGATCGCGGGAAACGTTCTCCAGCGGTAGCACGGCGAGGGAGCGGACGACGGCGTCGCCTTCGTCGCCCGCCCTGCCCGGTGCCGCCTGCAAGCCGCGCAGCTCCGCGGCGACCTCGCGCGCGGCCTCGAATCGCCGGTGCGGGTCCTTCTCGAGACAGCGCCCCACGATCCGGTCGAGACCGCCGGGAAGGTCCGAGCGATGACTCGTGATCGGATCCGGAGCGTCGCGCAGGATGGACGAGGTGCGGTCCGCGCGCGTCGCGCCGGTGAAGGGCGATCGCCCCGTGGCCAGCTCGTAGGCGATGATGCCCAGGGCGAAGAGGTCGGCCCTGGCGTCGACCGCTTCGCCGCGGAGCTGCTCCGGAGCCATGTACGGGACGGTCCCGACCACCTGTCCCCATCTCGTGTTCGCGGCGACGGTGGGCGCCGCGCTGACACCGCTGGCGCCTGGATCCGGATCATCGGCCGCGGCCAGCTTGGCGAGACCGAAGTCGAGGACCTTCACGCGACCGTCGCGCGTCACCATGACGTTCTGTGGCTTGAGGTCGCGGTGCACGATTCCGTGCTCGTGGGCCGTGGCCATCGCCTCGGCGAGCGGGACGACGAGCCCGAGAACCCGCTCGAACGGCAGCCCACCGGGAACGATCAGCGCGTCCAGCGTCTGGCCGTCCACGAACTCCATGGTCAGGAAATGGAGGCCGCCGCCCTCCTCGATGGAGTGGACCACCACGATGTTGGGATGGCTCAGCGCGGCGACGGCCCGGGCCTCTCGCTCGAATCGGGCGAGGCGCTCGGGATCCGCCGCCACGGCGTCGGGCAGCACCTTCACGGCGACGTCGCGGCCGAGACGCGTGTCCCGCGCGCGGTACACCTCGCCCATGCCACCGGCCCCGAGGACGGCGAGGATCTCGTAGTGGGCCAGGCGCGCCCCGGGCGTCAGGGCCATGCCGCTCACGTGGAGGCGGAACGCGGGTCGTCGCCGGAAGCCCGGGTGAAGTCGGGCACGAGCGCTCCCTCCGCACCGGCGCGCCATGGCGTCCAGGCCAGCGCGACCGGCTGGACGACGAGATCGGTCTTCTTCGCGCGCACGACGACCTCCTCGAGCGGGAGCGCGGACGCGTCCACGCCGCCCTCGAGCTTCGCCACCTCGGAGCGGACCTCCTCCTCCAGCGCGGCGAGCCGCTGTCGCGTCGCTTCGAGGGATTCCTCGGCGCGCTGTACGTCACCGGCCTCCTGCTGAGCGCGGCCGGCGCTGCGCATCGCCGTGGAGGCGCGCCCGACGGTCCCGACGGAGAGCTTCTTCCGGCCGAAGAGCGCGCCGAGCACGGTGGCGCCCACGGCCACCGCGGTGGAGAGCTGCTGCTGGCTCTTCTGCGCGCTCTCTCGCTCGACGCGCTGCCCCGCGGTACGGATCCGCTCCTGGAGCTGCGCCACCTTCGGCTCGTAGCGCTGCCGCAGCTTCGCGACGGCGTCGTCGCGGCGCTCCCGGAGAACCAGAGAGAGTCGCGCGCGGAAGTCGCCCTCGGCCTCGCCGGGCCGCGAGGTCAGGCGGAGATCAGGGGAGCGCCGCAGCACGACAGGCCGGTCCTGATAGAGGTGCGCGGCGAGTGCCTTCGCCCACGCCGAGTACGAGGCGGCGGCGCGGGCCTTCGCTGGAACATCGGCGAAGCGGCACGGCTCGACGGGCGCGGAGCCGAGCGAGGCCCCCGGCGGAAGCTCCTCGGCCGACGCCCAGGGATCCTCTTCCACGCCGTCCAGCAACAGCGACAGGAGCGCGATGTCCTTCCACTCGTCGACGCCGGCTGCGGCGGACGCCCAGTGCAGCTTCGCGCGGCCGAGCAGCGCGGGCCGATAGACCGGCGCTCCGCTTCCGGCGCCGCCGGCGGGCTCGAGGAACGTCTCCGGAATGCCGGGCGGGAGAGCCGGCCGTTCGCCGCCGGCCGCCGCCGTCGCCGCGGTCGGGGTCACCGTAGCGGGTACGCCGCCGGCCGCCGCCTTCCTCCCCGCCATGAGGCGCCCGATCTGCGCCCGCGTGAGCGGACCGCCGAGGTACGAGAGCGTCCATCGCGTCTTGAAGAGCACCGGCGCGTCGTCGTGCACGTCGTTCATCAGAAAGACGCGGCTCCCGAGACCGGAGAGCAGCCTCTCCATTCCGGCGCGGTCGAACGCGCGCCCGCCCGCTGCGGACGCACCCTCCAGCCCGTCCAGCACGCGCAGCTTGTCGCGCTCGGTCTGCAGGCGTCCGAGGAACCACGTGCCCGCGTTGGACAGCGCCTTGTAGTCCAGGTCGACCGGGTTCTGCGTCGCGAGCACGACTCCGACGCCGTACGCGCGCGCCTGCTTCAGGAGAGTGAGCAGCGGCGTCTTGGACGGCGGATTCGCGGTCGGCGGGAGATAGCCGAACACCTCGTCCATGTACAGGATCGCGCGGAGGCTTCCCGTGCCCGGCTGCGAGCGCATCCACGACACGACCTCGTTCAGCAGCATCGTCACGAGGAACATGCGCTCGCGCTCGCCGAGGTGGGCGATGGACACGACGGACAGCCGCGGCTTCCCGTCCGGGCCGAAGAGCAGTCGCCCGGCGTCCAGCGCTTCGCCCTCCATCCACGCCGCGAAACCCGGCGAGGCGAGCAGGTGGTTCACCGCCATCGCCAGCGCGAAGCGCTCGTTCGCAGGGAAGAACGACTCGAGATCGAAGACGCCGACCTCGGTGAAGGGCGGGTTCTGGATCCTGCGGATCACGCCCGCCAGATCCAGGTCCTCGCCTTCACGCCAGGCGCGGTCGAGGATGTTCGCGAGGAGGATGTGCTCGCGCCCCGTCACCGGATCGGCGTCGATGCCTGCCAGGCACAGCAACCCGGAGGCGGCGGCCGACACGCATTCGCGGAAGTGCTCGGCGTCCTCCCGCACCGCGGGGGGCGGCGCGGCGAAGGAGCGCAGCACACGCAGCGGGATGCCGGCGTCGCTGCCCGGCGTGTAGATGACCGCTCCGGTGGAATCGCGGAAGCGACGGATCCGGTCCGCGTCCTGGTCCCACTCGGCCAGGCCCTTCTTCCACGCCTCGGCCCGGTTCGCCGCGAGCGCGTCCGACGTCATTCCCAGACGTGCCGCCTCGGCCTCGTCGATCCAGGGGCGAAAGTCCGCGGGCGAGAGATCCGGAAACGTGAGCAGCAGGTTCCCGAGATCGCCCTTGGGATCGATGGCGATGGCCGGGATGCCGTCGAGGGCGGCTTCCTCCAGCAGCCCGATGCCCAGCCCGGTCTTGCCGCTGCCGGTCATGCCCACGCAGACCGCGTGGGTCACGAGGTCCTTGCTGTCGTAGAGCAGCGGCTCGGCGCCCTCGCCGGCCGGATTCACGGTCCGACCGAGATAGAAGACCCCCAGCTTCTCGTAGGCGGCGCTCATCGTCGCCTCTCCTCCGGCTTGCGGAGAAAAAGGCCGGCCCCGGAAAACCGGGACCGGCCTCGTGGCTTCGCCGCCCGCTGTCAGTCGATCTTCTTCAGCTCGACGCGGCGGTTCTGCGCCTTACCCTCCGGCGTGCCGTTCGTCGCGATCGGCGACTCCTCGCCGTAGCCGCGCGTCGTCATGCGCGACTCCCCGACGCCGGCCTGGACGAGATACGCCCGCACCGAATCCGAGCGCCGCTGCGAGAGATCACGGTTGTACTCGGCGGACCCGTCCGAATCGGTGTGGCCGCCGATCTCGACGCGCACGTCGGGCCACGCGACGAGGGACTCGGCCACGCGATCCAGCACCCCGCGGGAGTCCGCGGTGAGGTTCGCGCTGTTGTACTCGAAGTTGACGCCCTGCAGGATCAGCGCCTTCGTCTGTCCCTTCTCGTCCACCTCGAAGAGCTGAGCGACCTTCGGGCAGCCCTTGGCGTCCACTTCGGTGCCGCGCGGCGTGTTCGGGCACTCGTCCGCGCCGTCGGCGACGCCGTCGCCGTCGGTGTCGAGCGGGCAACCGAACGAATCCACCGGCCAGCCGGCAGGCGTGTCCGGGCAGCGGTCCTTGTCGTCGGTGACGCCGTCACCGTCCGAGTCCGAGCAGCCGCGGGAGTCGACGCGCGCGCCCGCGGGCGTGCCCGGGCACTGGTCGAGCCCGTCCCAGACGCCGTCGCCGTCGGTGTCGAGCGGACAGCCGTTCGCGTCCACCTTCGCCCCGCGAGGCGTGTCCGGGCACGCGTCCCTGCTGTCGCGAACGCCGTCCCGGTCGGCGTCGCCGTCGGTCGAGACACCACCGAACCTCCAGGATAGCCCAACGAGGGCATGGCCCTGGCTGATGGACTGCTCGACTACGTCATCGTCCTTGTCGGTGGCCGTGACGTCGCCGCGAAGCTCCCAATGCGCGGTGAGCCGCTGGCCGATGAGGTAGCGCTGCCCGAAGCCGGCGGAGAGGAACGGACGGCTGATGGAGTCCGCGTCGTCGAGATCGACGCTCATCCAGCCGATCCCAGGGCTCAGGAAGAACTGCACGCGGTCGCCCGCCGACGGCAGGAAGAGCCGCGGGCCCACGCGCAGCGCCCGAACGGTCACGTCGCCGAAGCGCGCGCCCCCGGCGGGCGTGTAAAGGCCGTCGGCGTAGATCGCCCAGTTGTCGTGCAGGAACCAGTTCCCGTTCAGACCGAATCCGACCGTGACGTCATCGGCGTCGGTACCGTGGCCGATCAGCACGTCGTCGGGGAAGACGAGACCGCCGAGGACGCCGACCTCGGCCGTCGGCCGGTCGGCCAGAGCAGGGGATGCGATGACGACGGCCGTCACGATGATCGCGAGGGCCGTCCCGAAGAGTGCCAGGGGGGATCGATTCATCTCGAGCTCCTTAGTCTGTGGCCGCCGGATGGCTCGGGACCGGCGATTGGCGCGGTGAAGGGTAACGGTCCGGGCTCACTCCAGCCAGCGGGAATCCGCCGGCGCGGGTGATGTCAGCGGGGTGCTAAGATCCCGCGCCATGAAAGTCGCCATCGTCGGAATCTACCCGCGGGATCCCTCGGTGCTCCGGGGGGGCGTCGAGGCCGTGACGCTGCGCCTCTCCGAGGGGCTCGCGCGGCTGCCGGGGGTGGAGGTCCACGTGGTCGTATCCGAGCCCGACCGCCCGCTGGGCACGACCCGGAACGGGAACGGTGTGGCCGTGCACTCCATCGGAGGTGCCCGCCACCTGGGCAATCTGCTCTTCCAGCTGCCCGACCGCCTTCGCATCGCCCGGGCGCTCCGCGAGCTTCGCCCCGACATCGTGCACGCGCACAGCACGCACCGCGAGGCGCTGGCGGCGATCGAGAGCGGGATCCCCGCGGTGGTGACGATCCACGGCCTCATCGAGCAGGAGATCGCGCTGGAGACGCGGCTGGGCCGGCGCGTCCGGGGCTGGGCGCGTCGCCGGCTCGTCTCGCGCGTCTTCGCCCGGATGCGCAACGTCATCGTGTTGAGCCCGGCGGTGGAGGAGCACTACCGCAGCCGCCTGGGGCGGGCCCGGACCTGGACCATCGAGAATCCGGTCGACGACCTCTTCTTCGACCAGCGCAGGGAGCCAGAGCCCGGAGTGCTGCTGTTCTCGGGTCTGGTGATCCCGCGCAAGGGGGTCCGAAACCTGCTGCAGGCGCTGGCGCTCGCTCGCCGGGAAGCCCCCGAAGCGAAGCTCCGGATCGCCGGCGGCTTTCCGCGCCCCGACTACGAGGCGAGCGTGCGGGAGGAGCTGGCACGCCTCGACCTCGGCGACGCGGTACGCTTCCTCGGGTCGGTTCCGCCGGAGGAGCTGGCGAGGGAGTACGCGCGGGCCACGTGCCTGGTGCTCGTCTCCCGGCAGGAGACGCTGCCGGTGGCGGTGCAGGAGGCGATGGCCGTGGGGCTGCCGGTGATCGCGTCGCCGGTCGGGGGTGTCCCGCATCTCGTCCGCGACGGAGAGAACGGTTTCCTCGTGCCGCACGGCGACCCCGCGGCTCTCGCCGAGCGGATGGTCCGGCTCCTGCGGGACCGGCCCCTTCAAGAGCGCCTTTCCGCCGCGGGTCGGACCCTCGCCGAGGAGCGATTTCGCCTCGACGACGTATGCCGGCGCACGCTCGACGTGTATCGTGAGGTTCTCGCCAGCCGGGAGACGACGGGATGAGCCCCTCCTCGGAAGAGCCGCCGACCCTGCCACCCGGGCTCGAGCCGGTACGGCTTCCCTCCGGACTGGAGTACGTCGAGATCGCCGCCGGCGCGGGTGCCGTCGCGTGCTCCGGCGCGAAGGTGCGCGTGCATTACACGGTCTGGCTGGCGGAGGGGTCCCTGGTGGACTCGACCGGCCAGCGCGGCGCCCCCCGCGACTTCGTCCCTGGCGCGGGGACCGTGATTCCGGCGCTCGAGGAGGGGGTGCTGGGACTCTCCGCCGGCGGAAAGCGCCGGCTCATCGTCCCCTCCGACCTGGCATACGGGCCGCGTGGGCTGGCGCCGCGGATCCCCCCCTACGCCACCCTGATCGTGGACCTCGAGGTCCTGGCGGTCGGCTGAGGCAATCGCCTCGGCTTGCCGCAGTTCTGCCCCCCGAGGAAGGCCCGACTGCGGCGCTGCGGCACGTTTCCGCCCGCCCGTTGACACCGAAAGGTCCACGTTGCTACGGTGGGCACACGTTCCCGGAGTCTCTCGCGTTCCCCCGACCGGGGGCCCCCTTCCGCAACCCCCGAGGCGGGAGGGCCCTTCGCTCATGGGATGAGTTCATGGCGCTCGCCTCCTCTCCGACCGCTCGATCCTGCACTGGCGCTCGCATCTCTTCGGTCAGAGCAGAGCTCGCTCATGCCGACATCCAATGGACCCACGACTTGCTCTCGCAGCAGGATGTTCCCCCACCCAGAAAGGCGGCTTGATCGGATGTTCCGGATCGAACGCGGACGCTCCGTGTCCGTTCTCCTCCTCGCGCTCGCCGTGGGCGCGCTGACGGTCTGGCCAGCGGCCGCCGAGGAGATCCAGCACTACGAAGGCGAACCGACGGACCCGGAGAAGATCCTGGTTCTCGAGGTCCGGTCGGATGATCTCGCCGGACACGGGATCTCCCTGACCCCACCGGTGAACGAGGCGGACCACGACTCCTGGTACCGCGCGCTCCTGGAGCTGCTGCGCGCACTCGGCCTGCTTCCCGCGGAGGATTCCGCTCCATGACGTATCGGTTGCAGAGCCCTTCCCTGGGCGACCGATACCGGCGTGCCTCCATGCACTTCCGGCGCGGCATGTACGCGCTCGCGCGGCAGGAGCTCGAAGGGCTTCTGGCCACCGGCGCGCTGCAGGAACCCGACGAGGAAGCGGAGGTCCGCTGGCGTCTGGCGAGCTGCTGTGCTGCCCTCGGGTTCACGGACGAGGCGGACCGGATCGTCGACGAGATCTCCGAGCGGCCGAACCTTTCGCCCCGGATGGTCAGCCGGCTCGAATCGGTCCGCGGGTACAGCGCTTATTCCCGCGGGGATTATGTCCGCGGCGAAGAGGTCTGCCGGACGGCTGCGGAGTCGCTCCGCGGTCTCGGGGATCCGGAGGGACTGACGTCCGCGCTGCGCTGGCTCGCCATGATCCAGCTGCGGCTCGGCCGGCTCGAGGAAGCGTTCGAGAACGCGTACTGCGCGCTCGCCGAGGCGCGGCACGCCGGCCTGCAGAGCGAAGTGGGTCACGCGCACGGCGTCCTTTCCGTCGCGTGCATCCAGCGGGGGCAGTACGAGGCGGCGATGGCGCACGGGAAGCAAGCGCTGGACATCGCGACGCTTCTCGGACACCAGTCCGGTATCACGCGCCACAACCTGCACCTCTCCATCGCGGCGCGGCTGTCGGGCCAGCTCGACCTGGCCGCGAACCACGCGATGCGGGCGCTGGCCAGCGCCGAGGAATCCGGTGCCACGAACCTCGCGGTGAGCGCGCGTCTGGCGGCCAGCCGGGCGCTGCGCGAAGCCGGCCGCCTCGACGCGGCGCGGGAGCTCGCGGTGGGGGCGTGGGCGGCCGCCGAGAGCGGCGAGCGGGAGCGTGACCGCGTGCTGGTGCTGGAGGACGTGGGCGACCTGGAATTCGCCGCGGGCAACGTCCGCGGGGCGCTCGAGAAGTACCGCGCCGCGCTGCATCGCGCGGAGGGAATCGCCGCCGAGGGCGACCTGGTCGCCGAGCTGGCGTGGCGAATCGGCTTCGCGCTGCTCGAGACCGGAAAGCTGGATGAAGCGGGGTCGTGGATCGACCGCAGCGTGCTGGTCGCGGAGCGCGCCGGCGAGCGCAAGGAGCGCGCTCTCGCGCTGCGCGCGCGGGGTCTGCTGCACGCTCTGCGCGGGCGCGAGGCGGAAGCGCGCAGTGATCTCGGGGAGAGCCTCTCCGTCCTGGAGACCCTGGCCGTTCCGTACGAGCAGGGCTGGACTTGTCTGGCCGTGGACCGCGCGCTCGCGGAGTGCGGGTCGGACTCGGACTCCATCCGCAGCGAGCGCCGCCAGCACCTGGCCGCCGCGCGGCGGATCTTCGACCGGATGGGAGCGCTCGGCGGGCTCGGCGCGGTGCGCGCCGCGGAAGCGCGGCTCGACGCGGATCGCCGCGGACCTTCGGGGCGCGCCGATTCCGGCGGCCGGCGAGCAGTCCGCGTGCTCACCACCGACTGGCCTTCGCCCGCCTTCCGCGCGACGCTCGAGGAGTGCCGCAAGCTCGGCCCCACGAGCCTGCCTCTGCTGCTCGTCGGCCAGACCGGCACCGGCAAGACGATCCTCGCGGAGGCCATCCACGAGCTGGGCCGCGGGGACCAGGGCGAGTTCTACCCCGTCAACTGCGCGGCGCTCCCCGAGCACCTGCAGGAGTCCGAGCTCTTCGGTCATCGCAAGGGTGCGTTCACGGGAGCGGAGCGCGAGCACGCCGGGATCTTCCGTGAGGCCGGGCGCGGCACGGTGTTCCTGGACGAGATCGACAAGACGTCGCTCGAGTTCCAGGCGAAGCTGCTGCACGTGCTCGACGCGCGCGAGATCCGTCCGGTCGGATCGACGCGGCCGATCGCGGTGGACGCGCGCATCATCTGCGCGACGAACCGCGACCTGTTCCATCGCGTGGAGGAGGGCAAGTTCCTGCCCGACCTGCACCACCGCCTGATGTGCGGGATCATCGAGGTGCCCGCGCTGCGCAACCGGGTCGAGGATCTTCGCACGCTCGCCCGCGCGCTGCTGACCGAGATCTGCGCGCTGGAGGGCGCCGCCCTTCCGGAGATCTCGGAGGACGGCTGGGCGCTGCTCATCGGGCACGCGTGGCCGGGCAACGTCCGCGAGCTGCGCTCGCTGCTGCACCGGGCCGTCGCGCTGAACCGCGGCGCGGTCGAGCTCGACGCGACGACGATCCTGGGCAGCGCGCCGGTCGGATCCACGCTGCGCGCGCTGAACCGGGCCGAGACCGAGTCGGGCCTCGCCGGGCGGATGGAGAACGTCGAGCGCGAGGAGATCCAGCGGGCACTCGAGCAGGCCGGGGGCGTCCGGCGTCGCGCGGCGGAGATCCTCGGCGTGTCGTACCGGGGGCTCGGCAAGAAGATTGCGAGGCTGGGGCTCGGGACGGAGCGGTCGTCGTCGAACGGGCGGGACGTCCCCACCGACTGATCGCCGGAGGAGCGGTATCTTACGCGGGGGAGGCTTCGGCCTTCCCCGTTTCCTTTTCGCCCGACCAGGAGTCCACATGGGCAATACGTCTTCCTCAGCACGAACGACTGTTCGCCGCCTGCCCGACCGCGGTCACTACGATGCCGCGACGATCCGAGCCATCCTCGATGAGGGTCTGGTCTGTCACGTCGGTTTCGTGTCGGACGGACAACCGTTCGTCATTCCGATGGGATACGGCCGCGACGGCGACGACCTGATTCTCCATGGATCGGTCGCCAGCCGGATGCTCCGCGCGCTTTCCGCCGGATCTCCGGTCTGCGTGACCGTTACGCTCGTGGACGGCCTGGTCCTGGCAAGGTCGGTCTTCCATCACTCGATGAACTACCGTTCGGTTGTCGTCCTCGGACGGCCGGAGGTCGTCACGCAGCGGGAGGCGAAGCTGCACGCGCTCGAGAAGCTCACCGAGCATCTGGCGCCGGGGCAGTGGTCCGTCGCGCGAACCCCGAACGATCGTGAGCTGGCGAAGACTCTCGTACTGCGGCTGTCGCTCGCCGAGGCCTCGGCGAAGATCCGCTCCGGGCCGCCGAAGGACGAGGAGGAGGACTACGCGCTTCCGGTCTGGGCCGGAGTCGTGCCGTTCGCCCCGGTTGCCGGCGAGCCCGTCCCCGATCCTCGCCTGGCGCCCGGCCTCGAACCTCCCCCCTCCGTGAGATCGTACCGGCGCGGCCGTGGCTGAGGCGAACACCCGCGCCGGCAGCGCGGGCGAGCTCATCCGGCTGGCTTGGCCCGCCGTCGTCAACATGCTCTCGTTCACCGTCATGTCGGGAGCGGACACGTTCTTCGCCGGCAGGGTGGGCACCGCCGAGCAGGCCGCGGTGGGGTTCTGCGGCACGATCATCTGGGCGCTGCTGTGCTTCTTCGTCGGCACGCTGGAGCTGGTGCAGACCTTCGTGGCGCAGTGCGTGGGTGCGGGCGACCAGCGCGGTGCGGCCCGCTGGGGGTCCGTCGGGCTGCATCTCGCGTTCGCGTTCGCGCTGGCGATCCTGCCCCTGGCGTTCGCCGGCGGTCCGATGTTCCGTGCCGCGGGCATCTCCCCCGACATGGTGCCGGCCGCGGAGACGTACTTCCGCATCCGCATGATCGGCACGCTGATCTACCTGCCCACGCGCGTCGGCGACGCCTACTTCCGCGGCGTCGGCGACACGATCACGCCCATGGTGGTGGCCGTCGTCGTCAACCTGGTGAACTGCGTGCTCGACGCGATCCTCGTGCTGGGGTGGGCACCGCTCGGCATTCCGGCGTTCGGAGTCGCGGGGGTGGCCTGGGCGACGGTCGCGGCGACGCTCTTGCAAGTCGCCGTCTACGAGGTGCTGTGGTGGAGGCGGCGCAGGGCGAAGCTCGAGGCGCCCCGCTACCGGAACCGCACGACGTGGGCCGACGTCCGTGAGCTCCTGCGGGTGGGCGCACCGTCGGGTTTCCACTGGCTGCTCGATCTCGGCGCGTGGACGCTCTTCACCATCGCCGTGGCGAGGCTCGACGCGATCCAGTCGGCGGCGAACCTCATCGGCATCACCATCATCCGCGCCGCGTTCATGCCCGCGTACGGCATCTCCACGGCGGCGCAGACGCTGGTGGGGCAGTACCTGGGCGCGCGCGATCGCGTGTCGGCGACGCGCGCCGGGTGGACCAGCATCCGCGTGACATCCGTGTACATGGCCGCGATGGGGCTCGTCTTCGCGTTCTTCGGGAGGCCGCTCGTCGCCGCGTTCACCGACGACCCGGCGGTCGTGGAGCTCGCCGCGCGGCTGATGCTGTGGGCGGCGCTCTTCCAGCTCGGCGACGGCGTGCAGGTCGTGCTGGCCGGCGCGCTACGCGGCGCCGGCGACACGAAGTACGTGATGCTGACGAGCCTCGCGGGTGCTTGGTTCGTTTTCGCTCCGCTGGCCTTCGGGCTGATGGCCGGGCTCGGCCTCGGCGTCGAGGCCGGCTGGATCGCCATCAACGCCTGGGTCGTCGCGCTATCGGTGCTGCTCATCGCGCGCTTCCGTGGCGACCGCTGGAAGGAGGCGCGCCTCAACCTGGAGCCGCGGCCGGCGCCGGAGACGGAGGTGGCGTAGCTCTGGCGACCATCTTCCCGAGCTCGGAGGCCAATGTTCCGTCTCGAAAGAAATGATCAGATGGCCTCGCTTACGCTCGCTCGGCATCCGTGCCTCGCTCGCTTCGTGGCCGCCGGCCTCCGCCGTCCGTGGCTCCGGACACGGCGGC
>JBQTGV010000024.1:0-4527 GCA_052390515.1 Candidatus Eiseniibacteriota bacterium | reverse complement strand
CGGATGCCGAGCGAGCGTAAGCGAGGCCATCTGATCATTTCTTTCGAGACGGACCACTAGCGGGCGGGGCGGGCAGGATTGCTCAGGGCGCCTCGATCCGGAAGTCGTCGAAGGAGGCCTCGGCGCCGGCAGCCACCCCGACGGCCACGACGCCGCCGCGGTGATCGAGCGACGGCGTCCAGCGTCCGGCCGGCTCCCCGTCCACGAAGGCCGTCTGCTCCTGCGGCGTCTCGCGAAACACGACGTCGCGACGGCCGGCCCGGACCGTGACCGGGCAGAAGAGTTCATTGCGCTGGATGAGGATCTCGCTCGGCTCGTCCACGTGCACGCGGAACTTCAGGGTGAACGCCGCGGGCGCCTCGAACTTGCGAAGGACCGCGCCGATCGGACCGGCCGTCGAGCGCACGACCATCGCCCCGTTTTCGATGCCGATCGACCCGGCAGCCGGCAGCGCGTCCGGATCGAACTGATTCCAGGGAACGTCTTCCGCGGCGCCCCAGCCGTCGCCGAGCTCTTCACGTTCGAAGCTGTCCTCGAAGGGCAACGGCACGCGGACCACCTGCAGCGTCCAGCTCTGCTGCTTCGCGCGGCCACCCCCGTCCCACGAGAGCACGACCCGGTGCGGCCCCGGAGCGAGGTCCCGCGCGGCCAGCCGCACGACGGCCGCGGCGCCCCGGTGCACGACGGCGTCCGCGGTCCGGTCCACCCCGTCCAGCGCGATGGTGATCGCCCCCTCAGGCGCTGGATAGAGCGTCGCGCCGAGAATGGCGCGGTCGTAGTAGAGGATGCGTCTCGCGCGCGGCCCCGGCGGCTGCTGCAGGACCGCTTCGACCGCGGGCCGGCGGCGCGGCGCAGCGTCCCGGCGGACCACGCGAACGACGCGCCCGTCGAATGACTCGAGCCGCCCGCTCCAGGCGCCCGAGCGCACTTCCCCCCTCCAGCCGTCGCGCGGGTCGACCAGGGCCTCGGCGCCGTCCAGGCAGGAGCCGCCGAGGCGAACCTCCGCCGGCCGGCCTCCGAGATTCACGAGCACGATCCAGCGCTCGCCGCTCTCCTCGAAACACCCGGCGCGCACCTCGCCCACCGCGGGGTCGAGCTCCGGCTCGCCCGGCACGCGCGTCCACCGCGCGGCGAGCGGACCGAGGGTGGCCATCTCGGAGGACAGTGCGAGGAACGCATTCCACAGCCGGCCGTCGGCGTGACCCTCCTGCGCGAGACGCAGCGCGGTCACTCCCTGGAAGTAGAAGATCCCCCGGATCCCCGCGGCGAGCGAGGCGAGCGCCTGCGCGCGCATCACCTCCGGCGTCGTCACCCGTCCGGCCGCCGCCCACACCGGATCGGCGAGCTGAAGGACCATGACCGGCAGCGCCCCGACGCGCGCGGCGACCTCCACGACGGCCTCGGCTTCCGAGAAGATCGATGCCGCGGAGCGGTCCTTGCCGCTCGCCGGCCAGTAGAGGTCGGTCGCCAGCATGCTTCCGGCGGCCGCGTACCGCGAGAGCCCGAACGAATCCAGGCACGTCACGAAGACCGGCGTTTCTCCGAGCCAGGAGCGGCGCTCCGCCAGCGCCTCCGGAGCGCAGTCCGCCGCGGGCAGCCCGCGCGCGACACCTCCGTCCGGCTCGTCGAACAAGTACCAGGCGAGGAGCTGGGGATGGCCGTGCAGCAGCAGGAGCCGCCCGTCGGCGGGCTCGATCCTGCCCGGCCTCTCCCAGGTCAGCCCGGCGGCCACGCGCACTCCGGCGCAATGGGCGTAGTCCAGGTGATCCTCGAGCGTGACGTACGGCCAGGACGCGGTGTACTCGGCGACCGCGTTCGCCCCGGCGTGTCCGAGCCGCTCCATAAGGCTCCGGTTCCCGGCGAGGAGGAAGAGCCCGAACGGAAAGTGCGGCTCCCGGTCGGCGAAGAGTCTTCCCCCGCTGACGAAGACACCGTCGCGGGTGGGGACGGGCGAAGGGAGCGCGGCAGCTGGTGCCGGCGTCTCCGGAGCCTGCTCGCGCGTCTCGAGAAACGCGACGCGTCGCACCTCGATCGCCTCGGCCTCGTCCACCGCGGGGTCGGGGGACTCGAACCGGAGGAATCGTGCGCGAAAGTCGGACGGCGCACCGAACTCGTCGAAGGGGATCGTGACTTTCGCCCCCTCGGGAGCCACCGCGAGAGTCCTGCGGTACGCCCGGTCCGTGCCGACCAGGACGACGTCGATGCCGGCGGTCTCCGTGCGGTACTCGACCTGGATGCCGCCGACGCCACGAGCGTGCAGGAGATCGCCGGGGAGCGGCGAGGCGAGGTACTCGAGCGACGTGCCCCCCCAGGGGACGCCGTCCTCCAGGACGAGCTCCGCCCGCTCCGCGGGACGACCGCCGAGCAGCAGGGCGACGAGCAGCGCGGTCACGGCGCGCGGACCGTGAACGTGCCGGTCGCGGTGCCCAGCGGCCGGCCTTGGGCGAACGCCGCCACTTCCCAGAGATAGTCGCCGGGTGGCGGGTCGGCGCCGGCGTCGACGGAAAGCTCCAGTTCGGTCGTCTCCCCACGCTGGCGGAAGAGAATCGCTCCGCCTGCCGGCCCCACGGTCACGACGTACTCGTCCGCGCCGGCGACCGGCGTCCAGCTGAACCGCCGCGGGAAGCCGGGCGAAGGACCCGGGCGCGGCTCGATCAGCATCGCGGGTTGCCCGCCGGGCGCCACGAGCGCCCCGCGCGGCTCGAACGGCCCGCCGGCGAGCCACACCATCAGGGCGCCGGCGATCACGGACAGGACGAGCGGGCCCCGCGAGGGAACGGCGCGGCTTTCCTCCATGGGAGCACCCTACAACGAAACGAGGGGCGGGTGAGCCCCGCCCCTCGCGTTCGGTTTCGATCCGGTGCTCGGACCGGTCAGGCGCCGGCCTTCTGGCGCGCGTGCGCCTCCACGCCCCGCCCGTTGCCTGCCTGCGTGGCCGCCGGGAGGAAGCCCTTCGAGCGCAGGTAGTTCAGGATCTTGGCCGCGCTCTCCGTGGGCGTCTCCTTGTCCGTATCGCAGATGACCTCGGGATCGACCGGCTCGTCGAACGGGTCGTCCACGCCGGTGAAGCCCTTGATCTCGCCGGCGAGCGCCTTCTTGTACATGCCCTTCACGTCGCGCTCGATGCACGCCTCGATCGGGCAACGCGTGTACACCTCGACGTAGCCCTTGCCGATCAGCTCGCGCGCCTGCTCGCGGACGTTCTCGAACGGCGAGATCGCCGCGGCGACGTTGGGCACGCCGTTCCGCGTCAGCAGGTTGCACACGAACGCGATGCGCATGAGGTTCGTCTCGCGGTCCTGGCGGCTGAAGCCGAGACCCTTGGACAGGTTCGTGCGGATGACGTCTCCGTCGAGGACCTCGATCTTGCCGCGCTCCTTGCGGATCGCTTCCTCGAGGATCACGCTGATGGTCGACTTGCCCGAGCAGGGCAGGCCGGTGAACCAGATGGTGAAGCCGGGCAAGGACATCATTCCCTCCTGGGTGTCCGTGAAAGTGCTCTTCCCTCGTCGATCAGGCGGACACCTTGGTCCGCGAACTCTCCTGCAGGATCCGGGCGATCTCCGGGCGGGTGAACTCGGCCGGAATGTCCCGACCCTCGTTCAGCATCTCTCGCACCTGCGTGCCGCTCAGCATGAAGCGGTCCTCGGGACCCGCCGGGCTCGTCTTCGTGCTGGCGATGCCGCCGGTGAGCTTGCACCAGAACGTGTGCTCGAACATGAACGGCGTGATCCCGATCTCCGAGGCGGAGAACTCGCCGAAGATCTTCTGGGCGTCGTAGCTGCCGTAGTACTTGCCGACGCCGGCATGGTCCCGACCCACGATGAAGTGCGTGCAGCCGTAGTTCTTGCGGACCAGCGCATGGAAGATGGCCTCCCGCGGACCCGCGTAGCGCATGGCCGCCGGGAACGCCGACAGCATGACGCGGTCCTTCGGGAAGTAGTTCTCCATGAGCACCTCGTAGCACTTCACGCGCACATCGGCGGGGATGTCGTCCGACTTGGTCGCGCCGACCAGCGGGTGGATGAGCGCGCCGTCCACGATCTCCAGCGCGCACTTGATGAGGTACTCGTGCGCGCGATGGATGGGATTGCGCGTCTGGAAGCCGACCACGGTGTCCCAGCCGAGCTTCTGGAAGTGCGCGCGAAGATCCGCCGGGTCGTTGCGGTACTGGTTGAACTCGGTGTACCGCACGCGGTCGACGACCTGCACCGGCCCGCCGAGCATCACGTCGCCCTGGGAGTACAGCGCGGCGACGCCCGGATGAGCCTCTTCGTCGGTCCGGTAGACGTGCTTGGCCTCGACCTTCTTGTCACCCTCGAACCTTTCGGTCACGTCCATGACGGCGAGCAGGTGACCGTCGCCCCACAGCGCGACGCGGTCCTTCACTTCCTTGGCCTTCTCCCGGCTGACCCGCAGGCAGATGGGCAGGGACCAGGGCGCGCCGCCGGCGAGGCGCATGTCCTTCACCACCGAGCGGTAGTCCTTCTCGCCGAGGAAGCCGCCGAGGGGGCTCATCGCGCCGAC
>JBQTGV010000023.1:0-9594 GCA_052390515.1 Candidatus Eiseniibacteriota bacterium | reverse complement strand
CAGCACAGCACGACGACTTCCGCGCCGGTCTCCAAACAGCTCTTGGCGATGATCTCTGCGCTGCCCGCGCCGGAGCGTTCCATGAGGTCGAGGCTGGGAACGCCGAATTCCTCGATGGCCCGACGATCGATCTCGCGCATCTCCGAGGCGGTGACGACCTTCATGCCCTTCCTCCTGCCGCGCGCACCCGGGAAGTCGGTCCCTCGGTCGAAACCCGATCGTCTGCCCTAGATCTCGGAAGGGCTACGGACCCGCTTGACGGCCGGGGCGGGGAGCCCCGGGCGAAGGCCGGAGGGCGGCTACTTGGTCGCCTTCGCGATCCCTCTCCCGATCGAGATCTCGCCGTTGTCGATCCGAAGATGAAACCCGCACTCCGGGTTCGTGCACACCCAGGCCTTGTACTGGATCGGTGCGCCCTCCCGGCCGTAGTCGCTCAGCGGAATCAGGATCCCGGAATTGCACGCCTGGCAGGGCGGGTATCCGAGGCTTTCGTTCGCGCTCATCTTCGAAGCCACCCCCTCACATCGCGCCTCGAGGTTCTCGTTCGAGCCGGGAACGCGCCTTCCAGGCCCGCCGCACCGCGTTGACCTCCCGGTGAGCCAGTCGGGTCGGGTCCGGGAGCCGCGTCCCGCGGGCCGAGCGGAGAACGATCCGTCGGGCGCCCGCGTGGTCGATCCGGTGCCCCGGAGAGACCCACACCGGCTTCACCCCCGCGCGCGTCCGCAGCACGCTCCCGATCATCTCACGACCGTCCCGGAGCGGGGTCCAGTCCCCACGATCGGGGCCGGGATCCGCTGCCGTTCCCACCAACCGGCTCTTCGCACAGCCTACCGAGGGCACCCCCCACAGCACACCCAGATGGCAGGCCAGACCGAACCTTCGGGGATGAGCGATCCCCTGACCGTCGAAGATCACGAGGTCCGGTCGGGCTCGGAGCTTCCGGTACGCGCGATCGAGCACCGGACCCTCGCGAAAGGACAGGTACCCGGGAACATACGGGAAATCCGCCCGCCGAACCGCGGTGGCGACCTCGAGGACAACCAAGTCCGGCCAGCGGAGAAGCACGACCGCGGCGAACGCCATCCCGGCTGCCTGCTCGATCGAAACGTCGCATCCGGCGATCCTTCGGAGGCGGGTGCCACGACGCACGATCCGCACCCGCTTCCGAAGAGACTCCTGCAGCCCCCTCGCTTGCTCGAAGTTACGAGGCCAAGCGCCGACTCGGGTTCCGGTCAAGGCACCGACCTTCCTAGTGGACGTACCCTGGGTCGTCAAGGAAGAAAGCTGGTGACGTCGCCTCACCCGGGCGCGGGTGCGACCAGAAGGTCTCCGCCGCCGTACGCCCGCGCCCCGCACGCCCGCTCGCCGTACGCCCGCTTCCCCCGCGTCTGTTACGCTGCCGCCCATGGATGCCCTGGTGGCGGTTCTTCTCGGGGTAGGGCTCGCCGCCGCCTGCGGCTTCCGCATCTTCCTGCCGTTCTTGGTGCTCGGGCTGTTCGCCCGGGCCGGAGCGCTGCCGCTGGCACCCGGCTTCGGCTGGATCGGGACGGACGCCGCCATCCTGGCCTTCGCCGTGGCGACGGCGCTCGAGGTCGGCGCGTACTTCGTTCCGTGGTTGGACCACGTGCTGGACGCGCTGGCCACCCCGGCGAGCCTCCTCGCCGGAACGGTGGCGGTGGCCGCCGTCTTCGGCGACGTGCCGCCGCTTCTCCGCTGGACGGTGGCGGCCATCGCGGGGGGAGGTACGGCCGGGCTCGTGCAGGGAGCCTCGGTCGCCGCCCGAGCCACCTCGACGCTGGCCACGGGCGGGCTCGGCAATGCCGTCGTGGCGGCGGCGGAGCTCACCGGGGCGGCGGTCACGAGCCTCGTCTCCCTCCTCCTCCCCGCCGCGGGTGCGGCGCTCGCGCTCGTCGCGTGCGCCTTCGCCCTCGGTCTGCTCCTCCGTCGCCGGCCGCGCTGACCGCTTCCCCTCAGAACCCCGCGGACACCTGCACGACGTAGTGGTTCTCGTCGAGGGACTGGTTCCCGTCGAAGCGGTTGTGCTGCGCGACGAGCTTCGTCACGATGCGGCGCGCCGGCTTGAAGCCCATGCCGTACTCGACCCGGTGCAGCGGATAGTCCCAGGGGTGCTCCTCGCCGAGGCTGTCCGTCACGTGGTCCGGCTCGAAGAAGTCGAAGCGTGTGGCGGCGTACCAGCGCGGCAGGAACTTGTACTTCGCCTCCGCGTAGCCGGTGGTCGTGTGCAGAGTCGGAAGCTGCGGGTGCTCCCAGAACGCGCGGAAGACCTCCGAGTACACCTCCAGGTAGCGCCACGCTCCGTAGAAGTCCCAGCCGAAGCCGCCGGCGAGGAAGTCGTTGCGATCGTCCACCCCGACCTGCGCCTCCATATCCTCCATGAGGTACGGCCCGAGCCAACCCGAGGCTCCGACGGCGAGGCCCGGAGCGGCGGCCCACGCGAGCCGCGCGGTCCCCTGCGGCAGCTTGTCCGGCTGGTTGCGCATCGGGAAGGTCGTGGAGCCGGTCAGGACGCCCACGGACCAGTCGAACTCGCCGGCCTGGCCGTACGCTTCGACGCCCGTGTTCCAGCAGTTGTCGTAGAAGACCGGCAGCTTGGAGTGGGATCGATCCGCGCGGTCGGTCAAGAGCTGGTCGACCGAGGGCTGCGCCCGGAACGGGTTCAGCACGGAGTGGTGATTGTACGCGAGCGGGATTCCGACGAGCGGGTTCCTGTCGCTGTAGGTCCTGGCCGCGAAGGTGCCGACCGTGCCGGGGATGAGGCCGAGGTGCAGGTTGAATGCGACGCCGCCCGGCTCCTCCACCTTGAGGTACGCACCGTAGACGTACGCGTCCGAGGAGCTGGATACGAGGAACTGGGTGAAGAACTGGGCGTTCTCGGCGACGCCCGCGTCGACGAAGAGCCGCACGCGGGTGATGTCGAGGTTCGACGTGGGCGGGAAGTTCCGGTTGGTGACGTCGTCCTCGCCGACGTTGCGCATGACGAAGTCGGCCAGACCGGAGATCTGGACGTCCGCGCTCGCCGCCGTCGCCGCCAGCAGGGACAGGGCGAAGATCACGGGCCATCGCGTGCTCAGCATTGCGCCACTCCTTGCTCGACGGGCACTTCCCCGCCGTTCACGTGCATTTTGGACGGAAAGACGATGCGGAATCTCGCCCCCTTCCCGGGGCCGTTCGATGCGCCGATCTGCGCGCCGTGGTCCTCGACGATCTTGCGCGAGATGGCGAGGCCCAGGCCGGACCCGTTCTCCTTCCCGGAGGTCACGAAAGGATCGAAGATCTTGTCCAGCAGGTCGGGGCGGACGCCAGGGCCCTCGTCCTGGACTTCGACGACCACATCGCCGCGCTCATCGACGAACCAGCGGAGCCGGACGGTGTCGCCCGGCTTGGAGACCTCGCGCGCGTTGGTCAGCACGTTGTCGACGACGCGCTGCATGCGTTCCCGATCGAGCAGCACGGAAGCGTCCGCGGGCCCCTCCACGGCGAGACGCACGCCCTGCCGCCGGTACGTCTCGAGGTGCCCGCCGCCGACCTCGTCGAGCCACGTCGCGAGCCGCACCACCTCGACGTGCAGCTCGGTCCTGCCCTTCGCGAACTCCAGGAGATCCCGCGTCAGCGCCAGCATGCGGTCGACCTGTCGCCCGATCGTGCGGCACTGCCGGTCGAGCTTCTCGTTCGCCGGGTCCCGCTGGCGGATCAGCTCCGCGGTCCCCTGGATCACAGACATGGGGTTCTTGAAGTCGTGGATGATGCCGGTGGCCATCTGCCCGATCGCCGCCATGCGCTCGCCGCCGAGCTGCGCTCGATGCGCGGCCTCGAGGTCGTTGCGGCTCCGGCGCAGCTGGGAACGCATCCCCTCGAACGCGACGGCGAGATCGCCCAGCTCGTCGGCGGCGCCCGGCCGCACGGTGAAATCGAGATCCCCCGCGGCGATCCGCTCGGCGTCGTGCACCAGGTCTCCGACGCGCCGCCCGATGCGACGGCTCGTGAAGGCCCACACGACGGCCATGGCCAGCGCGGAGCCGGCGACCGCCATCAGCAGCAGCAGCCGGCGGATGTCGGCCATCGTCGGAGCGATGGCCCGCTCGGCCGACCCGACGAAGACCACGCAGAGGCCGTCGCCGCTCTCGTCGGCGCGGAGGGCCAGCACGTCCGCCCCGCCGAGGTGAACCCTTTCCACCGCGCCCGGCGCAATGGCCAGGCAGGCCGCGGCAGCGCCGTGGGCGACCAGCAGCGGCGAGTCCGAGTGGCCGATCTCGCGGCCGTCGAGGCCGAGCACCACGTCGAACCCGGTGAGGCGCTCCAGGTCGTCGTCGTAGCGGCCGTCGAGGCGCCGCCCCAGTCGGATCCAACCGAGCGTGCTGCCGTTGTTCGCGACGATCCTGGCCGACGCCACCTCGAGCACGAGCCCGTCCGCCGTGCGCGTGAGCGAGGGAATCTCTGCGTCCCTTCCCGGAAATCTGCGGGCTATCTCCTCGCCGGCGTCGGGTGTGGCGAACAGCACCGCGCCCGTCTGGTCCACGATGCTGACCGCATCCGCTTCCGCCAGCAGTCCGTGAGTCGGCACCTCGCGGGCGATGGTCTCCGGGTCCGCCGTCTCGATCGCGGCCAGGAAGCGCGGAGAGGTGAGCAGCGTCTCCAGCTCGTTCTCCCGCGCCAGCCGGTTCGCCTGCGTGTACTGCTCGAAGACGACCGCGGCCCGCTCCAGGCGTGAGCGGAAGAGATCCTCGAGGCCCTGTCGGGTGACATGGGTGGTGATCAGGAACGCGGCCGCGGAGAGGACCACCACCAGCCCACCGATGAACGCCATGTACTGGCGAAGCAGCGAGCTGCGCACGCTCACTTCACCTCGAGCGCGACCGGCTCCCGTCCGACGGTGATCGGCAGCGTGATCTCCGGGAGGTTTTCCTGCCACACGTGCAGGACGTAGTCCCCCGGGACCACGTCGGGGATCTCGAATCGGCGCGCCTCATCGGACACGGCGAAGTACGGCGTGTCGAAGACGTGGATGTAGGCGCGCATCGAGTAGTGGATCTCGCAGAAGATGGGGACGATGCCGGGCTTGTCGAAGACGACCTGGTGCGAGTCGCCCGCAGGGTACCGCCCGAGATCGAAGCTCTTCGGTCTAGCGTAGGAGAACACGTTGTGGAAGAACGGGTCCTCGTTCGGGAACTCGACGGCCCCTCCCACGGGCACGGCCAGCACCGACGGCACGAACGCGCGGTCCTTCTGCGCCATCGCCGGCGCGGCCACTTGCAGCGTCGGTTTCGGGAGGCGTTCGCCGGTGAGATGCACCACGGCGAAGGCCCCGGGGTTGCACTGGCACGAGGCTGCCGCCGCAGGGTCCTCGACGCTTGCGGGGCGCGGTTGCCTTTCACGGTAGCGGTCGATGGGAGCCGCCGCCGGTGGCGGCGCCGGGTCGCGGAGCACGACGCCCGTGACGGACGCCGCGTCGGCGCGCGCGTGGCCGATCGCGACGAGAGCGAGCAGCGGGACGATCCGGCGCATTCCGATCCTCCTCGCCGTCTATCGGGAGGCGAGGCCGGCCGGCTTGAGCGTCCCCTTGCGTTTTTTTCGACGAGCCGCCGGTCCGGATTGCGGGGCCGGGCGGGGCCAGGCAGGAGGGGGCAAAAAGCGGGAGGGGGGCCCGGAGACCCCCCTCCCTGGTGCTCGTTTGCCAGGCCGAGCTTCGTTACTTCATGACCACGCGGATACGGTTGTTGTGCGTGTCCACGACGTAGAAGTTCTCCTGCGCATCGAACGCGACGCCGTACGGGCGGTCCAGCGTGGCGTCGGCAGGACGTCCGCCGTCGCCGCCGAAGTGCTGCAGGCCGTCGCCGGTGAACTCGTAGTGGTAACCGACGAACGTGCTGATGACTCCCGCGGTGTCCACCTTGCGGATGACGTTGTTGTAAGTGTCGGCGATGTACATGTTGCCGGCGGAGTCGACGTCCACGTCCGAAGGAGCGTACAGCTGGGCCGACGTGGCCGCCCCGCCGTCACCGGAGAACCCGAACGTGCCATTGCCGGCGACCGTCGTGATGATCCCGGTGGCCGTATCGATGCGTCGAATGACGCTGTTCATCGTGTCACAGATGTACAGGGAACCGTTCGCGTACTTCATGCGCGCGACCGGTGGTGCAGCCTGCCCTGCGGGTACGTCCATCGTCGCGTTGACCGCCGGCCCGCCGTCACCGGTGTAGCCGCGCACTCCGGTCCCGCAAAACGCCTGGATGTTCCCGGCATTGTCGATCACACGGACCCGGTTGTTTCCCATGTCCATGATGTAGATTTCACCCGTCGGGGCGCACGCGATCGCCACCGGCAGCCGCAGGAGCGACGTGACCGCAGGGCCACCGTCGCCCGTGTTTCCCTGCGTACCCGTGCCGGCAATGGCCTCGCTCCAATTCGTGTTGAAGTCCAGCCGCGTGACCTTGGAGTCGTGCCAGGCCGCCAGGATGAGGCGTCCCTGAGTATCGTAGTCGATGTTCGTCGGATGGTTGATCCGGATCTGATTGGCGAATCCGTCCGGCGCATCACCGATCTCGCCGGTCCCGATCGCCGTCGACACGACACCGTTCTTGATCGTGCGCACCCGATGGTTGTTCCAGTCCAGGATGTAGGGATCGCCGTTCGGAGCGAAGGCCAGGTCCTGCGGCAGGTTCAGCGTGGTCGCGAGCGGGGCCAGGCCGTCCGGCCCTCCGCCGTTGAGCCCGGTGCCCATCCAGGTCTGGATCGTCTCGTACGGAATCCCCGGATCATCCGGGGGAGGGTTGTTCCCATCGTCCGGGTCGGGGCCCGCCGAATCGTCGCCGCAGCCCCCGATGGCGAACGCGGCAGCCCCCACGAAGGGAACCAGCACGCGGGCGTGCTTCTGCAAGAAGAGCGACCTCAGCATGTCAGATACCCTCCATGTTCACGCGGCGCACCACGTGGTTCCACGAGTCGGTGATGTACAGCCAGCCAGTTACGGGTTCGAACGTGACTCCGGTCGGGCGGTTGAACGAGGCATTCAGCGGATGGCCGCCGTCGCCGGTGTAGCCCGGGACGCCGTTGCCGGCCACCGTCGTGATGATGCCGGTCGACGGATCCCAGCGGCGAACGCGCTGGTTCCACTCGTCGGCGATGTAAAGCATTCCGTCGGGTCCGAAGGTGATGTCGCGCGGGTTGTTGATGGAGGCCGCGGTGCCGGGGCCGCCGTCGCCGGCGAACCCTGCCAGGCCGTTGCCGACCACGGTGTCGACGAGATCGAGCGAGAAGTCGATGCGGCGGACGCGGTGATTCAGCGTGTCGGAGAAGTACAGCCGGCCCTGCGCGTCCAGCACGAGCGTGCCACCCGGAAGCGGATTGCCGCCGGTGGGCTGGTTCATCAGCGCGTTGATCGGCGGGCCGCCGTCACCCGCGAACGCTTGGTCCACCCAGCCGTCGCCGTCGGAGTCCACCGGCGAGCCGAACACCGTCGTGATCATGCCGGCGGGATCGACCTTGCGGATCCGCTGGTTCCGCTGATCGAGGATGTAGTAGCTCCCGTCCGAGGCGCGGACGGTGCTCTTCACCTGATTGAGGCGCGTCGCAGCGTCGACCACGGCTCCATCGCCCGCGAAACCCTGGCCACGGCCACAGTACACGTACGCCATCCGGGTCACGGGATCCCAGATGCGCAGCTTGTGGTTGTGCCAGATGGTCATGAGCCACGTGCCGTCCGGAAGCTCGATCATCTCCGTCGGATGGTTGATCAGGATCTTGGTCCCGATCGCGCCGGGCTGACTGAGGTCGGAGAGATCCGGGGGACCATCGCCGGGGAAGTCTGTTCCCATGATGGTGACCACGATGCCCGACGCGGTCACTTCGCGGATCCGGTCGTTGTTCCAGTCGATGATGTACGGATGACCGTCCTGCGCGAAAGCGACATCGATGGGCGTGTACAGGGCGCTCTTCAGGAGCGGCTTGTCGTCGCCGTTGAAGCCGTCGAAACCGTTGCCGGCCCAGGTCTGGATCGTTGCCGGTGCGGGATCCTCCGGTAGACCGTCATCCACCGGATCGGGATCCGGCGTCGTCCCGGAGTCATCGCCGCACCCGCCGAGAGGAGCGATCACTGCTGCCGCGAGAAGGGCCGAGCCCATACGACTCACAGACCCGAGCCGCCGTTTCCAAGTCATGTCGAACAACCTCTCCCGTCGGGCACGCGAGGTGCCCATTTAGGAATGCGCGGCCACGCACGATGGCCGGCGACTGAGCACCCGATCCACAGGCGCTTCGGGGGCGGCCCGAGGACTGTGGCGGTCACAGACGCTCGACCAGGACCCGCCGGCCGAGCGAACGCACAACGCTCCACGGAGGATTCGGGGGGGCAAGGCCCGGTACCACGGGAGGCCTCTGGCCCTGAGCCGGTTCCAGAGTGGAAGCGATGATAACAGAAATCGGGGCGCTGATGGAAGTCTCCGCGGGGACCGTGGTGCGTCATTTCGAAGCCTGTCCCACTGCCGCGGCGGACGCCCCGCGGCGACGCCTCAGCGCCGCCGCGGGCAGGATCCGCTTACGGGCAAGTGCGCGTGTAGTCGAGCATCACGGGCGAGGCACCGCAGTCCGTGTCCGCCACGTGACACGTAATGCACTCGGCGACCGCGCCGGACTCGACGACGTTCCGGTCCGCGTCCACCGTCTGCCAGTACCAGTCCCCGGAGCCGGGCGCGAAGCCCGCCCGCTTCTGCATGACGGTAAAGCCGGTGAGCGTGTTCCCCGCCGGATCGGCGTACTGCGTCTTCACGAGCGTCGTGCCGTCGGGAAGCGGGAACGAGAGGTTCGTGTAGGCGGTCGCGGCCGCGGCCGGGGCGGCGTGCACCCGGATCGCCCCGACGTTGGAGAAGCTCCCGTCGTGATTGTTGCTCAGGCGGAGGTCGCGCACCTCCGTGTACGTCGTCATGTAGTCGGTCGGGAACGCCGCCTCCTCGGGGGTGGGGTCGGTGCCCTCGTCATCCCCGCAGGAGGTCAGCACAACCGCGAGCAGCACCGGAACGGCACGGCGAAACGGCGAAGCCGATGTCACTTCCACACCTTCCTGACGCGGTTGTTGTACGAGTCCGCGATGTACAGGTTCCACTCGGCGTCGAACCCGATTCCGTGCGGTCGATCGAGCTGCGCCGCCGTGGCCGCGCCGCCGTCCCCGCTGTAGTGGATGCTCCCATCGGCGAGGTAGTCCCACTGGACGCCGGCGAACGTCGTGATCGTGCCGGCGGTGTCGACCTTGCGGATGACGCTGTTGTACGTGTCGGCGATGTACACGTTGCCGTCCACGTCCACGTCCACGTCCGACGGGAAGAAGAGCTGGGCTGCCGTCGCCGGGCCGCCGTCACCGGAGTACCCGTACGTGCCGGTCCCGGCGAAGGTGTCGATGATTCCGGTGGTCAGGTTGATCCGCCGGACGCAGCTGTTGTTCGTGTCGGCGATGTACAGGAAGCCGTCGTGGAACGCAATGCGCCCGACCGGCGGCGCGGACTGTCCACCCGGCAGGAACAGCTGGGCTGCCGTCGCCGGACCACCGTCGCCGGAGTAGCCGCGCGTCCCGTTCCCGCAGATCGT
>JBQTGV010000022.1:0-20437 GCA_052390515.1 Candidatus Eiseniibacteriota bacterium | reverse complement strand
GATCCCGTAGCGCCGCGGCCGGCGACGCGTCACGCGTCGCGGACCCATGAGACCCGAAGGCTTCGCCAAGGAGGAGCGCGTCCGGCGGCCCGCGGAGTACACGCGGATCCTCCAGGACGGCCAGCGGATCCGCGGCGATCTGATGAGCGCGTTCTGGCTGCGCGGCGAAGCGGACGCGGGAACGCGTAACCGTGTGGGCGTGGCCGCCGGGCGAAGGCTCGGGAATGCAGTCACGCGGAACGCGCTGAAGCGAAGGATCCGCGAAGCGTACCGCCGCCACAAAGGGGAGCTCGCGTGCCGGGGAATCGCGATCGTGTTCGTGGCCTCGTCCAAGATGATCGGGCGGGGGACGCGCGACGTGGAGGACGACGTGACGGCGTTGCTGCGCAGCATCTCCTCGGCGCAGCCATGATCGGCCTCCTCGTCCTGCTGGTGCGCGCGTATCGCGCCGTGCTCTCGCCGTGGTTGCCCCGTGCCTGCCGCTTCCATCCGAGCTGCTCGGCCTATGCGGAAGAGGCGCTGTCGCGCCACGGAGTGCGCGGGCTGGGGCTCGCCGCCGCGCGCGTCCTGCGCTGCCACCCCCTGAACGCCGGCGGCGTGGATCCCGTGCCGTGACGAAACGCAGCGAGGCGGCCCGTGGCTGACGAACCGGGACAGGAACAGCGCGCCTTCTGGGCGATCGTGCTCGCCATGGGTGTGCTCCTCGCCTGGAGCATGCTGTTCCCCATGCAGCCGCGGCCTACGTCCGAGCGGCCCGCGCCTCCGCCGAGCGAAGAGATGGCCGGTGGGCACGTCGGTGAGCAGGGGGCACCGGGGGCAAGCACCCCGTCCGACACCGCGGCGACGATCGCGTCGGTGCCGGGCGACACCGGGAGCGTCGGGGCAGGAACGCTGCTCTCCCCGCCGGGCGGCGCCGGCGCGCTGCGGCTCGCCGGAGAGAGCGATGCCGAGGTCGCGCACGTGCGCGTCGAATCGGCCACCATGGCGGTGGAGATCGACGGCCGCGGCGCGAGACTCACGCGCGTCGAGCTGCCCGGCTTCGACGACGGATCCGGCGCGCCCGTGCAGCTTCTGCCGGAGGACGGCGCGGGCGCGCTCGGAACGGTGCTCGTGGTCGGCGACCGCGAGATCTCCGTGGACCACCTTCCGTTCCGGCTCGTCTCGGACGGGACGACCGCGGAGGGGCGCAGGCTCGAGTGGGAGCTGCCCCTCGAAGAGCTCACCCTGCGCAAGACGATCCTCGTCCCGTCGGAGGGACACGTGCTTCGGGTGGAGCACGAGCTCCTGACCGACCGCGTCGGGCTGGGCGCCTGGGGTCTGAGCTGGGCGGGTGGGCTCGACGCCACGGAGCAGCAGGTCGGCTCCCGCCCGGGCGAGTACTTCCAGGGCAGCGTGTTCGCCGAGGGGAAGGTCCAGCGCAAGAAGGCCGCCGACCTTCGCAACGGCCCGGTCGAGTTTCCCGGGCACACCTACTACGTCGCGGTGCACAACAAGTACTTCCTCGGCGCGATCGTCCCGCGCGACGACTTCCAGGGAGCGTCGCGGCTGTTCGCCACCGCGGCGCCTCGTCGCGACGACGCCAGCGTCGGCGGGCAGATCCTGGTGGAGCGAACGCCGGGGCTCGCCGCCAGCCGCGTCGGCTACGACGTGTACATCGGGCCCCTCGAGCTCGCGCAGCTGGAAGCCACCGGGCTCGGCATCGAGGGAACCGTGGATCTGGGATGGTCGTGGGTTCGCCCGCTGTCCCGCGGCATCCTCGGATTCCTGATCTGGCTGCACTCGCTCATCCCCAACTACGGCGTCGTGATCATCCTCTTTTCCATCGGGATGAACCTGCTGTTCTACCCGCTGACGTACAAGAGCACGAAGTCGATGCGGGACATGGCGGCGCTCAAGCCGCGCCTCGATTCGCTCAAGGAGAAGTACAAGAGCGAGCCGCAGAAGCTGAGCGAGGCGACGATGCGCCTGTACAAGGAGGCCGGCGTGAACCCGCTCGCCGGCTGCCTGCCGCTGCTCCTGCAGATGCCGATCTTCTTCGCGCTGTACGCGGTCCTGTTCCACACCATCGAGCTGCGCCAGGCGCCGTTCGTGGCCTGGATCCGGGATCTGTCGCAGCCCGACGTGCTGTTCCACCTTCCGGTCGCGATCCCGTTCATCGGCACGGGCATCTCGTTGCTGCCGATCATCATGGGCGTGACGTCGTTCTTCCAGTCCAAGGCGACGATGGTCGACCCGAGCCAGAAGGCGCTCATGTACATGATGCCCATCATGATGACGTTCATCTTCTTCACGATGCCGTCGGGGCTCGTGCTCTACTGGCTCATGAGCAACCTGTTCACGATCGCGCAGAAGGCGCTGATGAAGCCGTCGCCGGCTGCGGTAGCGGCCGAGGGCTGAGGCGGCCCGGCGGTGTCGGACACGATCGCGGCGATCGCCACGGCACTGGGCGAGAGTGGCGTAGCGATCGTCCGGCTGAGCGGGCCCGATGCACTAGCGGTGGCGGGGCGGCTGGCGAGCACGAGGCCGCCGCTCGAGCGCTGCCAGACGCACACCGTGCACCACGCTTGGCTGCGGGACGGCGAGGGCCGCGCGCTGGACGAGGCGCTCGTCACGGTGATGCGAGCACCGCGCACGTACACCGGCGAAGACGTCGTGGAGCTCGGCGTGCACGGCGGCTGGATCGTGGCCCGGCGCGTGCTGCGGGCGGCGCTGGCCGCGGGAGCGCGACTGGCCGAGCGCGGCGAGTTCACGCGACGCGCCTTCCTCAACGGGCGGCTGGATCTGTCGCAGGCCGAGGCCGTGGTCGACGTCATCTCGGCGCGCACGGAACGGGCCGCGGACGCGGCGCTCGCCGCGCTGGCCGGCAAGCTGGCGCGGCGGACGCTCGACGTGGAGAGCGACCTGCTGGACCTGCTGGCGCGGCTCGAGGTGAACCTGGACTTCACCGAGGACGTCGAGGCGGTCGGTCACGAGGAGACCGGAGCGGCGCTCTCGCGTTGCGCGGACTCGCTGGACGAGCTGGCGCGGCGGGCGCCGTGGGGCCGGCGACTGCGAGACGGCGCGACGGTGGCGCTGATCGGACGGCCGAACGTGGGCAAGTCGAGTCTCTTCAACGCGCTTCTCGAGGACGAGCGGGCGCTCGTCGCGGAGACGCCGGGGACGACGCGGGACTGGCTCGAGGCGTGGATCGACGTCGGCGGCATGCCGGTCCGCCTGGTGGACACGGCCGGCCTCCGCGAAGCGGTGGAGCCGGTGGAGGCGGAGGGCGTGCGGCGAGCCTGGGAGGTGGAGACTCGCGCGGATCTTCGCCTCGTCGTGCTGGACGCGGCGCAGGGGATCGGTCGGGACGATGAGGTCGTGCTCGAGCGGGCGCGCGGTGGCGCGCACGTCGTCGTGTGGAACAAGTGCGATCTTCCTGGGGCGAAGGCCGTGCCTGCGGCCGCCGGCGAGACCGCACAGCGGGTTTCGGCGCTTCGCGGCGAAGGGATCGATGGCCTGCGCGCGGCGATCGCGGATACCCTGACCCGGGGAACCGGACGCGAACCGGCGGACGCCGTCGTCCCCGGGGAGCGGCACGAGGACTCGCTGCGTCGCGCGCGCGCCAGCCTCGCGCTGGCGGTGGGTTCGTGGCGCGAAGGGCGCACCGAGGAGCTGATCGCCGGTGACGTGCGCGACGCCGTCGCGGCGCTGGGAGAGATCACCGGGAAAACCGTGGGCGAGGCGGTGCTCGACCGCATCTTCTCGCGCTTCTGCATCGGAAAGTGAGGTCGGCGTTGGCCATTCGCCGTTCCGCCGCACGGCATGAGCCGGTGGACGTCGTCGTCGTGGGCGCCGGCCATGCCGGCATCGAGGCCGCGCTTGCCGCGGCGCGGAGCGGCTGCCGAACGATCATGCTGACGCTCGACGCGACGAGCATCGGGCGGATGTCGTGCAACCCTGCGATCGGGGGTCTCGCCAAGGGACACCTGGTCCGGGAGATCGACGCGCTCGGCGGGCAGATGGCCCGCGCCATCGACGAGGCGGGCGTCCAGTTCCGCATGCTCAACACCGGGAAGGGCCCCGCGGTGTGGGGCCCGCGCGCTCAGGCCGATCGGGCGATGTACTCGCGCGTGATGACGCGCGTGGTGCGCAGCCAGAAGCGGCTCGAGGTCATCGAGGGCGAGGCGGCAGCGATCCTCGTGCACGACGGTTGCGCCGTCGGTCTTTCGCTCGTGGATGGGCGAACGCTGCCCGCGCAGGCCGTGATCCTCGCGACGGGGACATTCCTCGGCGGACGAATGTTCGTCGGGTCCCGCACGACCGACGGCGGCCGCCGCGGCGAGCCGGCCGCGGCGCACCTCACGGCGAGCCTCGCGGCGCTCGGCCTCCGCGTCGGTCGGCTCAAGACCGGGACGCCGCCCCGCATCCTCCGCAGAGATCTCGACGAGAGCGCCCTCGAGAGGCAGCCGGGGGACGCGCGCCCGCGCCCGTTCTCGCACTTCACGGCGGCGCTCCCGGCGAAGCCGCAGCTCGATTGCTGGGTCACGCGCACGACGCCGCGGACTCACGAGATCGTCCGCGAGCACCTGCACCAGTCGCCGCTGTACTCGGGGACGATCCGGGGAGTGGGCCCGAGGTACTGCCCGTCGCTCGAAGACAAGGTCGTGCGCTTCGCGGAGGCCGAGAGCCACACGCTCTTCCTGGAGCCCGAGGGGTGGGACACGGACGAGGTCTACGTGAACGGGCTCTCCATGTCGTTGCCGGCGGAGGTGCAGACCGAGGTGCTGCGCTCCATCCCGGGAATCCGTCCGGACACCGTTCCCTACCGGGCGGGGTACGCGGTGGAGTACGACTTCGTCGACCCGACGGAGTTGACGCCCGCGCTCGAGTGCCGGCGCGTGCCCGGCCTGTTCCTCGCGGGGCAGATCAACGGCACGACCGGCTACGAGGAGGCCGCGGCGCAGGGGCTGGTTGCGGGCGTGAACGCGGCGCGGCGGGTTCGGGCGCGCGAGCCGTGGACGCTCGGCCGCGACGAAGCCTACATCGGGGTGTTGGTCGACGACCTCGTGACCAAGGGCACCGACGAGCCCTACCGCATGTTCACTTCACGGGCCGAGTATCGGCTCCATCTGCGCCAGGACAACGCGGACGAGCGTATGCTCCCTCACGCTCACGCCCTCGGCCTGCTCGAGTCCGGCGACGAGCGGCGGCTCGTGGAGCGGGTGGAGCGGGTCCACGAGCTGGAGCGCCGGCTCCGGAGCGCGCGCCTGGGCGGCGTCCTCTTGCACCACCTGCTGGCCCGGCCGGAGGCACGGATCGCCGACTGGCTCGACTCCCATCCCGAGCTCGCCGAGTTCTCGGACGAGGAGCGCGAGAAGCTGGAAGTTCGGATCAAGTACCAGGGTTACCTTGCGCGGGAGGATGCGCGCATCCGGCGCGGGAAGGATCTCGAAGCAGTGCGGATCCCCCCGGCGCTCGATTTCACCCAAATGAGGGGGATTTCGTCCGAGGGCCGCGAGAAGCTCGCGAGGATTCGGCCCCTCACCGTGGCCCAGGCTTCCCGGATCTCCGGTGTCTCGCCGGCGGATGTGGGAGTCCTGCTGGTCGAGCTTCGAAGGCGCGCCCGGTGACCTCGGCAGAGCGCGTCCGAACGGTCCTCGGGCGCCTGCTGGAGCGGGAAGGCGGTGCCCCGGCCGGCTGGGATGCGGCGATAGCCCATTTCGTGGAGTTCCTCGAGCTTCGGAACCGTGGGGTGAATCTCGTGTCCCGGAAAACGGCCGGGGAGATCCTCGAGCGGCAAGTTCTGCCGAGCCTGGCCGTCCTGCGGGTGGTCCCGCCGGGTCAGCCAATTCGGGTCCTCGACGTCGGGTCGGGTGGTGGGTTTCCGGGGATCCCACTGAAGATCGTGAGGCCGCGGGTCCGCCTCGATCTCGTCGACTCCACGCGGAAGAAGTGCGACTTCCTCAAGGCCTGCGTGGTCGAACTCGGGTTTGAGGACTGCGCCATCCACTGGTGCCGGATCGAGCAACCCGGCGACACTCTTCGAGGACGCGCCCCCTTCGACCGGGTCTTCGCGCGGGCGGTCGGGGGCCCCGATCTCCTCCGTCGCGCGGCCCCCGGTCTGCTGGCGCCGGGAGGCGAGGCCTGGGTCTTCGCAGCGCCTCGCGAGGGCGGGCTGGAGTGGCCGGGCGACGGCGAGGAGCCCGTCACGAGCCTCGCTCGGGTGGCTTGAGCTGCGCGCGTGGACGACCCGGCCCACGTCCGTCCGACTGAGGTTAGAGCCGGGTTGTTTCCCGTGGAACAGACCGACGTGGTCGGTCACGGCTCCTCGTGGGCGATCTGCGGAAGCAACCGGCCTCCCGCTCTTGCGGCGGGGGCCGAAAGGACCGGTCTCCCGTTGTTCCACGGGGAACAACGCGCCGGCCCTCTCGCCAGGCAGAGAGACCCTCCGATTCCTGGGACGCCTGACCGGATGTCCGGGCACGTTCCCTTGCGCACACCGCCCCCCCGGGTTTTCGTCTCCCCGATTCCTTCTCCCTCCGGTATTCTCGCGACACCCGGCGTGTATCCTCGGGTGGATCCGGGAAGACGAGGAAGGGCAGTGAACGAGGAACCGACGAGCGGTCGGCCGGCCGCAGGCGGCGGCCGCGCCCGCGTCATCGCGATCGCGAATCAAAAAGGCGGAGTGGGCAAGACCACGACTGCCGTGAACCTGGCATCGTGCGTCGCCGCATCCGAGCGGCGAGTCCTCCTGATCGACATAGACCCCCAGGCAAACGCATGCAGCGGGCTCGGTCTCTTCGACCGCGCATCGATCCTCGGAATCTACGAAGTGCTCCTCGAGAAGAAGGACCTTCCCGAGGTGGTTCAGAAGACGACCGTTCCGTACCTGGACCTCGCGCCGTCCAACCAGGCACTCACGGGCGCCGAAGTTGAGCTGGTCAGCGCGATGGCGCGAGAGCATCGACTCCGCAACGCACTGGGCGATGTTCGCGACGACTACGACTACATCTTCATCGACTGCCCGCCGTCCCTGGGACTTCTCACTCTGAATGCGCTGACCGCGGCCGATTCCGTGCTGATCCCGATCCAGTGCGAGTACTACGCCCTGGAAGGCTTGAGCCAGCTGCTGAACACGATTCGCCTCGTGCAACGCAACCTGAATCCAGATCTCGAGATCGAGGGCGTGCTGCTCACGATGTACGATCGTCGCCTGACGCTCTCGCGCGAAGTGGCCGAGGAAGCGCGCAGCCACTTCGGCGAAAAGGTCTACCGAACTGTCGTGCCGCGCAACGTTCGCCTCGGCGAAGCGCCGAGCCACGGAAAGCCCGTCATCCTGTACGACATCCTGTCGCCGGGGGCGGTGAGTTACATGAAGCTCGCCGGGGAGCTGCTCGAGGCCGGAAGCGAGCGCGCCAGGCCGGCGGAAGTCGAACCGGTCATCGAAGTACCTGGAGTGTGACGATGAGCAAGCGAGGCCTGGGAAGAGGGCTGGGGGCGCTGATCCCGGAAACGACGGCTCTCTCGCACCGGGAAGGCGACGTGGTGCTGTCCCTCCCGATCGAGTCGATCCGCCCCAACCCGCGACAGCCGCGACACGACTTTCCTGCCGAGGACATCGATCCGCCCGCGGACTCGATCCGCGAGCAGGGGCTGCTGCAACCCGTGCTCGTGCGACGGGCATCGGGCGGTGTGTACGAGCTCATCGCCGGCGAGCGACGCTGGCGCGCCGCGGCCCGCGCGGGGTTCGAGCAGATCCCTGCGATCGTTCGCGAAGCCTCCGACGAAGAGATGCTGCCGCTCGCGCTGGTGGAGAATCTCGTGCGAGCGGACCTCAATCCGATCGACGAGGCGCTCGCCTACCGCGAACTCGCCGACGTGTTCGAGTGGACGCAGGAAGAGATCGCGCGTTGGGTGGGCCGCGGCCGAGTGAACGTGGCCAACACGCTCCGCCTGCTGAACCTGCCCGCATCGCTCCAAGAGGAAGTGCGGGAGGGACGGCTCTCGAGGGGACACGCGCGCGCGCTCCTGGCGTGTCGCGACGAGCAGGAGATGTTGAAGCTGCACGAGCAAATTCGCACGCAGGAGCTAACCGTGCGGGAGGCCGAGGACCGGGCCGCCACCGTCCCGGGTTTCGTGGCGAAAGGCGCGAAGAAGCGTCGACGCGCCGCGATTCGAACCACGTCTCCCGAGACACGAGAGCTGGAAGAGAAGCTGCAGCGCGTCTATGGCACGCCCGTCCAGATTCACGACCGGGGGGGGCGCGGCCACGTGAGCCTCGAATTCTACTCGTACGACGACCTCGACCGGCTCATCGAGCTGCTGCTCGCCGCGGAGCAACGAGTCCCCGACCACCTCTGATCGGCCGCTCAAGCCGGCGCGAGTCGCTGTCGATTCGGGGAACGAAGTCTCGAATCGCGAGGGGCACGGGCCGGCCGCCTTGACACGGCCGGAACCGCGATGCTAAACGGTCCGGTTCGCCCCGCGCCGGCCGGCGGACACTCCCCGAGGGAAAGCACGTGCTCTTCGATCGCGCCCGGAAGATCTCCGTCATCGTGGCGCCGCACGGGAGCTCGCGCAGCTGGAACCGTGACATCCCGCTGCATCTACTGATCGCCGGCGGGGCCGTGGTGGCCTCGCTGCCGGTGCTGCTCGTCGTCGCGCTGGTGCAGGTCGTGGATCTTTCCGCTCGCAGCCGCGAGGTCGAGTCGCTCCGCGCGGAGAATGCGCGGCTGCACGAGGAGACGGGCCGGATCCGCGAGCTCGAAGCCGAGCTCACGCAGCTGCAGGAGTTCGAGACCCGGATCCGGCGCTGGGCCGGAATCGAGTTCTCGGACGCGCTGTCGACCGAGCGTGCCGACAAGGGCCGCCACCGGTGGGAGCGCGAGGAAGGACTGCTCGCCGAAGTGCCGTGTCTTCCCCCCGTCGACGGGTGGGTCTCTCGCGGCTTCGAGAGCGGACCCGAAGGACACCCCGGCATCGACCTCGTC
Source organism: Candidatus Eiseniibacteriota bacterium (assembly GCA_052390515.1). Taxonomy (GTDB): domain Bacteria; phylum ARS69; class ARS69; order ARS69; family ARS69; genus JBQTGV01. The sequence goes on along the minus strand of JBQTGV010000022.1, from coordinate 11,468 downwards.
GGCGAGACGGGAACAGACGTGCGCGCGGCGGCGTTCGGCGCGGTGCGCTTCGCGGGCTGGGACGACACGTTCGGGAATCTCGTGATCCTGGATCACGGGAACGGCTTCACTTCGCTTTACGGACACAACGACGCAGTTCTCGTCGAAACCGGGGCTCTGGTTCCGCGGGGACAAACCATCGCGCGGCTCGGAAACACGGGGCGCTCGAGCGCCCCTCACGTCCACTTCGAGGTCCGCCTCGAGGAGGAGCCGCTGGATCCGACGTTCCTGCTCTCGCCAAAGGGCTGAGCGGACGGCACAGCAACCACGTCTCGCCGAAGGGCTGAGTGGACGGCACAGCAACCACGTCTCGCCGAAGGGCCGAGTGGACGGCACAGCAACCACGTCTCGCCGAAGGGCCGAGTGGACGGCAGAGCAACCACCCACGGAGTCGACCATGTTCCAGAAAAAGATGCAGACCGATCGCCCCGCCGGCTCGCCCGGCTACCCCGAAATGAGCGGCAGCTCCACCCCCACGCCGAGCGAACCCGCGCCGGCTCCGATGGCCCCGAGCAGCAGCACGGCTCCGAACACGCCCGGCGCCGCGACCGTGCTGGCGGAAGGCGCGCGCTTCGTCGGCAAGGCGAACGTCTCGGGCACCATTCGCGTCGAGGGCGAGGCCCAGGGCGAGATCGAGGCCGCCGACGCAGTGATCGTGGGCAGCACCGGCAACGTCCAGGCGCAGGTGCAGGCCCGTCGCGCAGTGGTCAACGGCCGTTTCCAGGGCAAGATCTCGGCGCGCGAGGGCGTCGAGTTCCAGTCGGGGAGCCACGTCGACGCCGACATCAAGGCCAAGAACATGGTCATGGAAGACGGCGTCCGCTTCCGGGGTAACTGCGAGATCGGCGGCTGAGGCGGATCCAGATCGACGCCCGTCGATGTGGACGCGCGGACCGTCGGAATCGGCGATCACCACCGGCGGGTCCGGATCCCTCAGTGGGCGCCCGTGTGTATAAGTGGAAAACGCGCGCCGGAGGCCGCCGGATGGCGTAAGCTGCTGAATTGGCGATGGTTCCGAACGCCAGCTGCCACCCCGAGAGGGGCCTTATCCCCAAGTGGTTGCCGCAGCGAAGCTTGGCCCACCCTGCCGCGGGCGAGCGGCAGCGCGGGAATCCTCATAACTCCTTGATAGATCTGACACACGGAAAGCCGGGAGCTCATGAAGCCGAGATACTCGCTGGTCGTGCTGCCGGGCGATGGGATTGGAATCGAGGTCGTCGCCGCGGCGCTGAAGGTCCTCGATGCCGTTCGCGAGATCACGGGCGCCGACTTCGACGTCACCGAGATCGATTGCGGCGGTCACTACTATGCGGAGCACGGCGTCGAGTGGCCGGACGGTAGCTTCGAGAAGTGTCGAGACGCCGACGCGATTCTGCTCGGCGCGGTCGGACACGAGATCGACGGGAAGCCGGTGTTCACCGAGCCGGGCCGCCCATATCCCACCTCGCAGCTCGCCGGGTACGCGCAGGTCATCGGAAACCGCAAGCGCCTGGACCTCTACGCGAACGTCCGCCCGGTGAGGCTCTACCCCGGCGTGCTTCACAAGGTGCACGGCGAGATGTCGCAGGTGTGGAAGCCGGGTCTCGTCGACTACGTCGTCGTGCGCGAGAACACCGAGGACGCGTACACCGGGGAGACACGCGAGATCGAGCGCGCGCAGGGCGGGCCCGGGCGCGAGACGCCGATCCGGATCACCGAGGCCTGCACACGGCGCATCGTCCGGTTCGCGTTCGAGCTGGCGCGCCGCCGCGCGAGCGAGCGCGAGGGAAGCGCCGCGAACCGTGCGGCGAAGGTGACCTGCGTCGAGAAGTCCAACATCGTGGGCGCGCACCGCTACTTCCGTGATCTGTTCGAGGAGATCGGCCGGTCCGAGTATCCGGACGTGGAACGGGACACGGCGTACTTCGACGCCTTCTGCATGTGGCAGGTGCGCAACCCGGAGTGGTTCGACGTCGTCGTCGCGCCGAACCTGGTCGGTGACGTCATCTCCGATCTGGGCAGCTCCACCCAGGGCGGCATGGGCGTGGCAGCGGGAGGCAACATCGGGGACCGCCACGGGATGTTCGAGCCGATTCACGGCAGCGCTCCGAAGCACGCCGGCCAGGACAAGGCGAACCCCATCGCCACGATCCTCGCTCTGCGCATGCTGCTCGACTGGCTCGGCCGCAAGGAGTCCGACGAGCGGCTGGTACGCGCGTCGGAACAGGTGGAAGCGGCGGTCGCGCGGGTGCTGGCGGAGGGCCGATCGCTGACCTACGACCTCGCGCCCGGGGGTCGGGGCGTCCCCTGCTCGGCCTGCGGCCGCGCCGTCGTCGACGAGCTCTTGCATGTTAGGCAGAGCTTGCAAAGATAGTTGATGGTTTCAGTCGCTTCTCGGATACTGCGGCCTCAGAGCACCGACCGATTCGGGGGAAACCCGTATGGAAATCACCGAGGTCCGCGTGAATCTCCAGAACGAAGAAGTTTTGAAGGCGTTCGTTTCGATCACACTGGACGACGAGTTCGTGATTCGCGGGCTCAAGGTGATCGAGAGCGCCGACGGCCACCGGTTCGTGGCCATGCCGGCCCGCCGGAAGAGGGACGGGACCTTTCAGGACATTGCTCACCCGATCAACCGTGAGGTTCGCGAGTACCTCGAGGAACGCGTCTTCGCCGCGTACGACGAAGAAGTGCGGCGCGCCGCGGGTCTCGAGGTCCAGGATTCCGCCCCCGCCTGAGGTATCGCCGGTGCCCGAGGTCGCGCAACGCCGCGTCGTGCCTCGCGTTGACATCGCCCGAGACGTGGTGCAAATTGGCCACTCGCTTTCCTTGAGGATGGGCAGGTTTGCCCTCCCGGGCCGTTCCCCGAGCCCGGAGCAGCTCCCTTCGGGCCGTCGACCCGGACGGGATCGGGAGAAGGCAGCGCGATGAAGCTCGCCCATGCGGCCGCCCTCGCCACCGCCGCGGCCTTCGTCGTCACCCCGGCCGCGCGCAGCCAGACCGACACCGTGCACGAGCGCATCTTCGAGATCAATCCGTTCGCCGGTGCGTTCCTGACCGACGACCATACGAAGTACAGCGGCGCCGCTCCGCTGACCGGCTTCCGCGCTTCTCTGAACAATTCCTCGCGTTGGGCGCTGGAGGGGATGTTCGCGCTGTCGCCCGCGCAGGGCCAGGAGTTCCGGAGCGCGATGCTCGAGTCGTACGACGCGCACATCGCGTACGACGCGGGCGGCTCGCCGCGAGGCGTCGTGTTCACGAACTTGGTGACGTCGGAGGGAACGGCCGAGTCGAGCTCGAACCTCTTCCTGGCCGGCGGCTCGATTCTCGCGCACGTCTCGGGGAACCGATTCCGCCCGTTCGTGAGCGTGGGCGCCGGTTTCATCGAAGATCTCGCGAGCGGCGACGACGCGCCGCCGAGCCCGTTCTCCAACCTGTTCTACGACTTCGGCTTCGGCTTCAAGTACTTCCGCACGTCGGGTTGGGGGCTGCGCCTCGACATTCGCGACTACGTGATGCGCCGCGACGACCTTCCCCAGCCGAACGCGCGGGCCGCGCTGCTGGCGGCGCAGCGGGATCTGGCCGACGTGGACTTCGACCCGAATGACCCGACCACGTGGGGCTCGGACGGCGGGACGGACGGCGTGCTCGGCGAGGAGCCGTTCAGTCCCGACAGCTACCGTGGCAAGCGGTGGCTCAACAACTACGCCGTCACGTTGAGCCTCACCGTCCCGCTCGGATGGGCGTGGAAGGACGGCGACGGCGACATGGTCGAGGACCGCTTCGACAAGTGCCTCACCACCGCGCCCGGCGTGATCGTCGATCCGGTGGGCTGCGGCATCGATTCGGACGAGGACGGCGTCTTCGACGGCCTCGACTCCTGCGGCGAAACGCCGCGCGGCGCCACCGTGGACTTGCAGGGCTGCCCCAGCGACGCGGATGCGGACGGCGTCTTCGACGGACTGGACCAGTGCGCGGACAGCCCGACGGGCGCACTCGTCAGCGCGGAGGGCTGCCCCAGCGACAGCGACGGCGACGGCGTCCTGGACGGACTGGATCGGTGCGACGACACGCCGCTCGGCGCAGGCATCGACGCGAACGGCTGCGTGCAGGATCCGATCGAGGAGCGGTTGCTCCAGGGCTCGGACGTGGTCCTCGATCGCGTCGAGTTCGAGAGCGGGGAGGCGGAGCTTCGCCCCCTGTCCTACCACCAGCTGAACAAGATCGGCCGGGTGATCGAGCGCTGGACCGGGAGCGCGACGCGCCCGCTGCGCATCGAGATCGCGGTGACCACGGACGGCGGCCCCGCGGATCTGGGTCAGCGGCGAGCGGAAGCGGTGCGCGCCTACGTGCTGCGCAACTTCCCCGAATCGGGGGCGAACAACCTCGTCGCCGCGGGGTATCCTGGCGCGCCGTCGGGCGAGTCCACGGACACGAGCCGGCGGGCGGTGGTCCGCTCCATCGGAGCGGGCGCCGCTCCCGAGCGAGCCACTTCGGACGCGGCCGGGGCCGAGTAGAGTCACCGCCGCGGCGAGGCGCCGCGGCGCATTTCCATCGGGAGGGATCCATGATCGGGCAAGCGTTGAGGGACATCCGTCGGTGCGCCGCGATCGTCGCGGCGGCGATGCTGCTGGGAGCGGCGCTGCCGTCGCCGGGCGAGGCCGCGCTGGGCCTCAGCCACTACGGCCCGCGAGCCGGCTTCTCGTCCGACCCGGACCAGTTCACGATCGGGTTCTTCGGGGACTGGGGCGAGCTCGCTCCGAGCGTGCGCGTTCGCACGAACGGCGACCTCGGCTTCGGTGATCACGCGCTCACCTTCGCGCTGAACGGCGACGTCGCGTACCACTTCACCGACGTGAACATGCCGGTGACGTTCTTCGCCGGAGGCGGGCTCGGCTACGCGTTCTACAACCTGGACATCGACGCGCCGCCCGGCTTCGACGTGGACGACACGTTCAACGAGATCGGGCTCAATCTCCTCGTGGGCGTGGAGAAGGACCTGGGCGGGTACAAGAACGGGGCACTGGAGCTTCGCTTCGGCCTCGACGATCTCCCGGAGCTCAAGCTGACCGCGTCGCTCGGGTTCTTCTAGCCGATGCCGCGGGGCGTACGGATCGACGATCTCTACCGCTTCATCCTGCCGTCGGCTCCGGCGCTATCCCCGGACGGGCGCAGCGTCGTCTTCACGGTGAAGCGCGTGGACCGCGAAGAGAACCGCTACGTTTCCCACCTGTGGATCGTGACCGCACGCGGCGGTCACGCGCGCCAGCTGACGCGGGGCAAGGTGTCCGACGGCGGGGCAGTGTGGAGCCCGGACGGGAAGCACATCGCGTTCGTGTCGGACCGCGGCGACGTGTCCAACATCTGGCTGCTGTCGCTCGAGGGTGGCGAGCCGCAGCAGCTCACCTCGCTCGGCGGTGGCGCGGTGTCGTCCATCGGCTGGGCGCCGAACGGCAAGGAGATCGTCTTCCAGCACTTCCCCGTCCCGAAGAAGACCGAGGCGGAGCGGAAGACCGCGCCGACGTTCCGGCACATCACTCGCCTCCACCACAAGGAGGACGGGTTCGGCTGGTTCGGCGAGGAGTACTGGTCCATCTGGAAGGTCGCGGTTCGCACCGGCAAGGCTGTCGCTCTGACCCAGGGCGATCACCACGACCGTGAGCCGAGCTGGAGCCCGGACGGGAAACACATCGCGTTCGTCTCCGGCCGCGCCGCGGACCGGGACCGCTGCCCGGACCTCTCCGGCGTTTTCGTGATGGACGCATCCGGACGGAACGTGCGCGAGGTCACGTCCACTCTCGGCTGGCGCGAGCACGTCCGCTGGAGCCTCGACTCCAAGCACCTCTACTGGCTGGGATACGAGGGCCGCTCCGGCGAGTGGCTCTATCACGAACACAGCGTGTGGCGCGGGCCGGTTTCCGGGAAGGGCCGCGCCCGGATCCTGAATCCCGGGCACGACCGCTTGGCGATGAACATGGTCGGATCTGACACGACGATCGGCTTCGGGTCGGCGATGGAGGTGTACCGGGACCGGACGGGCGAAGAGCGGGTCGCGTTCGGTTCCGACGAGGACGGCAGCTACCGCATCTACTCGGTCGGTGCGGAGGGCGGCCCGCCGCGGGCCGAGATCGACGGGAAGGTCACCGTGCTGACGCTCTCCACCGGCGACGGCTCCTCGCCCGTGGCGGCGTGCACCGCCGTCACGACCGCGGACACGGGCGAGATCTGGATGGCGCGGCTCGACGGCAGCGGCGAGAGGAAACGGCTCACCAACGCCACCGCCGCGTTCTTCCGGCCTCTGAAATTCCACGCGCCGGAGGAGTTCCGCGTCCGGAGCGGCGACGTCGAGATCCAGGCCTGGGTGCTCAAGCCGCCGTCGTTCCGGAAGGGCAGGAAGTACCCCTGCCTCATCGAGGTGCACGGCGGACCGATGACCCAGTACGGTGAGACGTGGTTCCACGAGATGCACGTGCTCGCCGCGAAGGGTTGGGTCGTGGCGTATTGCAATCCGAGGGGCAGCTCGGGCCGGGGCATGAAGTTCGCCAACGTCATCGACGGGCGCTGGGGCACCGACGACTGGGCCGATGTGACTGCGCTCACGAGCCACATGGCGAAGCAGAGCTACGTGGACGCGAAGCGCCTGGGCATCCTCGGCGGCAGCTACGGTGGGTTCATGACCACCTGGGCGCTGTCGCACTCGGACCGCTACCGGGCCGGCGTGAGCGAGCGGCAGCTCTGCGACTGGGCGACCCAGGCGGGCTCCAGCGACTTCGGGTTCTTCGACCGGCACCACTTCGGGGGCAAGGAGCCGTGGGACGAACCGATGCTCTACTTCCGCGCTTCGCCCTATGCCTACGTGAAGAGCATCAAGACTCCGATGCTGATCCTCCACTCCGAGGGCGACTTGCGCTGTCCGGTGGCGCAGGCGGAGGCGCTGTTCATCGCCATGAAGACCCTCGACCAAGCCCCCTGCGAGCTCGTCCGCTTCGAGGGTGAGTTCCACGGCCTCTCGCGGGTCGGCAAGCCGCGCAACCGCGAGGAGCGGCTGCGGCGCATCGTGGACTGGTTCGAGCGGTTCTTGTAAGCCGGGCTCGAGCAAGACGCGAAGATTCCCATCGCGTCGTTAGCCGTCCCCCCCGGGAGACCTGCGCCTTTCGCTCCGGGACAGCTCCTCGCTCCGGCCCGGCTCCAAGTATTTTCCCGTCCAGGTTCCGAGTCTGTCCGTGTGTCGCGCCGGCCCGCGTGAGCGCCGGTTGGTGCGGTGCGCGTCGCTCGAGAGAGGCGGGAGTGGGGGGAAAGCTCCCGGTAGCGGCGCGCCCGCCCTTCCGGCGTGCATGCGGGCCGGCGCGTCCATCCTTCGTATTTTGCGGACCCCGGATATAATCCCCCGATGCCGATCCGCTCCCGCGCGCGTTCCCGTCGTGCCGCGACGGCTTCCAGCGAAGAGCGCCTGTCCGACGCGGACCTCGTCGCACGCTGCGCCGGAGGCGACGAGCGCGCTTGGGCGGAGCTCGTGGAGAGATACCGCCGCCTGATCTACACGATCCCGTATCGCATGGGCCTGGATCCGGCCGATGCGGACGAGATCTTCCAGGTCACGTTCACCCGCCTGACGGAGCGGCTGGGAAGCCTCAAGGAGCCGTCGCGCGTCCGGGCCTGGCTCGTGACCACGGCGCGACGGCTCGCCCTCAACGCCGCCGCGCGCCGCAAGAACTTCGACTCGGAGGTCTCCGCCGCGATCGCGGATCCGGCCGATCTGCCGAGCGAGACGCTCTCGCGGCTGGAAGAGCAGCAGCTCGTCCGGATCGCGCTCTCACGCCTGAGCGGGCCCTGTCGCCGCCTGCTGACGCTGCTGTACTACCCGGCGGAGGGCGCGGGGAAGTCGTCGAGCTACGAGAGCGTCGCCCGGGAGCTGGGTATCCCCATCGGTTCGGTGGGGCCCACCCGCCTGCGTTGCCTGCGGAAGCTGCTCACCGAGTTCCGCTCCCTGTCCGACGAGTAGAGAATGCGCAAGCACCGGCAAGAGCGAAGACAGACGCGGCGCCGGGGTGGTATCTCGCCCCGACCGGACGGGTCTGTGCCACGATCGGAGGTGACGAGCATGCATCCGGACGTCGAGGCCTGGATCGAGCGGATCCAGGAGTCCGCATCGCTTTCCGAGCGGGAGCGCCTCGACGCGCACCTCGCGTCGTGCGCCGCTTGCCGCGAGGCGGAACGCGACGTGCGCCGCATGATGGAGGCGCTCGCCGGGGACCGCCTGCTCGAGCCCTCGCCCGCGGTGGTGCGGGCGGTGTTGCACGCGTTCGCCCCTGGGCGAGATGTCGCGCCGCCGGCCTGGGCGCGCGGGCTCCCGCAGCGGATCGCCCGGGTGCTCTTCGACACGCTCGCCACTCCCCAGCTGGCCTTCGCGGGCGCGCGCGCCCCCGCCGCGGCGCGCCGGCTGCGCTTCGAGTCGAACGGGCTGGAGCTCGACGTGCTCCTGGAAGCCGAGGGCGATCGCCTGCGCCTCAACGCGCAGCTCCTCACCTCCGTCGCCCCGGTCGTGTCGGTCGAGGGCGCGCGCTTCCTCGTCGCGGTGGGCGGGCGCGTCCAGGCGGAGGGCGAAACGGACGCGGACGGCGAGCTTTCCTGCGTCGTCCCGGCCGGCGACGACGTGGAGATCCGGCTCGCCGCGGCCGGTTCGCTCTGCGTCTTCCGCGTCCCGGGCCGCTGATCCATGGCCCTTGCCGCGGAGATCCTGCAGGCGGAGAGCATCGACCAGGTCCGCAAGGCGGTGGCCGGAAGATCGCTCGCCGAGATCCGCGAGGCCGTCGAGCCGCTCGCCGCCGAGGTGCTGCGCATGATGCGGACCGACGCGCGCCGCGCACTCGCCATCGCGGACCGCGCGGCCGTCGTCGCCGAGGCGTCGGAGGACCCGCGGCTCGAGGCGCGCACGGTGTGGATGCGCGGCCACGGCCTGGCCGGCGTGCTGCGCAACCGCGAAGCCGCCGAATGCTACGAGGCGGCGGCGCACGCCTATCGCGAGATCGGCGACCGCCTGCAGGAGGCGAAGGTCTCGATCGGCTGGATCAACGCGCTCATGTACCTCGGCGAGTACGCGAAGGCACTCGCCCTCGGCGAGAAGGCCCGCACCGTGTTCCTTCGCCGGGGCCTCTTCCCGGAGGCGGCGCGCCTCGAGACGAACCTCGGCAGCATCCACCACCGCGTCGAGCGGCCGGTCGAGGCGCTGGCGCAGTACGACCGCGCGCTGCGCACCGCGAAGCAGGTCGGCGATCCCGACATGCTGCGCGTGATCCAGTTCAACCGCGCGAACGTGCTGACCAACCTGGGCCGCATGGAGGCGGCCGAGAAGCTGTACCGGGACGTCGGGCGGGAAGCGCGGGAGGTGGGCGAGACGCGCACCGCGGGTTTCGCCGAGTACAGCCTCGGGTACCTCGCGCTGCTCCGCGGCGAGTACGAGACCGCGTACAAGAGCCTGGAGTCGTCGCGCACGACGTTCGAGGAGCTGGGCGACGCCCACTACCTGACCCTCACCCTGACCGACCTGGCCGAGCTGTTCGTGGAGATGAACAGCTTCCGGCGCGCGCTGAGCTTCGGGCGGCGGGCCCGATCCCTGGCCGAGCGCCACGGCATCCGCCTGGAGGCGGCGCGCTCGGCGCTCTTCGAGGCGGTCGCGTGCATCGGCCTGGGCGAAGCGTCCAACGCCGCGACGTTCCTGGCGGACGCGGAGCGCGCCTTCCGCCTGGAGGGCAACGAGGTCTCCGGGTCGGTGTGTGCGCTGTATCTGGCGGAACTGGAGCGACGGGCGGGCCGGCTGCCCGAGGCCGCCGCGCTTCTCGCCGGCGCCGCCCGGGTCTTCGCCTCCGAGGGAGTCGTGCTGCGCGAGGCGGCCGCGCGGACGCGGCTCGGCTTCGTCGAGCTCGAGCGCGGTCGGGCGAAGGCGGCCGCCGCGGAAGTGCAGCGCGCGCGGGCGGCGATGCGGCGCGTGCACGCGCCGTGGCTCCTCGCGCGGATCGAGCACCTCTCCGGGAAGATCGCGATGGAGCAGGGCCAGCTCGGCGTGGCCACGCGGCGCCTTCGCCGCGCCGTCGACCGCATCGAGGCGATCCGCGGCCGGATCGGCATCGACGAGTTCCGCATCGGCTTCGCCGAGGACAAGGCGCCGGTCTACGCCGATCTCGTGCACGTCCTGCTCCGGCGGGGGCGCCGCGAGTGCATCGCCGAGGCCTTCGAGATCGTGGAACGCGCGCGCTCGCGCTCGCTGGTGGACCTGCTGGCGGGGCGCCTCAGCGGCGCGCGCGACAGCGCCGAGCCCGGCGTGGCGAAGCTCCTCGCCCGGCTCGAGAAGCTCCGCGCCGAGCTGAACTGGCTCTCCGGCTTCGACCCCGAGCCGCGCAAGGGCCGCCGCGACGAAGCGCGGCTCTCACGCTCCGGCGCGGAGCTCGAGCGCTGCGAGGAAGAGATCGCCGACGTGGTGGCGCGGCTCCTCTCCAAGGACGACGCGCTCGGCGCGCTGACCGCGGGCGAGACGACGACGCTCGCCGAGGTCCGGGAGGGGCTCGCCGGCGCGACGCTCGTCGAGTACTGGGTCAGCGAGCACGGGACCGTGGCGTTCGTGATCGACGGGCGGGACACGCGGGTCGTCGAGCTGGAGGCCGGGCGCGCGGAGATCGCGGAGCTGATGTCCCGGCTCCGCTTCCAGATGGAGAAGTGGGGCTACGGTGAGGACTACGTGCGCCCCCGCGACGCGGTGCTCCGCCGCTCCTTGGATCGGCAGCTCGCGCGCCTGGCGGAGCGGCTCTGGACCCCGCTCGAGATCGCCTCCGAGCGGGTCGTGGTGGTGCCGCACGGTCCGCTGCACTCGTTGCCGTTCCACGCGCTGGTCGGCGCGGACGGCAGCCCGCTGGTGGAGCGCCACTCCTTCTCCTGGCTGCCCAGCGCCAGCGCGAAGCGCTACCTGACCGACGAGGACGGCCGGCCCCGGGTCTCTCCCGCGCAGAGCCGGGTGCTCGCGGTCGGCGTCGGCGATCCCTCGATTCCGCAGGTGGACGAGGAGGTGCGACGCGTCCGGCGCACGTTCCGCCGGGGGCGCGTGCTCAGCGGACCGCAGGCCACGCGGGCGCGCTTCCTCCGCGAAGCCAGGGACGCCGACGTGGTTCACGTCGCGACGCACGCCGTCTTCCGAGAGGACGACCCCTTCTTCTCTTCGCTCCGTCTGGCCGACGGCTGGATGAGCCTCTACGACCTGTACGGCATGCGGCTCTCCGGGAGCTTGGTTTGCCTCAGCGCCTGCCAGAGCGGTCGAAACTGGATCGGCGCCGGGGACGAGCTGGTCGGCCTGGCCCGGGGGTTCCTGCACGCCGGGGCCCGGACCCTCGTGGTGAGCCTCTGGCCCGTCCAGGACGACTCGACGGCCCAGCTCATGGAGGCCTTTTATCGCCACCTCCGCG
>JBQTGV010000021.1:0-4035 GCA_052390515.1 Candidatus Eiseniibacteriota bacterium | reverse complement strand
GCCGGACGGCGCCGTCCGGGTGGTCAGCTACAACATGCGCGCGGGCCTCGGTGGGCTCGACGAGATCGCGGCGGAGATCGAGCGGCTGGCGCCGGACGTCGTCGCGCTCCAGGAGATCGAGCGGGGTGTGGCCAGGTCCATGCAGGCCGACCAGCCCACGGTCCTCGCCGAGCGGCTGGGCATGCAGCAGGCCTTCGCCGGCTCCGTCGTCTCCCGACTCCACGGCGACCACGGCGTCGCCGTCCTTTCACGCCATCCGCTGCGGAATCCCGAAGCGGTTCCCCTCCCGCAGGGCGGCGGCCGCTGGCCGCGCGTCGCACTGGAAGTCACGGTCGACGCGCCCGAGGGCCCCTTTCGCCTGGTCAGCATCCACCTCTCCCGCCCCGAGGGCTGGCCGCTCTCGCTGACCGGGACGAGGCTGCGGCAGATCGAGACGGTTTTGGAGGCGCTCGAGACCGAGAGCCTGCCGGTGGTCGTGGCCGGGGACTTCAACGCCTTCCCGATCTCGCCCGAGGCCGCAGCGATGGGTCGCCGCTTCGCCTCGGCGTGGAGACCCTGGAGGGACGGATGGACGCCCTCCTTCTCGCTGAGCTCGATGGGCTGGCCGCTCGGTGCCGTTCCGATCGACCACGTTTTCCACGACCGGCGATGGAAGAGCCGCGGTTTCTGGTCGGCGTCGCCGGGGGCGAGCGACCATCGGCCGGTCGTCGCCGACCTGGTTCCGGGCGAGGCGTGACGGCCGGGCGCGTCAGCCGAGGGTAAGTGCTCGTCAGTCCTCGTCCTGCCGCTCGCGCATGCGGCGGAAGGCCTCGCCCATCGAGGTGAGCTCGTCGCCACCGCCGTGGTCGCTGGAGCGGTGCACCTTGGGCGGGCGCTGATCGCGCCGCCGCGGGCGCCGCTCGGAACGCTCGGAGCGCGCGGGCGGATCGAACATTTCGGAGTGCTCCGGCCGGTCCTGACGGCGGGCCATCGGGTCGACGAGAGAAAGCGAGACCCGGTGCCGCTCCCGGTCCACCTGCACGACCCAAGCATGCACCGCATCGCCGACGTTCACGATCTCGGAAGGATGGCCCACCCTGCCCGCCGCCAGCGCGGAGACGTGCACGAGGCCGTCGACGCCGGGAGCGAGCTCCACGAACGCACCGAATTCGGCGACGCGCACGACCTTGCCCTCGACGCGATCGCCCGGGGACAGCCCGCCCACGGCCGTATCCCAGGGATCCGACTCGAGCCGCTTCATGGACAGGCTGATGCGCTCGTTCGCGGCGCCGAGGTTCTCGACCTTCACTACGCGCACGCGCACCTCCTGGCCGACCTTGAGGACCTCGGACGGGTCCCGCACGCGCGCATGGCTGATCTCCGAGACGTGGATCATGCCGTCCACGCCGCCCAGGTCGACGAACGCGCCGAAGGGCCTGATCCGCGCGATCGTCCCGGTCATCTCGGCCCCCTCGGCGAGGTCGCGGCGCAGGGTCTCGGCCTTGCCGCGCGCGTCCTCGTCCAGCAACGCGCGGCGCGACAGGATCACGTTCCGCCCCTTGTCGTCCGCGCTGGAGACGCGGAACGTCAGCTTCTTGCCGATGTACTCGTCAGGGTTCTCGATGTATCGGCGGTCGATCTGCGAGTACGGACAGAACGCGCGAAGCCCCATCACCCGGACGACCAGCCCGCCCTTGTTCACGCCGGTGACCTTGCCCTCGACCGACGCGCCCGCGCGATGCGCCTCCAGCAGAGCCGGCAGGTTCCCGGGACGCTTACCCTTGAGGGTCAGCTTGACGCCGGCGTCCGTAGACAGGACGGTCGCCCGGATCTCGTCGCCGACCGCCTTGGTGAGGGCGCCCTGCTCGTCGCGAATCTCGGCGGGATCGAGCACTCCCTCCTCGCGCCCGCCGAAGTCCACGAACACGCCGTTCGGGCCGATCTGCGCGATCCGGCCGACGATCTTCTGCCCCCGCTTCGGGGCTACCGGCCCCCGCGCGGGTGCCGCGCCGGGGTCTCCCGCGCTCGGCGGCGCGGGCTCGCCACCCTCCGCCTCCGCGCTCGGCTCCCGCTCGACGATCTGCGGTTCGGCCGGCGGCGGCGCGGGCGTGGGTGTCTCAGGGGTGCTTTCCATCCGTTCGCTCCTCTGGCTTCTTTCGGGAGGCGGAGCATACCACTTCCGGGCGCTTCCATCCCGCACGGATCGCTTCCGACCTGCTAGTATCCCCGCCTTCCCGGGTGCACCGGCGCAGGGGGAGTCCGATGATCATCGTCACCGACCTCGAGGGGGTATTGATCCCCGAGATCTGGGTGGCGGTCGCCCGGACCACGGGAATCGCCGAGCTGGCCGCGACGACGCACGACGAGCCGGACTTCGGCCGGCTCATGGATCGGCGGATCGAGCTGCTGGCCGAGCACGATCTCCGGCTGCCGCTGCTCCAGCAGATCGCCGCCGACGTGACCCCGTACCCCGGGGCCGCCGAGCTGCTCGCCTGGGCCCGCACCAAGGGACAGGTGATGATCGCCTCGGACACCTTCCACGAGCTTTCGGAAACCATCGTGCAGCGCATGGGCGGCTACAACCTCTTCGCCAACCGGTTCCACGCCGACGCCGAAGGCAGGATCCTCGGTTACCGCCTTCGCATCCGCGGGCGAAAGGACAACGTCGTGCGCTCGCTCAAGGACATCGGGTTCCACATCGTGGCCATCGGCGACGGTTTCAACGACGAGCTGATGCTGCACATCGCCGACGACGCGGTGCTGTATCGCGCTCCCGAGGAGCTGGCGCGACGGGTCCCCTCCGGACACCGGGCGAAGGACTTCGACGACGTGCGGCGCATCGTGAGCGCGGCGCACGAGCGTCTCGGGATTGCGCCCCAGCCCTTGCCGATCTAGGAGGGACGATGCGCCGCATCGTGGAGTGCGTCCCCAACTTCAGCGAAGGCCGGGACCGCGAGCGCATCGGCGCCATCACGCGCGCCATCGAGTCCGTGGGGGGCGTCGCGCTGCTCGACGTGGATCCCGGCGCGGACACGAATCGTACCGTGGTCACGTTCGTCGGGGAGCCGGAAGCGGTGCTCGAAGCGGCCTTCCGCGCCGTCGCCGAGGCGGCCCGGGTGATCGACATGCGCGTCCACTCCGGCGCCCACCCGCGGATGGGCGCGACCGACGTGTGCCCCTTCGTTCCGGTTCGCGGCGTCACGATGGAGGAGTGCGTGGAGCTGGCGCGGCGCCTGGGACGCCGCGTCGGCGAGGAGCTCGGCATCCCTGTCTACCTGTACGAGCACGCCGCCACGCGGCCCGGGCGCCGCAACCTGGCCGACGTCCGCGCCGGGGAGTACGAGGGGCTGCCGGCGCGCGCCGGCAAGCCGGAGTGGACGCCGGACTTCGGTCCGCACGCGTTCCACGCGAAGTCCGGCGCCACCGCCGTCGGCGCGCGCGAGTTCCTCATCGCCTACAACGTGAATCTGAACACGCGCTCGAAGAAGCTCGCCCACGACATCGCGCTGGACATCCGGGAGAGCGGGCGGAGGAGGAGGGACGGCTCGGGAGAGTCGATCCGCGCCGCCGACGGGAGCTTCGCCACCGTGCCCGGGCGGCTCCGGGAGTGCAAGGCGGTCGGCTGGTACATCCCGGAGTACGGCGCCGCGCAGATCTCCGTGAATCTCACGAACTTCCGCGTCACCGGCCTGCACGACGTGTTCGACGCGGTCGTGGAGGAGGCGGCGCGGCGCGGGCTGCGCGTCACCGGCAGCGAGATCGTGGGACTCGTCCCGCTGGAGGCGATGCGACGGGCAGGCCTGCACTACCTCGCGCGGCAGGGAGTCTCGACCGCGGTGCCCGAGGCGGAGCTGATCCATGCCGCCGCCCGGAGCCTCGGCCTCGGCGACCTCGCGCCGTTCGACCCCAAGGCGAAGATCATCGAGGCCCGGCTTCGGCGCGCGGGGATGCTGGTGGATCGGACGGTCGCCGACTTCCGGGACTCGCTTACTTCCGAGAGCCCGGCGCCGGGCGGCGGCAGCGCCGCGTCCCTCATGGGCGCGCTCTCCGCCGCGC
>JBQTGV010000020.1:0-4649 GCA_052390515.1 Candidatus Eiseniibacteriota bacterium | reverse complement strand
TCCCGGGGCTCTCCGACGAGCGGGTCAGGCCATTCCGCACGGCACGCTTCGTGCAGAACGCCCGCGCGACGCACGCGGCACCCCCTCGCGGCGCGTGCGTCCCCGTCCCATCCAGCCGAGCATCGGGAGAGACACTTGAGAACCAGACGCCCACTCTGTGCGGCCGTCCTGACGGCCTCGTTCATGCTGCTCGCGGTCGGATGCTCCGACACGGCTCTCGAAGGCATGTCATCGCCGGTCGAAGGTCCGGAGGTCCCCTCGGGCGACCCGGACACGCAGCTGCTCGACGAGGATCGCCCCGTAACCACCTTCGGCCGCCTGCACTGGTCGGATCTGAACTACCTCGGCGCCTTCAAGTGCCCCGACGAGGAGTTCTTCGCCTGGCCCGTCGGGGCGCTGGCCTACATCCCCACGCGCAACACGCTGGTGGTGATCGGCAAGACCACGGGGATGAACTGGTTCGAGATCTCGATCCCCTCGCCGGTGATCTCGCCGACGAAGAGCCCCTCGGACCTGAACGAGGCGGTGAATCTCTCCGGCTGGATGGACGTGCTGGCTCCCCTGCAGACGAAGCTCGCGCCGGCCGGGGACGTCGGCGGAATGGCCTGGTTTGAAGGGAGGATCTGGGCGGGAACGTACGAGTTCTACAACGTGGCCGGCCGGGACAACCTGGGGATCTCCTCGGTGGACGAGAATTTCGGGGACGCCCGCGGCGCGTGGCGCGTCGGTCCGCCCAACGTGCACACTCCCAGCCCCGACGTCTTCCACGCGAACAAGACCCACGCGGACGTCATCGTCATCCCCGAGTCCTGGGCGAACGTGTTCACGCCGGGCAAGCGGCTGGCTGGCGGCCGGCACCGCGAGGCCGGCGCGTTCGGCGGCGGTCGGGGACCGGCGCTGTACGCCTTCGCCGCGGACTTCAACGCGCCGCACGGTGCGGACCTCGGCGGCGTCCCGCTCATGTACTTCAAGGAGCACGGGAGCGTGTGGTCGGGGTATCGCAACGCCGACGAGTACCACTCCACGTGGATCTGGTCGGCGGACGGTTACCGCCAGGCGGTGATCGTGTCCGTCGCCAAGGGTGTCGGTCCGAACTACTACGGTGTCGGCGTGAGCTGCGATCCGGCGAAGGGCTGGCATGCGTATCCCTACGAGCCGCAGCTGCACTTCATCGACGTGAACGTGCTCGGCAGGGTCGCGCAGGGCAGGCTCGAGCCCTGGGCCGTTCATCCCTACGAGACGGTGGTGCCCACCGACGTCGCATGGCGTTCGCCGACCGATGCCGGCGCGGACCCGAACTGCCGGCTCGACTGGTTCCGGAGCTTCGCCTTCGATTCCGAACGCGGGCTGCTCTACGCGAGCCAGCCGATGGCGTATCTCCTGGCCGGCGGCTCGAACCGCATGATCATCCACGTCTGGCAGGTGAGCTGAGCGGTGCTGGGGGCACGCGCGCTCTGCGGGTCGGTGCTCCGAAGGGCGGCGTCGCCCCTGGCGGCGGGTCGGTGGAGCGACGCTGCCCCGGCCCCTTGCCGAGCTGCATTCCCGGGGCGAACGTCTGTATCATCCGGAGACACCCTGTGTGACTTGAACGGCATCCGTCGGGGGCGCAAGCCCCCGCAGGGAAAGGAACATCGTGCTGAGCATCCTGACGACCGCAGCCTTGCTGACCTTGTCCGCATCCTGTCCCGTGGTCACGCGGGGTCCCTCCACCATCCGCGTGATCAGCGGCCCGGCCCCTTGTAGCGACGGACCCACCTGGAGCGGGTGGCACTGCGTCGTCCTGGAGTCTACCGCCAACAACAACGGCGTCGCCTATCAGATCGAGGCGCGGTGGAACCGCGTCGGTCAGAGCGTGGTGAGCTCGTGGACCTGGCTCGTGGGCGGGGACAGCGGCAGCTTCTTCCGGGATGGTCAGAACCTCGCCATCGACGCGCAGGATCAGCTCTCCGCGGTCGACCAGGTTCGCAGCATCGACACGAAGTTCGTCGGCGGGAGGGGCACGTCCCCGCGCAACGGAGACGTGAATCTCTCCGTCGTGTACGCGGAGGCGCTCCAGTGGCTGGTGGACAACGGCATCGCGGTGGGCACGGTCGGGCACTTCGGGAGCAGCGCGGGCAGCGTCACGGTTGCGGCGGCGCTCTCGCACCACGGACTGGAGAGCATCCTCGACGGCGTCGTGTTCGGCGCGGGGCCGACGTTCATCGTTCTCGACGACGTGTGCGCTCCCGGAGGAGCTCCGCTGATACTGCGCCAGGGTGTCGACGACCGCACGTGGGTCGACATCACCGGCCAGAGGCCCTGCGAGCAGATGCGTCCAGACCTCGCCGACCCTTCCTTCGACTGCATGTCCATCCTGGGCAGCGAAGCCGACCGGGACTACCCCGGCACGATGGTCGCGGTTCTCCTCGGAGATCAGGATCCCGATCTCGGATTCATCGAGCCGCAGGCCAGGCTCAACGTCAGCATGCTCTCGGCGACGCAGACCTCGGTTGACGTGCTCACGGGAACGCCGCACAACGTGCTGAAGACGACCACGGGGCTGGCCAAGGTGGTCGAGAGGATCCGCTGGATCGTCTACGCCTCGACGCCGGTCGAAACCGACAGCTGGGCGGCAGTCAAGGGGCGCTACGGCACGCGGCGCTCACCCTGAGGACATCCGGGCGAAGGCGGCGGTAGGCCGCTTCACCGCCAGATGCGGATCGCCCCGTCCTCCCCGCCGGTGGCGATCGTCACACCGTCCGCCGGATTGAATGCGACCGACGAAGCGGAGCCCTGGTGGGCGGGCAGCCGCGCGAGCGCCCGGCGCGTCTCCGTCTCCCACAGGTGCACTTTTCCGTCCTGCTGCGCGGTCGCGAGCACCGTTCCGCACGGGCTGAACTCCAGGTCCCGCACGGAGCAGTCCTTCACGTACCAGTTGTGCAACTGCCGTCCCTTCTCCATGTCCCAGATGGACATGCTGCTGTCCATGTGGCCGGTGGCGAGGCGGCGGCCGTCGGGGCTGTAGGCGATGCTCCAGACATCGGACTGCTCGCCGACCTTCGGCACTCGATGCTTCTTGCGCGCTCCGAGCGGCGAAGAGAGGCGGTCGAGATCCCATACGGCGAAGTGGTCGGTATGGCTGCCGCACGCCACCACGGGTCCGGCGGGTGAGAATGCCACGCCGCGCATCTTCTCGGATTTGGGCAGCGCGCGCACGAACGTGCCGGACTCGAGGTCCCAGAGCTTGGCGGGGTCGACCCAGCTGGTCGTCACCGCGCGGCTTCCCGACCCGTCCACGGCGATCCGCGGGCTCTCGCCGGCCAGCCCCGCGAGCTGGCGCGACTCCCCGAACGCGCCCCATTCGATCGGCCACTCGGTGACGCGGCCGTCGGTATCCACCACGTACGCGGCGGTTCCGTCGGGTCGGAGCGCGAGGTCGCAAGGACGGGACTCGAGCTCCACGTCACCGAGCAGAACGCCGGTCAGGGAGTCCCAGAGCCGGACGCGCCGGTCCCCGTATCCGATGGAAACCACGCACCGTCCGTCTCGCGTGAAGGCCATCGCCCGCACTTCGCCCTCGTGCGCGGCGATCTCGGTGGAGAGCTGCGGCGGGTGCGAGCCGGTGGAGATCGTCAGCGCCAGATCCACGTTGGGGACGGGGAAGGAGTTCGTCAGGTCCGCGTTCCACGACTCCTCCAGCACCTTCCACTCGCCGGACTCCCTCGTGAAGGAGATCCGACCGCGCATGCTCGTGCCCTCGAGGGAACCCTCGACCGTGACGGCGGCGCGCAGCGCGGAGACCTCCGTGCCGGTGACCGCCGGAGCCTCGGGCACGAGAGCCGCGCGGAGCTCGAGCGCGGCCGCGGCCTCCGGGCCGGCCAGCTCCGCGTCGCGGCCGGCGGCGAGCAGCGGGCGCACGGCGGCGGGATCGCCGCCGCGCATGGCGCGGTGGTACCGCTCCCACGCGGCGAGCACCGCGTCCTCGGGGGAAGCGCAGGCCGCGGCGAGACAGGCAGCGGCCAGCGGCACCGCGAGGGGGAACAGGCGACGGAGCATGACCTGACCTCCTAGCCGTCGACCGCGTGGGTGACCGCCGACACGAAGTGGTTGCTGACGATGCCGAGCACATACCAGTTGCGCACCGCGAAGCCGTTGATGGGCTTGGCGTCCACCTCGGCCGCGGTCTTCCACGAGCCGAACTCCACGAAGGTCATCTGCTCGGAGTTACCCTGACCGTCGGAGATGCGCAGCCACAACGTCGAGCGGGGCGGCTCGGGGAAGCGGCTGGAATGATCCGTCGAGACCTGCGCGGGGCCGAGCTCCTCAGCGGTGAGCCCCGCCGCCGCGAGCTCCTCGAGGAGGCCGCTCGCGTCGATGTCCCGCGTGTTCTTCGGGCGCGGCACGACCTGCGTGGCGGTGCGCTGCGGGATGGCTTGCACGGAGGACTTGACGGAAGTCTGGGACGTCTCGGACGAGTTGCATCCGGTGCCGAGCACCGCGAGGGCCAGGGCGACGATCGCGGCCGTCGACACGACGCGGGTCATGGGGGTCTCCTCGACTCGTCGGGGCGAGACCCTGGTTTCGGCAGCGCGCAGGCCCTCCCTGAGCGGACCGCGGGCCGGGTGGATCGTTCGCTCGACCGGCCCACTTAGTGTCGGATCGCCGGCCAG
>JBQTGV010000019.1:0-48974 GCA_052390515.1 Candidatus Eiseniibacteriota bacterium | reverse complement strand
GTCAGAGACCGAAGATCTCTATCAGCCGGGGGATTCGCTCACCGCCGATCTGGAAGCGCGGCTCACGGGCTGGCTCGACGCGATGGTGACCGAGGCGGACTCGAGCGCCGAGGTTTCGCTGGACGCCGCCACCCGCGACCGCCTGCGGGCGCTCGGGTACATCCACTAGTCCCGCGCGCGGCGCGGGCGAAGGAGGACGTGTGACGGAGGCGGAGCTTCCCGGGGGGGCCGCGGTGCACGCCGGCCGGCTCCCGCGTATCGCCGCGCTGTGCGGGGCGACCGCCTGGATCATCTACGGAATCGCCGAGTGCTGGTTCACGTCGATCGTGCCCTGGATCGAGAAGCCGTCGTACGTGTACACGCCGGTGCACCCGGGCTTCATCGCGCTGACCTTCGTCGTGTACCCGCTGATCGGCGCGGCGATCTGCGCCCTGGTGGCGCTGGCGTTTCGCGGCGTCCTCTCCCGCCATCCCGAGCCCGCCTCGGCTGCCGTCGCCCTCGCGACCACAACCGTCGTCACCGTCTTCGCCCTCAATCTGCTGCACATCATCTTCGTGACGCCGTTCGTCTTCGAGTCGTCGGTGCTGCACCTCGTGCCTCTCGTGGCGGTCGCGCTCGTGCCGGCGCTCGCCGGCGTGGCGAGCCTCGTCTTCCCGTCGGTCGGTCGCGCGCTCCGATTCCTCACGAGTCCCTGGATGGTCGGAGTCGCTCTCTCCGCCCTGCCCTGGGTGACGATCCACCTGCTGTCGCGGGAGACGACCGCGGTGAAGATGGCGGCCGCCGGTGCGGTGCCCGCCGTGCTCTTCGCGGTGTCCTGGCTGCTGCATCGCCGGGGCGGCCGGCGCCCGGGACCGCCGCGGCTCGTGCGCTCCGCCGCGTGGGCGTCCGGCGCTGCAGCCGTCACGCTGCTGGCCACGTTCTTTACCACGCACACGCCGAAGGTGGTGGGCGCGGCGCCGCCGCCGCCCGCGGGCGGGCCACGGCCGAACGTCCTGCTCATCGTGATGGACACCGTCCGGGCGAACCACCTCTCCCTCTACGGCTACGAACGAGAGACGACGCCGCGGCTGGAGGAGTTCGCCAGGGCGGCCACGCTGCACACCCGGACGGCCTCCGCCGGCGACATTACGTTGACCACGCACGCTTCCCTCTTCACCGGACTCTACGGGCGCCAGCACGGGGCGCACCGCTCCGACGCGACACCGGCAGGAAGGCCTCTGGCCTCGAGCTTCGTCACGCTCGCCGAGACGCTGCTGGCCGAGAGCTACTGGACCGTCGCGGTGGTGGCCAACCGCGGCTACGTCTCGCCGCACTTCGGCTTCGACCAGGGCTTCCTGCACTTCGATTCGCGCGGGCCGGTCCTCTTCCTCGCCAAGACCCCGCCGTTCTACCTGCGGCGCGGCGTTCGGGCGGCGCTCATGCCCTTCGCCCCCCGCGAGTCGTTCGATCGACTCACGCGCTCCGCGGACTCCATCAACGACGACGCGTTCCGTCTGCTGGAAGAGGCTCGTGCGCGGAGCGGTCCGTTCTTCCTGTTCGTGAACTACATGGACGCGCACCACCCGTTCCTGCCGCCGCCGCCCTACGACACGATGTTCCCGGGCAAGGACGAGTCGTGGACCTCGGTGGACTACGACCGGCTGCTCTGGGCGGTGATGCGGCACGGTCACCGCGCCATCTCCGATCGCGAGCGCAACCACATCACCTCGCAGTACGACGGGGCGATCGCCTACGAGGAGTCCCGCATCGATGCGCTCTTCGACAAGCTCCGCGATCTCGGGCTGTACGATGACACGCTCATCATCGTGACGGCGGACCACGGCGAAGCGCTCGGCGACCGCGACCTGCTGAATCACGGCGTGTCCGTGTACCAGGATCAGGTGTCGGTTCCGCTGATCGTGAAGTACCCGGGGCAGAAGACCGGCGCGGTGGTGGACACGTGGACGAGCTCGGTCGACGTGCTGCCCACGGTGCTGGACGTGCTGGGCCTTCCCCCGCGTCCCGGCGTCCCGGGCCAGAGCCTGCGGAGCATCGCGCCGGACGCGGACCGCACGGTCGTGGCCGAGTCGTTCCCGGGAGGCTCCGAGTCGAACTTCGACCGCACTGAATGGGGTCTCTTCCGCGGCCGGCACAAGCTCATCCGCTCGACCGCCGGCAAGCGCGAGCTCTACGACCTCGAGCGGGACGCGAACGAGGCGACGAACCTGTACGTGGAGACCGACAGCACGACCCGGGCGCTGGACGCGGAGCTGGACGCGTGGCTGGCCGCCACGGAGGCGCGAGGAGACTCGACGGCGTTCGAGTACGATGCCGACGTGGAGGAACGCCTCAGGGCGCTCGGCTACATCGAGTGAGGGACGATCGGGCTTCGGCCGGCGCGGCCGGAGTGATCAGAGCCGGCCAGGGTGATCAGAGCCGCCAGAGCTTCAGCCCGGCGCGCTCCGCGTCCTGGCGATTGATCACCGCCGGCACGTCCAGCACCGGCGCCCCGTCGGGCAGCGCGGCCTTGAGCGTCGAGAGCCCCCGGTCCACGAACTCGGCGTGCCCCACGGTGATGATCGCGGCGTCGTAGTGCCCCGCGGGAATGGCCGTGTGGATCTTGAATCCCTCGAAGCGGCTGCCCTCTTCCTGGTAGAGCGGATCCACGACGATCGGCACCAGCCCCCGCGCCTGCAGCTCCGCGACCAGGTTGATGCAGCGCGAATGCCGCGGGTCACCGCTTCCCGGCTTGTAGCCGACGCCCAGCACGAGGATGCGTTTGCCGGAACCCTCGGCCCCGAGCAGCCGGCGGCACTCGTTGGCGATCCACGGAACCATCCCCTCGTTCACGCGGCGCGCCGTGCTGGTGAGCGGCAGATCGTGACCGTCGCGGGCTGCGGCGTGGATGACGTAGTACGGATCCACGCCGATGCAGTGTCCACCGACGAGCCCGGGCTGGTACGGGTGGAAGTTCCACTTGGTGGCCGCGGCCTGGAGCACCTCGCGCGTGTCGATGCCGAGGTGGTGGAAGTAGCGCGCGAACTCGTTGATCAGCGCGATGTTGATGTCCCGCTGGGTGTTCTCCAGCATCTTGGCGGACTCGGCCACTTCGAGCGTCTCGGTGCGCTGCACGGCGGCGCGCAGCACGCTGCCGTAGAGCTCCCCGAGGAACGCCAAGCTGTCCGCGTCGACCGCGCTCACCACCTTCGCCACCGTCTCCACGGTGTGCTCGCGATCGCCGGGATTGATCCGCTCCGGACTGTAGCCCACGACGAAGTCCGGTCCCATGCGCAGTCCGCTCTTCTTCTCGAGCAGCGGGACGCACACCTGCCGCGTGCAGCCGGGGAACACCGTGGACTCGTAGACCACGAGGCTCCCGAGCGAGAGCCGGCGTCCCACGGACTCCGTCGCGCCGAGCAGCGCCTCCAAGTCCGGCTCGTTGTTCTCGTCCACGGGCGTCGGTACGGCCACGAAGAGCACGCGACACTCCGTGAGCCTCGCCTCGTCGTGCGTGTACACCAGATCGCCGTCCACGGGCTCGCGCTGCAGCCGTGCCACGTGCTCGGCGTCGCGGTCGTAGCCGACGACCCGGTACCGGCGCGCGAAACACTTCGCCAGGGGAAGGCCGACGTAGCCGAGCCCGACGACGGCGATCGCTGCACGGCGGTCCTGCAGCAGATCCCAGAGACCTTCCAGAGGGTGCGATTGTGCCGACATGTTGAGTCCCGTCTCAGGAAACACGGCGTTCTCCGGCGCGCCAGGTCCGTCGCAGAGTGGCGCCAAGCCGCGACGGGAAGGAGTCAAACGCTGTCCGCTCTTCGGGCGGGGCGGGCTCGACCGGAGCCCCATGGCACCCCCTGGTTTCGGTCGAAGGCGGGATCCGGTTGAGAGCCACGACCGAAAGGGGAGCGGACCGGGTCCGTAGTCTACACGCCCCCCCGTTCCGTCGCAATCACGACTGCCGGCGGACTCCGAGCGTCCAGATGCCGTAGATGAAGGCTCCGGCCAGCGCGAAGAGCGGCAGCGGGGACACCCCCAGCTCGAAGAAGCCGCGGTAGGCCTCCATGTGCGACAGCCGGGTGAGCACGGGGAGCTGGAAGCCGCCGAGGAAGACGTGCAGGAGCGGATCCAGCAACCCGTGGCCGCGCTCCACGTCGCGGAACATGGACAGGGCCCACGCGTGCGCCACGGAGAGCACGGCCACCCCGTAGACGACCGCTCGGGGCAGCCGCGAGAGCGCCACCACCGCCGGCACGAACAGGAACGGGAACGCCGGGGCGAGGTAGCGGATCCCGGTGTTGAACTGCAGCCGCGTGTAGTTGCTGCCGCTGAAGAAGACCCACAGCGCGATGAAGAACCCGAGCATGGCCCACAGCTCCACCCGCGGCAGCAGCCGGCTCCCGCCGCGGTCCAGGAGGGGCGCGGCCAGCGCGAGCAAGAAGAGCGGGCAGGTCGGGAAGATGCCGAAGCGCCCGTCGAACGCGAGCATCACCAGGAGCTCGAGCTGCGGGACGCCGTAGCCCTGGTAGCCGAGCTCGATCCACTCGACCGGCGGCATCCAGTGCTGCCCCGGGTAGAAGGGGTGCCCGAAGCTCTTCCACTGATAGAACCAGAGCAGCAGGATGGGCGGGAGCGTGCCGACGACGTACCACAGCCCGTGACGGATGACGTCGGGTAGCGGGGCGCCGTCGAGCCGGCGCCGGATCAGACCGTAAGCGAACAGCGCGAGCAGCAGCACCACGCCGCTGTAGTCGAACAGGATCGCGGCTCCGCCGGTGAGCCCCCCCAGCAGGAACCGGGTACGCAGGGAGAAGCGGCCCGATCCCGCGGGGCTCCACATCGCCAGGAAGCCGAAGAACGCGAAGTGGCCGAGCATCAGGTTGTGGTTCAGGAAGCCGGTGCGGAAGAACGCCGGAGTGCCGAACGCGTAGAGCAAAGCGAGCCACAACGCGGTCCGGTCCGAGCCGAAGACCCGGCGCAGCAGGAGGAAGACCGCGACGACCGCCAGTGCCGTGCTCGGCGCCATGCAGAAGGCCTGCATGACGAGGGACCCGAGCCCGAACTTGATGTCATGCCCGCGACGCCACGCCTCCGCGTAGAACTCCCGCGCCATCGGCCAGGGCGAATCGTAGGCGGGCGGCTCGCTCAGGCCGGTGGCCTGCCGCGCGGCCTGCACCCGCGCAACGATGGGGTCGATGATGGGCCGCGCCAGTGCATAGGGGATGGCGGCGAGCATCGATGCGCCCGGGTTGTTCCCGATGTGCCAGCCGTACCCGGGTTTCTCGTACAGGTCGGGATGCATGTGCGCGTATTCGTCGACCCGGAAGGAGAAGTGGTCGCCCAGGGCGAGCGCGGGGTAGATCTCGCGGACGATGTTCGTGGCGAAGTGCAGGACGTAGACGATCCAGCAAGTGAGGAACAGACGAACGGCGATCGAGCCGGGGGACGTTCGCCACGGAACGGGGTGATCGCGCATGGTCGCGGGATCGTAATCGCGCGGCCCGGGACCGGCAACATCGGGGTGCGGTCCACTCGGTGATGGAAGGCGCGCCAGCCGTCGCTCGATTCGAGATTCCCGTGGAGGAATCCGGCGCCGCCGCCGACAATGCCGGTGGACAGTTCGCCCGATTCCCCGCAAGAGAGCGCCATTGCCCCGCCTCTCCTTCGCCTTCGCCGCGTGCGCGCTCCTCGGCCTTGCCGCGGTGGCGTCGCCGCCGGCCGGCGAGCGCGCGCGGCTCGGCCCGGCGACCGGACGCCTCGAGTGGGGACCGGCCCTGTTCCGCTGGCTCCTCGTTTTCCACGGTCTCGTGCTGGGCATCGCCGCGTGGCGTGGCGGCGTGCCGGCGCCGGCGCCGGACGGTCCCGGAACGGAAGGCTCCCCCGCCCGGATCGGGCGCGGAACCTGGCTCGCGCTGCTCGTGCTGGCGGCGGTGGCGCTCGCGCTCCGGCTGGTACGGTTGGGGACGGATCTGTGGGTCGACGAGCTGCTCACGTTCACCGACTTCGCCCGCCGGCCGCTCGCGGAGATCGTCACCAGCTTCCCGAACCAGAACCAGCACATGCTGTACTCGATCCTGGGGCGCCTTTCCCTGCTGGCCTTCGGCGATACGCCCGCCGCCCTGCGGCTCCCCGCGGTCCTGTTCGGCGTCGGCTCGATCGTGGCGCTCTTCGTGCTCGGACGACGCATCGCCGGCGCGCGTGAGGCCTGGATGGCCGCCGCTCTGGCCACGTTCTCCTATCACCACGTCTGGTTCTCGCAGAACGCGCGCGGGTACTCCGGTCTCCTCTTCTTCACGGTGCTGGCCACGTGGCTCTATCTCGAGGCGCTCGAGCGGCGGCGCGCGCGCTGGTGGGCTGCGTACGCCGCGTCCCTCGTGGCGGGCCTCTCCATCCACATGACCATGCTGTTCGTGGCCGCGGCGCATGCGCTCGTGCACGCGCTGGAGCTGGCCGCGCCGAGCCGGGGCAGGCGCCGGCCCGCGGTGCTTCCGGCGCTGGCCGCCTGGGTGCTCGCCGGTACGGCCACGGCCCAGCTCTACGCGCTGTCGCTCCCGGAATTCCTCGGGTCCGCCGTGCACGAGGTGTCGCTGGACTCGGAGTGGACCGACCCCTTCTGGGTGTTCCGGGAGACCGCAGCCCGGCTGGCCGATGCGGGCGTGGTCGGCGCCGCGGCGGCCCTGGGCTTCGCCGTGCTCGCCGCCGGGTGGATCTCCCTGGCGCGCAGCGACCGCGCCGCCGCGCTCGCCATGGTCCTCCCCGGCGTGCTCGGAGCCGGGGCGATGCTGGCGCTGGGCCACAACCTCTGGCCGCGGTTCTTCTTCTTCTGCATGGGCTTCGCGCTGCTCGCCCTGGCCCGCGGCATCCGCGAGGTCCCCCGTCTCCTGCTCGCCCCGTTCGGCGCGGCGCGGCGGTTCGCGGAGGGCGCCGCCTCTGCCGGCATGGCCCTCGTGGTGGTCGTGTCCGCGCTGACGCTGCCCCGCGTGTACGCCCTCCCCAAGCAGGACTTCTCGGGCGCGCGCGACTTCGTCCTGGCCGAGATGGGCCCGGGCGACGTGGCGGTGGCGGTCGGCCTTGCAGGAGCCGTGTTCGGGCGCTACTTTGCGCCGGACTGGCCGGTGCCGGAGACGGCGGAGGAGCTGGAGGACCTGCGGGGATCCCACGCGACCGTCTGGCTGGTGTACACGCTGCCCATCCAGCTCGAGGCCTGGCATCCCGATGTGTGGGGCACGGTGCAGTCGGAGTTCGAGGTGGCCCGCGTCTTTCGGGGAACGCTCGGGAACGGGGATGTCGTGGTGGTGAAGAGCAGGCCTCCGCAGGGAGCGTCGGGATCGTGAGCACCTTGAGCGTCGTCATTCCGGCCTACAACGAGGAGCGCGGCATCGGTGCGGTCGTCTCCGAGCTGCGCGGCACGCTCGGGCGGAGCGGGATCGACGCCGAGATCCTGGTGGTGGACGACGGATCCGCCGACGCGACCGCCGACGCGGCCGTGGGCGCCGGGGCGCGCGTGCTTCGCCACCGCAGCAACCGCGGGTACGGGGCGTCCCTCAAGACCGGTATCCGCGCCGCGACGCACGACCTCATCGCCATCACCGACGCGGACGGGACCTACCCGAGCGAGTACCTGCCTGAGATGTACCGCCAGCTCCAGAACGCGGACATGGTCGTCGGCGCGCGCATCGGCAAGAGCGTGAGCATCCCGCTGGTGCGCCGGCCCGCGAAATGGCTGCTCAACAGGCTGGCGAACTACGTGTCGGGCGCGCGCATCCCGGATCTGAACAGCGGCCTGCGTCTGTTCCGCCGCGATGTCGTGGCGCAGTACTTCGCCATCCTCCCGGACCAGTTCAGCTTCACCACGACCATCACCATGGCCATGCACTGCGATCACTACGCGGTCCGCTACATCCCCATCGATTACCGGCCGCGGACCGGAAAGTCCAAGATCGTGCCGTGGGATGCCGGGAGCTTCGCCATCCTGATCCTGCGGACGGCGATGCTCTTCCGCCCGCTGCGCGTGTTCCTGCCCGTCGTCGGCGTGTGCCTCGCGTACGGCGCGGGCAAGGCGTTCCTCGACCTCGTCATCATGCGGGACCCCAACGTTTCCGCCACCGCGATCCTCGCGCTGCTCGCCGCGCTGCTCGTCCTGATGATCGGCATGCTGGGCGACGCCATGGCCACGCGGTTCGGCCGGCTCAACCCGAACATCGTGGTCAGCGCCGCGCCGGCCGATGTCGCCGAAGTGCGCGAGCCTGACGCGGAACCCCTGCGACGCCCAGGTGTCTGAGACGCCCATGTGGACGGTCCTCGCTTTGCGCGCCTACCTGCTCGGTGGACTGCTGGGGCACAAGCTCGTGTGGGAAGTGATGAAGCGCCGCGAGCCGCACTGGCAGGAGATCCAGCCGGCCACCTCCGGCGTCCGCTTCCACTTCATACGCTTCACCAAGGCGCTGTTCCTGGCCGCGATCGTGGCCCAGACGCTGATCCCCGATCCGTGGGCGGCGGTCCTTCCCATCGCCGAGGACGCGGGGCCGCTGCGTATGGCCGGGGCCATCCTCTTCGGGGTCGGCCTGATGACCGCCATCCTCGGCCGCGTGCAGCTCGGGCACAACTGGGCGGACATCGAGCGCGCCGGAGTGCACTCCAGCCAGCATCTCGTGGCGCACGGCGTGTACCGGTACATCCGGCACCCGATCTACGCCGGAGACCTGGTCCTGCTCATCGGCCTCGAGCTGGCGTTGAACTCCTGGCTCGTGCTGGCCGTGCTCGGACTGGCTTACTCCGTCACCCGGCAGGCCATCCGCGAAGAGGCGCTGCTGCGCTCCACTCTGACCGGGTACGACGAGTACATCCGCCAGACGAAGCGGTTCATCCCGTTCGTCTATTAGCAACGTCGCGCTTCAATCCTCGACGACGTGGGTCTCGAAGATCCGCCGGTGCCGGGCCCACTCGTCCTGATCAAGGGTGCCGTCGTCGCGGAGGCAGCCGACGGCGGCGTGCGCCATGGCCAGCGTGTGGTGCGTGTTGTCGTGGGCGAAGAGCCCCTGCCGGCCGAAGCTCAGCAGCCCCTCGATGCCGGCCAACCATCCGTCCACGCGCTCGAAGTGCGCCTCGTAGCCGCTCCGGTAGATGGGATAGGCCTGCGCCAGCCGCCGCGACTGCACGCTGCGCACTCCGCGTGGGGCCGGCAGCCCGGCGGCGCGCAACCCCTCGAGGACCATGCGTCCGAGCTCCGCGTCGGTCATCTTCCACAGCGGGTCGGCTGGCGAGCACGGCATCTCCGCGCAGAGCAGAGTGCGGTCGCGGGGCTCGGTGACCGCGGCGTAGTTCTTCGGCTCGGAGAGCCGCGTGAAGGGGACGTCGCGACCCGGGAAGTAGTGGGCGTCGAACTCGGTGTACTGGCCCTGATCGAGCACGAGATAGACCAGCACCATGGCCCGCAGCTCGAGCCGTCCCGCGGCTTCGAGAACGTCCGCAGGCGCACGCGGCTCGATCAGCGTCACGAGCAGCGGCGCGGGGATGGTCGACCACAGCGCAGAGGCGTCACGGACGGAGCTCTCGCCGCCCGACCCCGACGTCACCGCGAAGCCCGGCCGGCGAAGCTCGACGCGCTCGACCGCGGCGCCGAGCGTGACCTTCGCCCCGGCCTGCACCGCCGCCTCGTGCAAGCGATCGGAAATCTGCCCGAACCCCCGCCGCGGGTAGTAGAAGAACGACTTCGCCGACCCCGGCTTCCCGTCCGCCTTCGAGCTGGGCCGGAGCCGCTTGAGCATCTTGGCGATCGAGCCGGCCGAGACGCGCCGGCGCGCCTGGATCGGGGAGAGCTCCGCGGGATCGAGGCCCCAGATCTTCCGCGCGAAGGGAAAGTAGAACTCCTCGCAGATCGTGCGGCCGAGGCCGCGGCGGAGCACTGAGGCGAACGTGTCCTCGCGCGAGGCGGATCCGCCCGCGAACACCTTCCCCACGAGGTCCAGCCCGACGCCGAACGCGAAGGCCGGGGGTGCATGCACGACGAGGTCCCCGAGCTTCAGCGGGAAGTGGATCCAGCGCCCGGACAGCCGGATCCGACCGTGCCGCGGGCGCGTGAGCAGGTCTTCGCCGAGGAGCGTGCGCAGCTCGGCGAGGATCTCCGGGTCGGTGGCCGGATGCAGGCGGTGGCTCCCGTAGTCCGCGCGCAGGCCGTCGACGTCGAAGCTCGCGGCGTTGCCCCCGACCAGCTCCCTGCGCTCCAGCACCTCGACGGAGAAGCCACGCCGCGCGAGACGGAGCGCAGCACCCAGCCCGGCCGGACCGGCTCCGAGAATCAGCACACGTCGTTCGCTCACACGCTCTCCCTTCCCGCGATCGTCTCCAGGGCATGCCGCGTCCGCTCGGCGGTCACCCGCCAGGACAGCACCCGGCACCTCTCCAGCGCCTTCGCCGCCAGCGCGTCGCGGGAAGCCGGGTCCTGGACGATGCGGCGCACCGCGGCGGTGATCTCCTCCTGATTCTCCGGATCGACGAAAAGCCCGCCGCCCTCCAGCACTTCCGGCAGCGGGCTGTTCCTCGTCGCCACGCAGGGCGCTCCGCAGGCTGCGGCTTCCACCGCCGGCAGCCCGAAGCCCTCCTCCAGCGACGGCATCACCAGCGCGACCGCCCCCGCATAGACGTGCCGCAGCTCCTCGTCGGGGACGAAGCCGGCGAAGTGCACGCGCTGCTCGAGCGCCGCGGCGGCGATCTGCCCGCGGAGCGACTGCACCTCCGAGTGGAACGTGTCTCCCGCGTGATCGCCGACGAGGATGAGGCGAAGATCGGACTGCGGGACCGTGCGGCGGACGTCGGCGAAGGCGCGCAGCAGCTTGCCGAGGTTCTTGTGCGGATTGAACCCGCCGACGTAGAGAAGGTAGCTCGCGTCCCCGGGGATTCCTCGGGCCGCGAGCCAGCGCGTGCGCGGCGCGGCGTCCTCCGCCGGACGGAACAGCGGCGCCGGCGCCTCCGGAGTCACGAAGATGCGCTCGGCGGGGATCCCGAACCAGTCGGCGAGGGAGCGCTTGGACCACTCCGACACGGTGATGATGCCGTGGGACTGCCGCCGCGCGAGCTCCACCTTGAGCTTCCAGAGCCAGCGGGTGCGAAGCGTGGGGAACACGACACGCGCGTGTCGCTCCGCGATCGTGTCGTGGAACGCCACGGCGATCCGCGCGCGCGTCCGCACCGGGAACCACGAGAAGACCGAGGGGAAGTACAGGACGTCGAGAGGCTCCCGGGACACCGTGCGGCTCATGACCCAGACGTCGCGGAGACTGCGGTTGCCGCGAGCCGAGGCGGTGTCCACCTGACTCTCGGAGGTGGGCGCCTCGATCACGCGCGCGCGCAGATCCGGGATGCGGCGTGCCGCGTGGCGGTCCACGAACACGACGTACTCGTTGCGCCGGTCGAGCTCGAGGAGCGGCGGCATGAGCTCGCGCAGGAAGCGCCCGTACCCCCGCGAGAGCGCGAGGCACGTGCCGTCGATCCCGATCCGGAGGCCCTCTCCGCCGGGCGAGTTGCTCTCACGGCTCAACCGACTGGTTCCTCGACGAAGGGCTTCGTGCGCTGGCGCGCGAGTCGGCCGGCAGGATACGGCGTGGCTTCCGACCGGACAAGCGCCGCCGCTTCCACGCCCCTCGCCGCGCTGCTATGATCGCCCGTCGCTTGTCCGCCCCTCACACGGAGACCGAGACCGGCTCGTGACTTTTCGCCCCCGGTCGTTGCTCGCTCTCCTCGCGTTCTGGATCCTCGCCGCGTCCCTGCAGTGGCGCGCCCAGGCCTACCGCACCGAGTTCGGCGACTACCACGACGAGCCGGCGCACTACGTGACCGGGCTGATGGTGCGGGACTACGTGGCCTCGATGGCTCGCGTCGCGCCGATGGCCTACGCGCAGGACTACTACCTGCACTACCCCAAGGTCGCGTTCGGACACTGGCCGCCGGCCTTCTACGTGGCTCAGGCGGTGTGGACCCTGCCGTTCGGCGCGTCGCGAGCTTCGGTGATGCTGCTCCTCGCGCTGCTGGCCGCGTTGCTCGCCCTGCTCGTCTACCGGGAGGTGGCCAAGGAGTTCGGTGCGCTCGCCGGACTCGCCGCCGGTGCGCTGCTCATCACGCTGCCGCTCGTTCAGGAGTTCACGCGTGCGGTGATGTCGGACCTGCTGCACGCGCTGCTGGCCTTCGGCGCGGCCGTCGCGCTCGGACGCTATCTCGACGAGCCGCACTGGAAGCGGAGCGTGATGTTCGGGCTGCTCGCAGCGGCCACCATCCTGAACAAGGGAACCGGCCTGGCGCTCGCCGTGCTTCCGGCGGTTTGCCTGCTGCTCACGCTCCGCTTCGGTCTGCTGCTGCGGCCTTCGTTCTGGCTCTCCGCGCTCGTGGTCGCCGCCGTCGCCGGACCGTGGTACCTGCTGGCCCCCAACGCGATGCACCAGTCCGCCGTCCCGTTGCAGTTCGTCGTCGCGGGGCCGGAGTGGACGCCGCGGTTCCGCGTCGACTGGCTCGCGCGGACCGGGTGGGTCCTCGTGCCGTTCGCTCTGATCGGACTGTTCGCGAAGGTGCTCGTCCCGCTCTTCACCCGGCAGCGCGTGTCCGGAACGTGGGCCGCCGCCGCGGGTCTTGCTGTCAGCGTGATCGGGTTCCGCATCCTCTCGCCGGTCACCGCCGATGCGCGCCATGCGCTCCCCGCCGTGCCCGCGCTCGTGCTCTTCGCCGCCGCCGGACTGGGCTGGCTCCTCTCGCGAGCCGGGATGCCCGGCGCCCCCTGGAAAGCTCCGGTCGTGGGTGCTGCGCTCGTGGCCTTCGCGGCGACGAACGTCGTGGGGATGCCGCCGAAGCGTTCGCACGGGTTCTCCGAGCTCGCCGCGGACCTGCTCTCCCGGGACGATCTCTCCGAGTCGGTGCTGCTCGTGTCCGGCGACGCGCTCGGCGAGGGCATGCTGGTCGCCGAGATCGCCATGCGGGAGAAGCGGCCGGGCCACGTCGTGCTCCGCGCGAGCAAGGTGCTCTCCGAGAGCGGCTGGATGGGCGAAGGCTACAGCTCGCTCTTCGACACACCCGAGCAGCTCATGGAGTACCTGGACGGAGTTCCGGTCGGAGTCCTGGTGATGGACGGTTCGGAGGCCACGCCGCAGGCACACCACCGCCTGCTGCGCGAGGTCGTGGCGAGGTTCGCGGACCGCTGGGAGCGGGTCGACTCGGCCACGGGCGCGGCGAGCCGGTCGGGCCGGGAGATCGAGGTGTGGCGCCTCCGCGGCCACGAGGCGCACGCGGGTGGTGAGGTCGACGTCGAACTCACCCGAAAGCTGCGCAGGATGGTGCTCGGAACGCACTGAGCGAGGCGGCGTGCAACGGCCCGGTGTTCCGTCCCGAAGAAAACGACGAGGATCGCCTCGCTCAAGCTCGCTCGCCGTCCGTGGCTTTGCCTCGACGGCTACGACGCTCGGTGATCCTCGTCGTTCTCTTCGGGACGCGCGCTCACCCGGTGCGGCGCCGCCGCTCGCGCAGGTTCGTGATGGAGTTGTAGATCGAGGCCGTCGACCATCCCACCAGTGCGCCGAACGCGATGCCGTAGGCGAGCCCAATGACGGCGCCACCCCAGGTGACCGAGTAGCCCGGGAAGTAGTTCCCGAGAAGCCCCAGGGTCTTGCCCACGAAGGGACCCCCGCGGATCAGCAGCCAGATCGTGGCCACGAACAGGCCCAGTCCGCACACCATCCCGAACACGACCGCCGTGATCCCGGCTCGCAGCCGGGCGACCGCGGCCCGGATCATCTCCCTCTCTCTCGGCTCCACCATGGCCTACGTCAGTCCTCCACTTCCAGGGGATCCAGCGTCCGCGCGAACTGCAGGCGCCGCCGGATCGAGTTCTCGTACGACGCGACGAGCAGGTTGACCGCCTTGGCGATGAGCCATCCTCCGAGGAACCCGCCGAGCCACGCCTCCGCGAGCATCAGGAACGCTCCCGGCCACGTCACCTGATAGCCCAGGAAGTAGTGGCCGAGCAGCTGGAGCATCGGCCCCCTCGGCTCCGGGCCGAGCAACGTCATCACCGTCGCGGCGAAGAGCCCGACGCCGATCACCGTCCCGACCGCCACGCCGAGGGCCACCGCATCGTACTGCGCGAACGCCCAGCGCACGAGCTCCTCGAGCGTGGGGTCCTTGGCCCGCTCGGGAACGAGCCGGTCGCCCTTCGTCTTCGCCTCCGCCTCGCTGACCTCCTCGTGGTACTCCTGCTCGACGTTCACCTCCCACACGTCGTAGGTGGCGCCGGTCACGTTGCGCGCCGCGTACACGCCGGTCACCATCGAGTGGTCCTGGTTGTTGTAGCGGTGCTGGCCGTTGCGGCCGATCGTCTGCAGGTTCGCCATGCCCTCGATGTACCCGCGGATCTCGGCGACGCTCGGCTGGTAGAAGTCGTCGTACACGGGATACGCCTTGGGCATGCGCACGACCCAGCCCGTCTCCACGTCACCCGGATCCACCAGCCCGAGCGTCTCCATCTCCTTCGTGCCCAGGGCGATCAGCTCCGCGTCCGGCGTGGTCCACAGCTCGTCGCCCTCCTGCACGAAGTACTCGAGCCCGAGGGAGGTCTTCACCGGATCCGCCACCATGTACGGGCTCCAGTTCTTGAAGTTCTGGACGCGGCCCACCTTCACCTTCGGCGAGTGGATGTAGATCCAGTTGTCGGGGAAGAGATCGGGCTCGCGCACCAACAGGACCACGGTCAGGAAGTCGCGGTAGCGCAGCTTGCGCGCCGCCTGCTGCACGTGCGCGGGCGCCGCCGGCTCCAGCGAAAGGATCAGCTGCTGCAGCGGCATGGACGAGATGAAGTGGTCCCCGGCGACGTCCTCGACGCGGCCGTCGGCGTGGCGGATCGTGGCGCGGGTGATGCGGTCGCCCTCCCGATGCAGCTTCTGCACGGACGCGCCGAGTACGGTCGGCACGTTGCGCGCCGCGAGCCGGTCGACGCACTGCTCCCACATCATGCCGGGACCGAGGCGCGGGTAACGGAACTCGTCGATCAGCGTGGTGATGACCTGGCCCTTCTTGCTGGCCTGACCGAGCAGCGCGTTCTTCACCGCGGCCACGAGGTCGAGGTTCTTGATGCGCTGCGCCGCCCAGTCGGCGCTGATCTCCGTGCAGGGCATGCCCCACACCTTCTCGGTGTACGTCTTGAAGAAGATCTCGAAGAGCCGCCGGCCGAAGCGGTTCGACACCCACTGCTCGAGGTTGCGTTCCTCGGGATGCGGCACGATCTGCGCCCAGACGTAGCTCGCTCCGATGCGCACCGTCTCGATCGGGCCGAGCCCGAGCAGCGCGTTCATCGGGCGAAGGGGATAGTGGAAGAACTTCCCGTTGTAGTGGATCCGGGAGAGCCGGGGCCGCACGAGGAAGTCCTCGTCGAGGATCTCCTCCCAGATCTCCTGCACCAGCTTGACCTTGGTGAAGAAGCGGTGGCCGCCGATGTCGAAGCGGTAGCCGTCGCGCTCCACGGTCCGGGAGATGCCCCCGACCTGGGAGTCCTTCTCGTACACGACCGCCGCCTGCCCGAGCTTGGTGAGCTCGTACGCGGCCGTCAGGCCGGCCGGCCCCCCTCCGATCACGATGGTACGACTCATCGGGTCCGCTCCGTATGCCGATACTGACCGGGCACCACTCGTGTCGTCGGGCGAAGGCGCTGGTAATATATCAGCGCCCTTTCGCCGCGTCCCTTCGAGAAAGCGCCCGAGATGCGCACGTGAGCCGCCTCCGATTCTGCATGGTCACGACGTTCTATCCCCCCTTCAACTTCGGAGGGGACGGGATGGGAATCCAGCGTTTCTCGCGGGCGCTCGTCCGGCGCGGCCACGACGTGACCGTGGTGCTGGACACCGACGCCTACCGCGTGCTGAGTCGGGGGAAGGAGCCGGCGGTCCCGGAGACCGACGAGGGAGTGAAGCTCGTCCCCCTGCGCAGCGGGCTGCGCCAGCTCTCGCTCCTGCTCACGCAGCAGACCGGACGGCCCGTCGTTCACGGCGGGCGGATCCGGCGGATCCTCGAGGACGGCGGCTTCGACGTCATCAACTTCCACAACATCTCGCTGGTGGGTGGTCCCGGTGTGCTCGCGCTGGGCAAGGCACTCAAGCTGTACATGGCGCACGAGCACTGGCTGGTGTGCGAAAGCCACGTGCTGTGGCGGCACCTGCGCGAGGCCTGCACCGGCCGCCAGTGCCTGCGCTGCGTGATGCACTACCGGCGGCCGCCGCAATGGTGGCGGCGGACGGGCTTGCTCGAGGCGAACCTCCGCCACGTGGACGCGTTCATCGCCATGAGCGAGTACAGCCGGCAGAAGCACCGCGAGTTCGGCTTCCGCCGCGAGATGGAGGTGGTGAACTACTTCCTGCCCGACGAGGCGCCGGCACCGGCGTCATCCACGGCGAACGGCGAGAAGCCGCCGCACGATCGCCCGTACTTCCTGTTCGTCGGACGGCTCGAGCGCCTCAAGGGTCTGGACGACGTGATCCCCGCGTTCCGCGACTATCCCGACGCGGACCTGCTCATCGCCGGGGACGGCGAATACGGCGCGACCCTGCGCGAGATCGGCCGCGACTCGGCGAACGTGAAGTTCCTCGGACGGATCCCGCCGGACCAGCTCAGCCGGCTCTACCGGCACGCGCTCGCGCTGATCGTCCCGTCGGTCGGGCCCGAGACCTTCGGCATCATCATCATCGAGGCGTTCCGCCAGGCCACGCCGGTGATCGCGCGGCGGCTGGGACCGTTCCCGGAGATCGTGGAGCGCTGCGGGGGCGGCGACCTCTTCTCCGGACCGGAGGAACTGGTTGCGGCGATGCGGCGCATCCAGCAGGATCCGGCGCGGCGCAGCGCGCTCGCGGTGGCCGCCCGCGACGGGTTCGTGCGCTACTGGTCGGAGGAGGCGGTGATGCCGAAGTACCTGGACGTGGTGCGGCGGGCCGCGGAGGCCACGGGGCGAACCGAGATCGTGAGGGCGCTCGCGTCGTGAGGTACTTCATCACCGGCGGAGCCGGCTTCATCGGGTCGCATCTGGCCGAGCGCCTCGTTCGCGACGGCCACAGCGTCTCGATCCTCGACGACCTGTCCACCGGGGACCTGGCCAACGTCGAGTCTCTCGTCGGCCAGGGCGCCTTCTCGTACGAGATCGGCACGGTGACGGACGCGGAGGCCGTGGCGCGCCTGATGGACCGCGCCGACGTCACCGTGCATCTCGCGGCCGCGGTGGGCGTTCGCCTCGTGACCGAGCGGCCGGTGCACACGATCGAGACGAACGTCGGCGGAACGAGCGTCGTGCTGCGAGCGGCGGCGGAGCGGAACCAGCCGGTGTTCGTCGCGTCCACGTCCGAGGTGTACGGGAAGAGCGCCAAGGAAGCCTTCGGCGAAGAGGACGACCTCGTGCTCGGCGCCACCGCGCACTCGCGCTGGAGCTACGCGGGGTCGAAGGCGCTCGACGAGTGGCTCGCCCTGGGGTACGCGGCGGAGCGTGGGCTTCCGGTCATCGTCGCGCGCTTCTTCAACACGGTCGGGCCGCGCCAGACCGGACGCTACGGCATGGTGCTCCCGAACTTCGCCCAACAGGCCCTGCGCGGCGAGCCGATCACGGTCTACGGCTCGGGCGATCAGACCCGTTGCTTCGCCCACGTGGCCGACGTGGTCGAGGCGGTGTGCCGGCTGCTGAACGCGCCGGCAGCTCGCGGGCAGGTCTTCAACATCGGTACGGAGCAGGAAGTCTCGATCTTCGCGCTCGCCGAGAGGGTCAAGGCCGCCGCCGGAAGCCGCTCGCCCATCGTGCGCATCCCCTACGACGAGGCCTACCCGAAGGGTTTCGAGGACATGATGCGTCGCAAGCCCTCGGTCGAGAAGCTGCACCGGGTCATCGGCTTCCGGCCCGAGACGAAGCTCGACCGGATCGTCGAGGACGTGGTCACCGATCAGCGCCGCCGGCTCGAGGGCAAGCCCAGCGGCGCCGCGCGCTGATCGTGCGCGGCATCCTCACGTATCACTCCATCGACCCATCGGGGTCGCCGATCTCGGTGAGCCCCGAGGCGTTCCGCCGGCACGTCCGGTGGCTCGCTTCGGGGAAGGTGCCGGTGGTGCCGCTGCCCGAGCTGCTGCGCGGCCCCACCGATGTCGAGGCCGTCGCCGTCACGTTCGACGACGCGTTCTCGAGCTTCGCCGAGATCGCCTGGCCGATGCTGCGGGAGCACGGCATCCCGGCCACCGTGTTCGTCCCCACGGGACACGCCGGACGGACGAACCGCTGGCCGGACGAGACCTACGCCGGGATCCCCGAGCTGCCGCTGCTGGGCTGGGACGCGCTGGCACGCCTGGCGGGCGAGGGCGTGGCGCTGGAATCGCACGCGGTGTCGCACCGGGATCTGCGCCGGCTGGACGACCGCGCGCTCGCCGAGGAGCTGACCGGCGCCGCCGACCGCATCGCCACGGTCACCGGGCGGCGCCCGTCGATCCTCGCGTACCCGTACGGCTTCGCCGATGCGCGCGTCGCCGCTGCCGCCTCTTCCGCTTACTCGTTCGCCTGCACCGACGAGTTTCGTCTGCTCGGGCGCGCCGACGACCCGCGCTTCCTCCCCCGGCTCGACGCGTACTACTTCCAGACTCCGGGCATCCTGGAGCGGTGGGGCTCGCCGGTGTTCGCGGCGTACGTCGCGGCGCGTGGGTTCGGCCGCCGCCTGCGACGGGCGCTCACCGCGACCGGAGAGCCCCACCACTGAAGCCGCGTCAGCAGCCGGGGACGGCCAGCCCGTTCGCCGCCCAGAACCCGAGGTCCACGACGCTCACCACCCCGTCGCAGTTGTAGTCGGACCCTATGAGGTACCCGGGAGGCAGTCCGGCCGCCCAGATCCCGAGGTCCGCGATCGTCACCGACGGGGCCGGCGCCAGCGCGCAGCTTCCGCTGAGGTCCGGACTGGTGAACGTGATCGGGATGACCGCAAGCACGATGGGAGGAAAGAACCCGACTGCGGTCACGACGACGTCCAGGCCGCCCCGGCCCGCGACCTGATCGAAGGCCGCCACGCCGCCACCGAACGCGTCGGTGAAGAACAGCGCGGGGTTCACGTCACAGGTGCAGAACGCCAGCGTCGCCGCGTTCGGAACGAGCTCCACCGTGATCGGCGTGAAACCGACCGGGACTCCGAACTCGTCGTCGACCGCCACGGTCACGGTCAACGCGTCCAGCGTACCGACGGAGTTGAAGCGATACTGACACGCCACGGCGGGCGCCGACAGACCCACGAACGTCATGGGAGGGTCGGGAACTCCGGGCGGCAGAGCGAACGAGACCGACGCGCCACAGAATGCCAGCATGAGAGCGGCAAGCAGGCGCTCGCCGATTCGTCTCCGAAACATGGTACACCTCCAGGGGCTCCGGCGCGAGGGGGGACGCTCCGAGGCACCGGAGTGGCTGCACTATTGTCGCGCGGCAGTGCCCGAGTCAAGCCGGTCGCGACGGCCGGCGCGCCAGGCGGAACCGAGCCTGGCCCATGGCGTAGGCCACTGCGCAGTACGCGAAGTAGAACCAGTGCAGGGGCACGGACGCGAGCATGAAAAGCAGGCCGCGCTTGCGGAGGAAGAAGCGGTAGAAGTCCAGGTTCAGCACGAGCAGCAGGACGCCGACAGCCGCCGCCGCGGCCAGCGTCCGCGGCTCGAGCAGCGACGCGACGAGCAGCAGCACGAGCAGCACGGAGGCCGCGACGCTCGCCTTGCCCTGCCAGCGGAGATTCAGGTCCGGCACGATGATCTCGGGACGTTCCAGGGTGAGCAGCGTCCAGGGAATCCCGCGGTCGAACACATCGGTCTGCACCAGCCCGCGCAGCGTCCACTTCTTGTGGTGCTTGACCTGCACGTCCTTGTCCAGACGGATGCGTCCGCCGGCGCGACGAAGCCGGTAGCCGAGCTCGATGTCTTCGATGCTCGGCCGCGGATAGCGCGCCACGTCGAAGCCGCCGAGCTCGAGGAAGCGCGTCCGCCGCATCACGCCGCACCCCGACCAGAAGGTCGCTGCCTCGGGGCTGCCGTGCTGGTGCACGAAGTGGTGCTGCAGGTTCTTGTACTGCGAGATCAGCGTGCGCGCGACCGGCGCGTCGTCGTACGAACCGAAGAGCGCGTCGAGACCCGGATCTGCGCGAAGCGCCTTCGCCGCGCGCTCCAGCGTCTCGGGCGCCACTTCGCAGTCCGCGTCCACGAAGAACACGAACTCGCCGCGGGCCTGCGCGGCACCCTGGTTCCGCGCCGCCCCGGGGCCGACGCGGCCGTTGGTCCGCAGGAGCTGGGCGCCGGCCTGCTCGGCCAGCGCGTCGGACCCGTCCGTCGAGCCGTCGTCCACGACGATCAGCTCCCAGTCCCGGAACGTCGAGCGGGATAGCGCGGCCAGGCACGCGCGAAACGCGGTCCCGCCGTTCCACACGGGTACGATGACCGAGAAGTAGAGCGCCATGTCGTCTCCCGGATCTCGCCGGCACCCGGTCCTGCTCGGATCTCGGTCGAAGCGGCGGGCGATCATAGCATCGCTTGCGGCTTTTCGCGGATGCTCGACGCCGCCGCGGCCGCGCCACCAACGCCCCGCGGAAGCCCTTGGGACAAGGCCGGTTGACTCGCCGCCGCCGCGCCCGTATCCTCCGGCTCACGACACCGTCCACCCCTGCCGAAGAAATCCGTGTGGGCGGCCCCCTCCACGCACCCTCGAGGAACCCCGTGTCCCTGGCCCAGCGCGCAGTTCGCCATGCCCGCCTTTCGCTGCGCGCGCACGAGGTCATCAAGGGCACGCCCGAGTTCCTGATCCTGTTCATCAACTCGATCTGCAACCTGACCTGCGACCACTGCTTCTACTGGCGCAACCTGAACAAGCGCGACGACCTGACCTTCGACGAGCTGGTGCGGCTCTCGAAGGAGCTGGATCCCTTCGATCACCTGAACCTCTCCGGCGGCGAGCCGTTCATCCGCAAGGAGTTCGCCGAGATCTGCCTGCAGTTCATCAACCACAACAAGGTGCGCTTCATCTACGTGCCGACGAACGGCTTCTACACGAAGCGGACGATCGCCGCGCTCGAGCAGATCCTCGAGAACAAGGACCTCACGCTGTTCGCCTGCGAGCTTTCCCTCGACGGCATGCCCGAGTTCCACAACAAGTTCCGCGGGCATCCGCAGTCGTTCGAGAAGGCGATGGAGACGTACGAGGCGCTGGCCGAGCTGCAGGCGAAGGATCCGCGGTTGCGCATCCACTCCATCTCGACGGTCACGCAGACGAACGTGGAGGAGATCCGTCGCCTCACCACGTTCCTGTACGAGCGTTGCCCGAAGATCGATCATCACAACCTCGCGCTGATCCGCGGCGAGCGGAAGGACGAGACGCTGGAGCGGCCGGCGCTGGAAGCGTACTCGGAGCTGGCCGCGTACCATCGGCGGCTCTGGGCGGAACGCGAGCTGAAGCGCTTCGGCTCCGTCGTCGACCCGATGCTCACCTGGGCGAAGGTCCGCACCGCGCAGGCCGGCAAGATGCTCGTGCCGTGCAAGGCCGGCAACCTCTCCGGCGTCATCCACGCGAACGGCAACGTCGCGGTGTGCGAGACGGAGGCGTACTTCCAGCCGCTGGGGAATCTGCGGCAGAAGTCCTTCCGCGAGCTGTGGTTCTCCGAGGAGGCCGAGGCGCAGCGGCGCATCATCCGCAACAAGGAATGCACCTGCACGAACGAGGTGTTCCTCTGGCCGAGCATCACCTACCAGCCGCTGCAGCTCATCGGAGCGGCGCTCGGGGCGAAGATCTGGCGGCACCCGGTGCCGCTGACCGCCGTGGATCGGGCGAAGGTCCTGAACGGCTCGGCCGCCGCGGTGAACGGCGACACTTGATCGACCCGCCCGCGCAGCCCGAGCTCTCCATCGTCGTCGGTCTCATTTCCGGAAAGGCCGACGACCTGCGTCGCTGTCTCGCCGCGCTGGCCGCGCAGAAGAGCCCGCCGCCCTTCGAAGTGATCGTCCCCTGGGATCCGCCGTGCAGGGACGTGGCCCGGCTGTCCGGCGAGTTTCCCGCGGTGAGGTTCCTGGAGGCCGCACACCTCGACACTGCGAAGGCGCGGAGCGGCGCCGGGCGTGAGCATCACGACTCCCTGCGCACGATCGGATTGAAGGCGGCGCGCGGGCGGATCGTTGCGCTGACCGAGGATCACGCGGTAGCGTCGGATACCTGGGCCGCGGACATGGTCCGGCTCCTGACCGAGAACGGCCGTGCCGCCGCCATCGGCGGCGCCGTCGAGTGCGGCGAGGACACGCTGCTGAACTGGGCGGTCTGGTGGTGCGACTTCGGCCGCTACCAGAACCCACTTCCCGAGGGGCCGGCACACTACGTCAGCGATTCCAACGTGGCCTACCGCCGCGAGGCGCTGGAGTCCGTCCGCGGCGCGTGGGAGGGTGACTATCACGAGACCGTCGTGCACGGCGCGCTCGTGGCGAAGGGTCACGAGATCTGGCTCACGCCGAGGAGCACCGTGCAGCAGGTGCGCAAGGGATTGACGCTTGGCTGGGCCCTCCGCGAGCGCTACGTGTGGGCGCGGTCGTATGCGGGGACGCGGGTGCGCGGAGCGCCGCTCGGGCGCCGGCTCGTCTTCGCGGTGGGGACGGCGGCGCTGCCGTTCCTGCTGACGGCGCGGCTGGCGGCCGGCGTACGGCGCCGCGGCCGGTTCGTGGCGAAGTTCGCGGCGGCGCTTCCGCTCATCTTCCTGCTGCAAGCGATCTGGGCGTTCGGCGAGCTCGTCGGCTACGTCACCGGCCACCCGGGCGAGGTGTGACGCTCCGCGTCTTCGTCTTCGCCTTGCTCGCGCTGCTGCCGGGCGCGCTCTGGGGACTCCCCTTCGGCAAGTTCATCGTCGGCGCCGGAGTCATCCTCGACGGCGGCACACTCTACCGCGACTTCTGGACGATGTACGCGCCCGGCTCGTTCTGGCTCGTCGCCCTTCTGTTCCGGGCGTTCGGCGATGCCGTACTGGTGCAGGCCGTGGCTGTGGTCGTGCTCCGGGCACTGTCGGCCGCGGTGTTCTTCCGATTGCTGCGTCGGGTGGAGACGCCCCCGCGCTTTGCCGCAGCGCTGACCGCCGTGTTCGTCGGAATGCTCTGGGACACCGCGCCGGAGCTGGACAGCTATCCGCCGGCGCTCCTGCTCCTGCTGCTGGCCACG
Source organism: Candidatus Eiseniibacteriota bacterium (assembly GCA_052390515.1). GTDB lineage: Bacteria > ARS69 > ARS69 > ARS69 > ARS69 > JBQTGV01. The sequence continues at coordinate 25,795 of JBQTGV010000019.1, read as the reverse complement.
GGGCGGGCGCTGGACCGGAGGTGGGTGGCGGCCGGCGTGCTCTGCGGAATCGCCGCGTGGTTCAAGCACGACGTGGCGGCGTACATGGCCGCGGCGTTCGCCATCGCGACGATCGTCTCTCCGGCGGGCGGCGGCCGCGTGCGGGCGGTGACACGCCTTGCGCTGGGTGCGGCAGTCCCGGTCGTGCCGGTCGCGGCGGTCATCGCCCTGTCCGCCGGCGCCTACGCCGCCGACTGCCTCTTCGTCTTCCCCGCCACGGTCTTCGCCCAGGTCTTCGGCGAGCGGTATCCGCCGTTCCTGCCCGACTTCCTGCCGGCGGCGGGGCAGTGGCTCGCGGCGCCGGCCGACCTTCGCGTCGGCAAGCAGGCCCTCGGCGAGGCGAGTACCTGGATCATGGCGCACCTGCCGGATCTCGCCGTACTGGGCGGCGCGGGGTTCGCGCTCCTGCGCCGGCGGCGCGACCCCGAACGGGCGCGCGTCACGCTGCTCTTCGCCGCGCCGATCCCGTTCTTCTGGATGGCCGCGCACGTGCAGCGCAACACGCACGTGTTCTCGATGGCGGCCTTCTCGCTCTTGATCGCCGCCCTCCTCTGGCGGGATGCGTCGCGCGCGGGGCGGGCCGCGCTTGCCGCCGTCGTCGGCATCTACGCCGCCGGCCTCTGGACTTCGCCGGCCATGAGCCTCGCGCTGGCGGCGTCTCAGTTCCGCAAGAGCCGGACGCTGGACTTTCCCGCCGCGCGGGGCATTCGGGTGTCGCGCGCGGACGCGGAGGTGTACGGCCCGATCGTCGAGCGGATCCGCGCCGAGGTTCCGCGGGAGGAGCCGATCTACGCCGGCGTCGCGCGGCACGACGCGGTCGTCATCGGGGACCTGCGCTTCTACTACCTGACCGGGCGGCGCGGCTGCTCGCGGTACTACGAGCTGCATCCGGGAATCGCCGACGCGCCGGACCCGCAGCGCGAGATCGTGCGGGCCATCGAGGAGCAGCGCGTGCAGCGCGTCGTGCTCTGGCGCTTCGGCTGGCCGGACGCGACGCTCGACCGCATCAAGCGCCAGCGCCAGCGCGCGCTCCCCGACCTCGGCGCGACAGTGCTGGACGAGTACCTGGCGGAGGCGTTCGACCCGGAACTCAGTCACGGGGAGTACGTGCTGCTGCGCCCGAGGACGAGGTAGACGGGGAGCACACCATTCGAGTCGAGTTCGACGACGGCGTGACCCGAACGATCGACTGCCAACCGGTCCTGGCGGGCGAGCAAGCGGTGCACGAGCTCACTCTGCTGGCGCGCGGCTGGCAAGACGCGGAACGGAAGCACGGCCGGCTGACACGGCGCTGCAGCGGACCGGCTCCGCCGGCCGCTGAGCGCCGGCATGCATCCCCATGCCTCAGTTCCAGTTGTCGATCTTCACGTCGTTCGGGTCCGGCGCGCCCGTCCCCGTCTCCACCAGCTGCTTCAAGCTCATCAGGAAGATCGCCCACTTGGTGCTGCAGTGGTGCATGAACTCCACCGGTTCCTTCCAGCCCTGGTGCTTGAAGAGAATGGTGGTAACGTCGCCATCCTTCCGGAGGTCGAAGCTCACCTTGGTTCCGATCCACTCCTTCGGGCCTTCGACTACTTGCCAGAGCACGCGCCCCGAGGGATCGAGCTCGAGCACCTTCATGTCGAATCCGCCGGCCCCGAAGCGGAACTGCAGGACTCCGCCGACCTTGCTCTCCCCTTGCGTGTTGGTCGTCCACCAGCCGGCGAGCCCCTCGCGCGTGGCCAGCGCCCTGTAGGTGCTGTCCAGGGAAGCCTTGATTCCGACTCTGTGCAGAATGTCCACCATGTCCGGTCCCTCCTGTTCCTGCTGGTCCTGCCTCGACGTCTCACGTCGCCAGTTGGCTCGTGCTGTCATGGGATAAGCTATGCCCGGTTCGTGACTGCCAGGGAGTGACAAGTGTGACGGGATTCCCATGGACTCGCTGATCAACGCCGCGGCGCGGGCACTGGCGGCGGGCGATCCGCTCGGTGCCTTGAAGCGCGTGGCCTTGCGCGAAGACGCGCCCGCGCTCGCGCTTCGGGGGATCGCCATGGCGCAGCTCGGCGACTTTGCTCGAGCCAGGACCCTGCTGTTGCGGGCGGCGCGTGCCTTCGGCCCGAAGGAGGCGATCGCCCGCGCGAGGTGCGTGGTTGCGGAGGCCGAGGTCGCGCTGGCCTCGCGTGATCTGGGCTGGCCTGCCAAGGCGCTCGACGCGGCGCGTGTGACGCTCGAAGCGCACGGCGACCACGTCAACGCGGCACACGCGCGCTATATCGAGATCAGGCGCCTCCAGCTGATCGGGCGCATCGAGGCGGCCGAGCGCATGCTGGTCGGGCTCGCCCCCGCGTCATTGCCTCCCGCATCGAGGGCCGTCCACGAGCTCGTGGTGGCAGGGATATCGATGCGGCGCCTGCAGACGAAGTCGGCGCGCGCGGCGCTCGCTCGGGCCGAGCGGGCCGCACGGCACGCACGCATCCCCGCACTGACAGCCGAGGTCGTGGGCGCGGGCCTCGCCCTGAGCCTGCCCGCCGCGCGGCAGATGGCCGCCGGTGAAGAGCGGCTCCTCCTGCTCGAGGAGGTGGAGGCCGTGCTGGCTTCGAAGGCGCTGGTCGTGGACGGCTGCCGCCGCGTCGTGCAGGCCGGAGGCACGGCCGTCTCGATGGCCAGGCGTCCGGTGCTGTTCGCGCTGGCCCGAGCGCTGGGTGAAGCGTGGCCGGGAGACGTACCCAGGGACACGCTCGTCGCGCGTGCCTTCGGGGCGAAGCGCGCCGATGAGTCGCATCGGGCGCGCCTACGCGTCGAGGCCGGACGGCTTCGTAGAGTGCTGCGGGCGCTGGCCGGCGTGAGCGCTACGCAGCGGGGGTTCGCCCTGGCGCCGCGTCGGGCGCGCACCGTCGTCGTGCTGGCGCCGCCGGTGGAAGGGGACGATGCGGCGGTGCTCGCCCTGCTCGCCGACGGCGAAGCGTGGTCGAGCTCGGCCCTTGCTCTCGCGCTCGGCACGAGCCAGCGTACCGCGCAGCGGGCGCTCGACTCGCTGGCCGGCTCCGGCAAGGTGCGGTCGTTCGGTCGCGCACGCGCTCGCCGCTGGACGACGCCGCCTCTGCCCGGATTCACGACGACTTTGTTGCTCCCCGCTCCCCTGCCGATCGACTAGGCTGCACGTATGCGACGAGCAGCAGCCGAGATCGTTCGCGAGTATGGTCCCTTTCCGGGCGCCGAGCACGTGCATGGGGTGACGTACGATGGCCGGAACGTCTGGTTCGCTGCCGGAGACAAGCTGATCGCGTTCAGTCCCGTGAGTGGGAAGATGCTGCGCTCGATCGAGGTCGCCGCTCACGCGGGAACAGCATTCGACGGAGAGCACCTGTTTCAGCTCGCCGAAGACCGCATCCAGAAGATCGATCCGAAGACGGGCCGTGTGCTCGCCACGATCCCGGCGCCCGGCGGCGGCGGTGACTCGGGGCTCACGTGGGCCGAGGGGACGCTCTGGGTAGGTCACTATCGAGCGCGCAAGATTCATCAGATCGATCCCGAGACGGGGGCCGTCCTTCGCACGATCGAGTCCAACCGCTTCGTCACCGGGGTCACCTGGGTGGACGGAGAGCTCTGGCACGGCACCTGGGAAGGTGACGAGAGCGATGTGAGGCGGGTGGATCCTCGAACAGGAGACGTTCTCGAGAGACTCGAGATGCCCCCCGGCGTGGGTGTCTCGGGGCTCGAGTCCGACGGTGGCGACCTGTTCTTCGCCGGCGGAGGAGGAAGCGCGAAGGTGAGGGCCGTCCGCCGGCCCAGGCGAGTCTCGAGTGCGGCTCACCCCGTCCCACCCGAGTAGCCGCACACTTCCTGTGCTGCGTGGCGGCTGACGCGGAACGGTCGCTATACTGACCGTCGCCACCCGTGAAGTGTTCGGGGCCGGACCGGCTGGACTCTTGGTTCGGGCACCCAGCGAGGTCACCGGCGTCTCGCGCAGTCAGGGACGCGGTCACTCCAACAGACGGAGCTCCAGTGAACAAGGTCACCCCATTCCTGATGTTCAACGATCAGCTCGAAGCGGCCATGGAGTTCTACACCGCCACCTTCCCCGGCTCCGAGATCCGGAGCACGGCCCGAACCGGGAAGGACGGCCCGGTCACCTCCGCCGAGTTCGTCGTCGGCGGCCAGCGCTTCATGGGCTACAACGGGGGCCCGCACTTCCGCTTCTCCGAGGGCTTCTCGCTCTTCGTCGATTGCGAGGACCAGGCCGAGGTGGACCTCTACTGGAACAAGCTCCTCGCCGCCGGGGCGAAACCGACGCAGTGCGGCTGGATCACGGATCCATTCGGCCTTGCCTGGCAGATCGTCCCCCGACGTTTCATGGAGCTGATCGCCGACAGGAACCCCAAGAAGGTGAAGGCCGTGATCGACGCGATGTTGACGATGGTGAAGCTCGACGTGACGGCGCTGGAGAAGGCGTACGACGAGGCGTGAGGTTCCGCGGATGGCAGGGGCGGCGAGGGAGTCACTTGTCTGCGTACACGTTTCGGGTTTCATCCACCGGCGGGATGATCGATGTTTGTTGAGCTGATCTTGTCGGCCCAGGTAGTGGCGATCCCGGCTTCAGGCGCTTCCGTTCGGCCGGTGACTGAGCCGCGCGCTGCCGTACCCCCGCCCACGCCGCCATCCCGCCGCCTCCTCGCCCGGTGACCCAGTCCGTGGTAGCTTCCGCCGACGACGATTCCTTCCGGGCTTCGGGCGGGCAGCCCCGCTGGGGATCCACGCGCTTCGAGCCCGCGCCACGAACCCGGAGAGTTGTCATGCGTGCCACCCCACGGCTCATTGCCGCGTCCGTCGCCACCTTCGCCCTCGTCTCGCTCACCGCCTGCTCGAAGGCGCCGCAGGAGAGCGCCCCGGGCGGCGGCGATCAGGCGGCGCTCCCCGTGCCCGGTACGGGTGAGCAGCCCACGCTCCCCGTCTCGCTCGACGCTCCCCTGCCCACGACCCCGGGAGGTCTTCAGCAGGAGTTCATGTCGCTGCAGCAGCGGCTCGGCGGCATCCAGCAGCAGGCGATGCAGGACACGACCCTGCAGCGCGAGTACGCCGCGCTCGACGCAGTCATCGAGCAGGGCATGACCGCCTCGGAGCCGCAGCTCGCGCAGCACCGCAGCCGTCTGGATGCCATCCGTGACGAGATGTCCGCCGCCCAGCAGGCAGGCGACGAAGCGAAGTTCCAGGCGCTGCTCCAGGAGGGCACTACGCTCCAGGGTCGCCTGCAGAAGGTGCAGCAGGACACCATGCAGCGCGCGGACGTGCAGGAGAAGATGGGGGCGCTCCGGGATCGGATGATCGCGAAGATGGCCGTGATCGATCCGCAGACGCCGGCCCTGGTGCAGCGCGCCGATGCGATCGGGGCGCAGCTCGCCGCGGGCTCCGGCCCGCCCCCGGGGCAGTGATCGGTTCGGCCGTCAGGCGCGCCGGGCAGTAGCGGAGCTGGCCGCTTCGCTCACCACCGGCTGCCCCGCCGCCGCCGCCATCCCGCCGCCCACGTCCACCGCGTCGTACCCCGCGCGCCGCAGCATCGCTGCGGCGAGGATGGAGCGCGACCCGGCCTGACAGTGCACGAGCACCGGCCGCCCCACCGGAACGTGGACCAGCCGCTCGAGCAGCCGCGTGTGCGGGATGTTCAGGGCGCCGTCGAGGTGCCCCGCGCGGAACTCCTCCTCGCTGCGCACGTCGAGCACGACCGTCCCGGCCGGCGGCGCGGTGAGCGCGTCCGGATTGATGCGCGGGAACGGGGCGAGGCCGGGCGTCTGCGCGAAGCGAGCCGGCGAGGTCCAGCCCTCGATCCTGTCGATCCCGATGCGAACGAGCGCGCGGACGGCCCGCTCGAGCCGCGTGTCGTCCACGATGAGATGCACCGGCTCCTCCGGCTTCACGTACGAGCCGGCCACTGCGCACAGGTTCGCGCCGAACGGCGCCGTCAACGAGCCGGGCAGGTGCGCAGCGTCGAACTCCTCGCGGCTGCGAGTGTCCAGCACCGCGACGCGCCTCGGGTCAGGAACGTCCATGGCCCTCGGCATCGGCAGCGCCGCGAGCCTCGGCGGATCGTCCCGGTTGAGCCGCTTCATGCGACCGAAGTAGAGCGGCGGCTCGCCCTGACCGGAGAGGATCGAGCGGACGAACGCGTCGTCGTCCCCGATCAGCGCGAGCGCCGGACTGAAGCGCCGCTCGTAGCCCACGGTGGTCTGCGGCACGGCACCCAGCGCCTTCCCGCAGGAGCTCCCCGCGCCGTGCCCCGGCCACACCTGCAGCCACTCGGGCATAGCCAGGAAGCGGCGCGCCGAGTCCGCGAGCCGCCGCGCCGACGGCTCCTTCGCCGCGGCCACGCCCGCCGCCGTCTCCAGGAGATCCGGCCGCCCGAGATCGCCGACGAACACGAAATCGCCGCTGAGGAGACCCATCGGCTCAGCGGCGCCCGCTCCCCGATCCATGACGAGGAAACAGATGTGCTCCGGCGTGTGCCCCGGCGTGTGCACGACCTCGAGCTGCACGCCGCCGATGCGGATGCGGTAGCCGTTGCGCACGAGCTGCGCGTTCAACCCGCTCACCCAGCGGTAGCTCCAGTCCGGACCGCCCTCGTCGGAGAGGTAGAGCTTCACGCCGTGATCCTGGGCGAGCTGCCGCGCCCCCGACAGGAAGTCGGCGTGGATGTGCGTCTCCGCCGCGGCGACGATGCGCACGCCAGCCTCCCTGGCGGCGGAGAGATACCGGTCCACGTCCCGCGCCGGATCGATGACGATGGCCTCGCCGGTCCTCTGACAGGCGATCAGATACGCAGCCTGCGCGAGCAGGTCGTCGTACACGAGGCGAAGAAGCACCGCGTCTCCTTACCGTCCCAGGTGAACCAGCTTCTCGGTGAGCACCGCGCCGCCCGCGGTGAGCTTGGCAAAGTACAACCCGGCGGGAACCGCGTCACCTGCGTCGTCGATGCCGTCCCACGTGCGGGCGTGATCCCCCGTCGAGAACGACTCGTGCACGAGCGAGCGGACGATCCGGCCAGTGGGATCGTAGATCTCGACGTCGACCGCCGCGTCGGTCACCAGCGCGAACACGATCTCGGTCGATCCGGCGAAGGGATTCGGCTGCGCGGTGAAGCTGCCGCCGGCCACGGGACTCGGATGGGGCTCCGGTCCCGGCGGCAGGCTCCCCGGGATGAGCAGCGCCACGGCACCGTCCCAGTCCCCCTGGCGCATGGACTGGTGCGCGGCGGCCAGCGGCCAGTTGTCGGAACGCGTCTGTCCCGCGACGGCGACCTCGCCGGCGGCTCCCAGCGCCAGCGTCCGCCCGTAGTCGTCGCCGGCACCCCCCAGGAACGTGCACCACGCCAGCGCATCCAGCGCGCCGGAGAGCGAGGCCACGAAGAAGTCGGCGCCGCCCGCGCGCCTCGCCTGCACCGCGTCCGCCGTCACCGGGAAGTCCGAGGAGTGCGTGGCGCCGGCCACCCACAGGTTGCCGGACGCGTCCAGCGCGGAGCCCTCCAGCCCTTCGCCCACGGACCCGCCCAGGTACGTGGCGGCCAGCAGAGCCGATCCATCCGCGGAGAACTTCGCCGCGAACCCGTCCCCGGAGTAGTTCGTGCCCTGGCCGGTTCCGTTCCCACCGTGCCCGCCGTATTGCCTCTGGAACGCGCCGGCCGTCGCCGGCAGGTCGGAGGACCGCGTCGTGGCGCAGAGATACGCGTCACCCGCGGCATCCAGCCACAGGTTGTGCGTCTCCACGAAGTCGTAGGCCGAGCCGCCGAAGTACGTGGCGAAGAGCAGCGACGACCCGTCAGCGGAGAACTTGCACACCATGAGATCGCCGCCGCCCGCGTAGCTGCGGTCGTACGCGCCGGGAGTCGTGGGCGCGTCGTTCGAGTAGGTGCCGGCGCCGACGTACACCTCGCCGGAGGAATGCACACGGATCGATGGGGCCAGCCCGTCGTCCGCCGAGCCGCCGAAGTACGTCGCCCAGACGACGCTCGACGCGTTCGGCACGAGCTTCGCCACGACGAAGTCCTGCGCGCCGCCTCGCTGGGTCTGATACGCGCCCGCGGTGACGTGCGGGTGCGGGCGCTCGTTCCCCGGCTGCACGAGGTAGACGCTGCCTGCCGCGTCGATGTCCACGTCGCGGATGAACGCGGTGTCGTCGCCGCCGAAGTACGTGGACCAGACGAAGCCCGTGCCGTCCGACCGCACCTTCGCCACGAATCCGTCCTGCTGGCCGTACTCGCCGCTGGGCAGGACGTCGCCGCCGAAGAGCGGCTGCAGCACACCGGCGGTGGTGGGGAATCCGTCGCCCGCGCGACCGGCCACGACGATGTCCCCCGCCGCGTCCACCTCGACCGCGTACGCGCGGTCGTAGTTCGGTCCGCCGAAGAGCGTCGACCAGAGCAGCCGGCCGGCCGCGTCGAACTTCACGACGATGACGTCGTGCGTCCCGTTGAAACTGCGGTCGTACGCGCCGGCGGTCGTCGGAAAGTCGGTCGACTCGGTTCCGCCGACCACGACGATGGACCCGTCGGGAGCGACGCGCACGTCGCGGATGAAGTCCTTGAGGCTCCCGCCGAAGGGCGTCGAGAAAGTGGGAGGAGCTGCGCCCGCGGGGCCGGCGGCGAAGAGGGCGAAGAGCGAGAGCAGGCCGAACCGACAGCCCATCGTCCGGATCCTCGAGAGGGAGCCGCCATTCTCGGGCCGCGGAGGTCTCGCGGCAAGGGGCGCGTGCGTTTGCCGGCTCCACGGGTGTTCGAGCCGCGCCGCACCGCTGCACCGCCGCGATGACGCCCCGCCGGATGGCGTGTATCCTCGCCCATCGGCTGTTCCGGCCGTTCCGTGGAGGGCGAAGTGGTGAGACCCCGGGTGAGCGTGGTGACGGCCTCCGGCGCCGGCGGAGAGTTCCTGTTCCGCTGTCTCGCCTCGCTCCGTGCGCAGGCCACCGAGCACGGTTCCGAGGTGATCGTCGTGGACCGCGTCGGCGGAGCCACGCGGGAGCGCCTGCGCCGGGATTTCGGATGGGTGACGCTGATCGAAGCGCAAGGCTCCCGCCCGAGCGTCCCCGAGCTGCGCCTGGCCGGCGCACGCCGGGCGAAGAGCGAGATCGTCGCCGTCCTCGAGGAACACTGCACGGCTCCAGCGGGCTGGCTCGCAGCCATCCGCGAGGGCTTCCAGCCCGGCGACGCGGCCTGCGGCGGCCCGATCCTCGACGACGACTTTCGCCGCGTGCGGGACTGGGTCGTGTACTTCTCCGAGTATCACAACTACCTGCCGCCCTGGCCCGAGGGCGAACGCTATCTGCTCAACGGCGCGAACATCGCGTACCGCCGCGAGGCCCTGCTGAAGCACGAGGCGCACCTCGGCACGGGATACTGGGAGGTGGTGCTGCACCCGCGGCTCGTGAAGGACGGCTGCTTCCGTTCCCTGCCGAAGATGGGCGCGCACCACACCGGACCCTTCGACTTCGGCTACTACATCGAGCAGCGCTATCTGCTGAGCCGCGTCTGGGGCGGCACGCAGCGCGCCATCGTGAGTCCGGTCAAGCGGTTCGTCTATCTCGTCGCGGCACCGCTCTTCCCCTTCCTCCTGCTCGCGCGCATCGCCTCGCGCGTGTTCGCCTCCGGCCACCGCGTCGTCAAGTTCCTCACCGCGCTCCCGCTGCTCGTGCCCGTCGCCTTCGCCTACGTGTGGGGCGAATGGCTCGGCTACCTCGCCGGCCCGGGCGACGCGCTGCAGCGCGTGGAGTGAGCGGACCGCGCGCATGATCCCGCTGGCCGAGATCCGCGCCGCCGCCGAGCGCATCGCGGGGCGCGTGCATCGGACGCCGCTGCTAGGCAGCCGCACGCTCGGCGACCGCGCCGGGGTGGAGCTTCGCCTCAAGTGCGAGTGCCTCCAGAAGACCGGCGCGTTCAAGGCGCGCGGCGCGCTCAACAAGATCCTCTCGCTGGGCGAAGCAGAGCGGAGGCGCGGCATCATCACCGTGTCGGCCGGCAACCATGCCGGCGCCGTCGCCTGGGCGGCGAAGCAGGTCGGCGCGCAGTGCACCGTGGTCATGCCGGTGGACGCGCCCCGCTCGAAGACCGAAGCGGTACGTGGCTACGGCGCCGAGATCGTGCCCCACGCCGACCGGACGACGCTCTTCGACAAGCTCCGCCAGGAGGAGGCGCGGCGCGGCTCCGTCTTCGTGCACCCCTTCGACGACCCGGTGGTGCTGGCCGGCGCCGGCACGGCCGGCCTCGAGATCGTGCAGGACTGGCCGGAGGTGGACGCGGTCGTCGTGCCGGTGGGCGGCGGCGGGCTGATCGGCGGCGTCGCGTCGGCGGTGAAGCAGCTTCGCCCGGATGCGAAGGTCTTCGCGGTGGAGCTCGAAGACGGGCCGGGGCTGGCGCCGGCGCCCGCCGGGGGAAAGCCCGTACCGGCCCCGCGGCCGGCCACGCTGGCGGACGGACTCTCCGCGCCCTTCGTCGGCGCGCTCCCGCTGGCCATCGCCCGCGAGGCGGTGGACGACATCGCCTTCCTCACGGAGGCGGAGATGATCGAGGCGATGCGCCTGCTCCTCAGCCGGGCGAAGCTTCTCGTGGAAGCATCCGGCGCGGCGGCGGTGGCAGCGCTGCTCGCCGGGAAGATCGCCGTGCCGGCGGGAGCCCGCGTCGTGGCGATCCTCTCCGGCGGCAACGTGGACCTGGATCGACTGTGCGGCGCGCTCTTCGCCGGCAGGTCGGCTGGGGATCGTGCGCGGGAGCCGGCGCCGTGACCCGGATCCTCTCGGACGCCGACGTTCGCCGGCTCCTCCCCCTGCGGGAATGTCTCGATGTGATGGAGGAGGCGTTGAAGACGCTCTCCCGCGGCGACGCGCTCCACCCGCTGCGCTCCCTGCTGCGCATCCCCGACGGCTCGGGGCTGCTCGGACTGATGCCCGCGTACCTGGGCACGCCTCCGTGCATCGGCATCAAGGTGGTCACGGTGATGCCGGGCAACCACGGCACGCCGTGGGATGCCCATCAGGGCGCGGTGCTGCTCTTCGAGGCGGAGCACGGCCGGCTTCTCGCCGTCATCGACGCGAGCTCAGTCACCGCCATGCGCACCGCGGCGGTGAGCGGCGTGGCCACGCGCGTGCTGGCGCGGAAGGACGCCGGCCGGGTCGCCATCCTCGGCTCCGGCGTCCAGGCGGCGAGCCACCTCGAGGCCATGCTCGCCGCGCGCGACGTCACGACGGTGACGGTGTGGAGCCGGAACGGGGCGAACGCGCGCCGCTTCGCGGAGCGGGAGTCGGCGAGGCCCGGCTTCGTCATCCGAGTCGCCGCCACCGCCCGCGAGGCCGTCGAGGGAGCGGAGATCGTGTGCACGACGACCTCGTCCAGGGAGCCGGTGCTGGAGGGCGCGTGGCTCTCGCCCGGGACACACGTGAACGCCGCCGGTGCCTGCTTCCCCGCCGCCCGCGAGCTCGACACGGCCGCCGTGGTCCGTGCCCGGCTCTTCGTCGACCGCCGCGAGTCGGCGCTGAACGAGGCCGGCGACTTCCTCATTCCGAAGAAGGAGGGCGCCGTCGGCGACGACCACATCGTCGCGGAGCTCGGCGACCTGCTGCTCGGAAGCAGTCCCGGCCGCCGCTCCGACGACGAGGTGACGCTGTTCAAGTCGCTGGGGCTGGGCGTCGAGGATCTCGCCGCCGCGCACTTCCTGCACGGCCGCGCCGAGGCGGAGGACTCCGGCGCGTCGTGCGATCTCGGCGGGCGGCGCGAGTCCTGAGCCTGCCTAGGGCGTCGGCGGGATCTGCAGCATCGCGCCGATGTTCACGGAGACGGAGCTGCCCTTCTCCAGCTCGGACGCCGAGCCGGTGAACTCCTCGAATTCGTAGTCGACGTAGGCGTAGCGCACGTCGCCGACGAGGCTCAGAGCGGGCATCACCGGAAGCTGCGCTCCCGCGCCGATGTGGTAGCCGAAGTCGGTCGACGTCTCCTCGTTGCTTCCGAGCAGCGCCGGTGCCTCGATCGTGGTGTTGTACCAGCCCACGCCGGCCAGTCCGTACAGGAACGGGATCGGCGAGGCGATGAGGCTCACCGTCACCGGCCACGTGCGCATCTCCGCGCCGGAGCCGAGGTCTTCGTTGCGGTAGTCGACGGCTCCCTCGATGCCGATCATCCCGCCGGTGCGGACGAAAGCGCCGAGCATGCGGGAGCTTTCTTCCGCGTCGGTACGATCTACCCATGCACCGCGGGCACCGAGACCCAGCGCATCCGCGGGCGGGGCCTGGCTGGCCACGAGCAGCGCGGCGGCCGCGGCACCGAGTACAAGGTGACGAAGGGTCAGAGACATGATCATCCCTCCCGGTTCGGGGGCGTGCCCGGGAGACCAGCAAGAAGCGGGCCGCCGCGGCCATCGGAAGCGGCAGGAGGCAGCCCCGCCGGCCGCCCTTTCGCGTACGATGCTGTCATGGAGCTGAGCGTCGCTGTTCCGACTCTGAACGACGTGGAGGAAGCCCGTGCGCGCATCGCGGGCGCGGCGATCCGTTCGCCGCTGGTTGCGCTGAGCGGCGGCGACGGTTCGATCTGGCTCAAGCTCGAGAACCTGCAGCCGGTCGGCTGCTTCAAGTCGCGCGGCGCTGCGAGCGCGCTCGGCAAGATGTCCCCGGCCGACCTGGCCGGCGGCGTCACGACCGCAAGCGCCGGCAACATGGCCCGTGCGGTGGCGCTCGAGGCGAAGCGGCGCGGCGTGCGCTGTCGCGTCATCGTTCCCGATCACGCGCCGCGTGCGAAGACCGACCCGGTGGAGCAACTCGGTGCCGAGATCGTGCGGGTGCCCTTCGACGATTGGTGGCGGCTCATCGAGGGACACCCGCATCCGGCGGTCCTCGGTCGCTTCCTTCATCCCGTCGCGGACAGCGACGTGATCGCCGGGAACGGGACGATCGGTCTCGAGATCATGGAGGATCTCCCCGACGTGGACGCCATCCTGGTTCCCTATGGAGGCGGAGGGCTCTCGAGCGGAATCGCCGCGGCGGCCAAGGCGATGAAGCCCGGCGTCCGCGTCTTCGCCTGCGAGGTCGAGACCGCGGCGCCGCTGGCCGCCTCGCTCGAGGCGGGAGAGCCGCGCGTCGTTCCCTACACGGCGAGCTTCGTCGACGGCATCGGCGGCAAGAGCGTCGTGCCAGCCATGTGGCCGATCGTGCGGAGCTTGCTGGACGGCTCGATCGTCGTCTCGCTCGACGATGTGAAGCGGGCGCTCCGCCTGCTGCTCGAGGGAAACCGCACCGTCGCCGAGGGAGCCGGTGCCGCCTCGGTCGCGGCGGCGCTCTCGGGGAAAGCCGGAGCCGGACGCATCGCGTGCGTCGTTTCGGGCGGCAACATCGATCTCGACAAGCTGCTCGAGATCGTGCGCGGCGAAGCGTCGCCGTCGCTCTAGGGCGACGCGCGTCGCACACCCCGGACGTCGGGCCGGGCGATCGCCTCAGCGCACCTTCACTGCGGCCGAGAGCCGCTCCCGGGCCGCGTCGACGACGAAGGCGTGCACCTCGAAGGCCGCCGCCACCGCGTCCTGTGCTCCGTGAATGAGGAACGCGACGCCGCCCGCACAGTTCTCCGCTCGCCGGATCAGCCCCTCGACGTCCGCCTCCGTCGGGCGGAACACCACGTGGCGGTCCGGCCGCCCGTTCGCACCTGCCATGCCCCCTCCTGGCCGAAGGAGCCTGCGAGCGCAGAGTAATACCACCTCACCGGGTGTCAAGCTTGCCGATCGGGTGTCCCTTCGCTATAACCGGGCCTCCCCGCAGCCTTCCCCCAACCCGAGGGCGTGATGGCGTTCCCCGAGACGGTCGTTCTCTGCGAGTGTTGGGCCCGCGACGGCCTGCAGTCCATTCCCACGGTCATCCCCACCGACGCGAAGGTCGAGATGATCGACCGCATCGTCGCGTCCGGCGTGAAGAAGCTGGAGGTCACGAGCTTCTCGCATCCGAAGCTGCTTCCCCAGTTCGCCGACTGCATGGAGGTGCTGAAACGGATCGATCGCATCGACGGCGTCTCGTACGTCGTGCTGATGCCGAACGCGAAGGGCTTCGAGCGCTTCGCCCTATGTCAGGGCGATGGCTATGGCGCCGACGAGATCATCCTGATGATCTCTTCCAGCGAGGCGCACAACCGCGTCAACTTCCGCATGACGCACGAGGAGGCGAAGCGCGAGCACGCCGGCATCATGAGGCAGGCGCACGATCTCGGCGTGCGGATCATCGGCTGTCCCGGCACGGTGTACGGCTGCCCCATCTCTGGCGACGTCCCCATGGACAACGTGGTCGACCTGACTCGCTTCTACCTGGACGAGGGCGCGCAGACCATCATGCTCGGCGACACGACGGGCGCGGCGAATCCGCTCTCGGTGAGGGAGCGCGTCGGCGAGCTGCTGGACCTCTTCCCCGATGCCGAGTTCATCGCGCACTTCCACGACACGCGCGGCAACGGCATCGTGAACTCGGTGACGGCGCTGGAGCTGGGGCTGCACTACGTGGACACCTCCCTCGGCGCGATCGGCGGCCAGCCCGCCACCGGCGCCAACAAGTACCAGCACGGCTTCACCGGCAACACCTGCAGCGAGGACCTCGTGTGCCTTCTGGAGGAGATGGGCATCGACACGGGGATCGATGCGGCGAAGATGATCGAGAACGGCAGGCGCGCAGAGGAGATCATCGGCTACCCGCTGCGCGCCAACGTCATCCGGTCCGGTCCGGTGAACCACGGGGCGAGGGAGTACGCCCCGGCGTCGGCCAGTCTGCGCGGATCCCTGCCGGGTGTCGCCACCGGCGTGGATCGCGAACCGGACCGCGTGTGAGCCCGAGCCCCGGCGACCTCGCCACCGACGACCTCCGCCGCGTCGGACACGAGGTCATCGATGCGATCGCCGCCTACCACGCCGGCCTGGACGACCGAGCCGTTCTTCCCGACGTGACGCCCGCGCAGGTCGCCGCCCGCTTCACCGACGACCTGCCCGAGGAAGGCGAATCGGCCGACGCGCTGCTCGCCGACTGGAAGGTCCGCGTCGAGCCGTTGCTCACCGCCGTCGGCTCCCCGCGGCACTTCGCCTACGTCAACGGCTCGGGTTCCATGGTCGGAATCCTGGCGGACGCGCTCGCCGCGTCCGTCAACACGAACGCGGGCGCGTGGAAGCTCGGCCCTGCCGCGACCGAGATCGAGCGGCAATGCTTGCGCTGGATCGCCGGGTTCATCGGCTACCCGCGGGACGCGGGCGGCATCGTCGTCACCGGCGGCACTATGGCGAACCTCACGGCATTGACGACGGCGCTTCGCCACGCGGCACCGTACGACTCGACTCCGCAGGGACTCCAGGATCCGGCCAGGTCCGGCCGCTTCCTCGTCTACATGACCGACCACGAGGGACACGTCTCGGTGACGCGCGTAGCCGACTTGATGAACCTCGGGCGCAAGACCGTGTGCCGCGTGCCCAGTCGCTCCGACTTCACGATGGACGTCGGCGCGCTGGACCGCATGCTCGCCGAGGATCGTGCGAAGGGAGATCTCCCGTTCTGCGTCGTCGCGCAGCTCGGCTCGGTCAACGTCGGCGCGGTCGATCCGCTCGGCGCCATCGCCGACGTGTGCAGGAAGCACGGCGTCTGGCTCCACGGCGACGGAGCCTGCGGGCTCCTCGCCGCCGGGGCGCCGCAGACGAAGGCGCTCTTCGCCGGCATCGAACGCGCCGACTCGCTCTCCTTCGATCCGCACAAGTGGCTCGGCGTACCCTACGACTCCGGCGTCGTCCTCGTCCGCGAGGCCGAGCGACTTCGCCGCGCGTTCTCGATCACGGCGCCGTACCTCCGCGGGATGGACGATCGCGACGAGAGCGCAGGCGTCGACTTTCTGGAGTACGGTCCCGAAATGTCGCGGGGGTTCCGCGCCTTGAAGCTGTGGATGACTCTCCGCGCCTTCGGCGCGCGCGGCCTGAGAGAGGCCTTCGCGCGGAGCTGCGCGCTGACGAGGCGGCTCCACGACCTGGTCCGCGCCGACCCCGACTTCGAGGTGCTGCACGAGCCCGTCCTCTATCTCTACAGCTTCCGGTTCGTGCCGCGCGCTCTGGCCGCCCGCCGCGACGACGCGGACACCGCCGCGAAGCTCGACGAGCTGAACCAGGGAATCGCCGACGCCGTGCAGCGGTCGGGCACGGCGCTGATCATGACGACGCGCATCCACGGGCGCGTCACTCTGCGCATGTCCATCTGCTCGCAGCGGACGAAGGCGAAGGACATCGACGCTTCGTTCCGCGCCGTGGCCGAGACCGGACGACGCCTCGCCGGCTAGGGTTCCGTCTCGAAAGAAACGTTCAGATGCCCTCGCTAACGCTCGCTCGGCATCCGTGCCTCGCTCGCTTCGTGGCCGCCGGCCTTCGCCCTCCTTGGCTCCGGACACGTCGGCTACGACGCTCGGCCATCTGAACGTTTCTGTCGAGACGGAACCCTAGCTGCCCGGCCCGAACGCCGGATCGGTCACGAACTCGGGATCCGTCAGCGCCTTCAGGAACTCGACGAGGTCGGCCTGCTCGGCCGGCGTCATTCCGAGCCCACCCGGAAGCCGCACGCGGAGCAGCGGATCCAGGTTCGGCGAGTCCTGGACTCCCGACGAGTAGTGCGCCACGACTTCTTCCAGCGTCGCGAAGCGCCCGTCGTGCATGTACGGCGCGGTCAGCTCCACGTTGCGGAGCGTGGGCGAGCGGAACTTCCCGCGGTCGGTCTCGAGTCCGGTGACGTCGAAGCGACCGGGGTCGGTCGGTGCCGCGTCGAGGCCGTTGTCGTGGTAGTCGTGATCCGTGAAGAACGCGGAGCCGTGACATCGGAAGCAGTCGCCGCGCTCGGAGAAGAATACTCTCTCGCCGCGTTCCTGTGCCGGCGTCAGCGCGATCTCGTCGCGCTGATGGCGGTCCCAGGTCGAACGGTTGGAGACCAGCGTCCGCTCGAACTGCGCGATGGCCTTGACCACTCGGTCCTGGCTGACCTCCTCGGTGCGGAAAGCCCGGCCGAAGAGCTCCGGATACTCGCGGTGCGCGCGGAGCCTCGCCAACGCCTCCTCCCACGGGAGCTTCATCTCGATCGGATTCGGCACCGGCGCGCGCGCCTGGTCCTCCAGCGTCGGCGCGCGTCCCTCCCAGAAGAAGTCGGGATGCCACGCCAGATTCACGAGCGGCGGTGCGTTGCGCGTGCCGACGCTTCCGTCGATGCCGGTGCTGAAGCGGGTGCCGTTGTCCGTGAAGGCGAAGGCCTGCACGTGGCAGGTCGCGCAGGACTGCGTGGAATCCGCGGACAGGATGGGGTCGTGGAACAGCCGCCGGCCCAGCTCGATCCCCTGCACGGTCAGCGGATTCCCGGGCGCGTCCGGCAGGGGAAGCAGCCCCTGCGTGTCGACGGCGGCCGGGTCCGGCGCCGGGTAGCGGGCCGGCCCGAAGCCGCCCTCGCCGCAACCCTGGAGGGTCAGCGCCAGCCCGAAGGCGAGGACGAACGTCGAGAGTGCCGGCGCTGCGCCACGAGCGACCATGCTTCGATGATAACCGGCCGCCGCTCAGAACAGGAAGTCGGTCGACAGGAACCGTGAGCGACGCCCGGTGACGATGTCGGTGACCAGCTCGCGGTTCTCCTCCGTGGCCGACGTGGCGACGAGCGCGCGGATGGAGAAGGCGCGAAGCGCGTCGCGCACGGAGAGCGTCCCCTCGGCCGAATCCTTTCGCCCCGTGAACGGGAAGGTGTCCGGACCGCGCCGGCACTGCGTGTTCAGGTTGATGCGCGAGACTTGGTTGACCATGGCGTCGATGAGCCGGCCCATCCGCACCGGGTCCCGGCCGAACAGGCTGATCTGCTGGCCGTAGGGGCTCTCGCGCATGAAGGCGTCGATCTCGGCGTCGTCTTCGTAGACGCAGATGGGGACGACGGGACCGAACTGCTCCACCGCTGCGATCTCCATGGGAGGCCGGACGGGGAAGAGGACGACGGGGTGCAGCCAGGTGCCTTCGCTCTCGATCCGGCCGCCGAGGTTGACGACGCGCGCGCCACGGGAAACGGCGTCGTCCACGAGGCGAAGCAGCGCGGCCGGCTTCCCCTCCTCCGGCAGCGGCGTGAGCGTGACGCCGTCCTCCCACGGCATCCCCGAGCGAAGCGCGTCGACGGCGGCGGCCAGCGCCGGCACGAAACGGTCGGCCACCTTCTCGTGCACGAAGATCAGCTTGATGGCGGTGCAGCGTTGTCCGTTGAAGGAGAGCGCGCCGGAGACACACTCGCGGACGGCCACGTCGAGGTCCGCGTCGGGCAGGACGACGGCGGGGTTCTTCGCCTCGAGGCCGGTGATGCAGCGCAGCCGGTTCGGGTGGGGGTGCTGCCTCTTGAGGATGTTGACGACGCGGCTCGTGCCGATGAAGCCGAGCACGTCGACGTCGCCGGACTCCATGATCGGCCCGACGACCTCGGGACCTTCGCCCTGGATGACGTTGACGACGCCCGGGGGGAAAACCTCGGCGAAGATGTCGAGCAGCGGCGCGTGCAACAGCGCGCCGTGCTTGGGCAGCTTGGCGACGACGGTGTTGCCCATGATCAGCGCGGGCACGAGCGTCGTGTACGTCTCGTTCAGCGGGTAGTTGAAGGGGCCCATGCAGAGGACGACGCCGAGCGGGGAGCGGCGGATCTGGCCGATGGTCCCCTCTTCGACGGCGAAGCGCGCCGACGCGCGGTCCAGGCTTTTGAGCTCGTCGACGGTGTCCCAGATGTAGAGGACGGTGCGGTCGAACTCGGCTTCCGAGTCGCGGCGTGTCTTGCCGATCTCCCACATGAGGAGCCGCACGACGTCCTCGCGGGCGCGGACCATGCGGTCGGCGAGGCGCTCCATGGCGGCGATGCGGTCGACGACGCGCATGGTCGGCCATTTGCCGCGGCCGTGGTCCCAGGCGCGGCGGGCGGCGGCGAGGGCACGCAGCGCTTCGCCCTTGTCGAGGAGCGGCGTGCGGCCGACGACCGCGCGCTCGAGGCGGCCGTCGGGGCGGCGGAGACAGACGGGCGAGGTGACGGCGGCCGACCGGCCGGGCCATGTGCGGACCTCGCCGTCGATGAGGGTGCGGAGGTCGAAGGCGGCGGTGTCGACGCGGACGCCGTTGGGGACGGCCTCGGGGGTGGGGAAGGTGATGGTCCGGGCGGGCGCGGCGGTGGTCATGGCGATACGAAGATACCCGGCGGTTCGTGCGGCGAGGATGGGCCCGGCTTGGGGGCTCCTCACCCCGTCTTGCGGAATGCCTCGAAGCGGATCTCCAGCAGGGTCGGGTCGGGCCGGTGCTCCTGACGCTGCGGCAGCACGAGTCTCCGGTCGTGCAGCTCCTGGAGCCCGTGCCGGAGCCTACGCGGTCCGCCTCCGGCGCCGCGCGAGTCTTCTACTCGTCGACCCGGAACGCGCGTGACGACTCGAACGTCCGCCCCCACGGATCGGTGGCGCGAACCTCGATGAGGTGCGTCCCGAGTTCGAGCCCGCGCGGCAACATCCCCCGCCAGAGATGCGGCGAAGGCACGACTTCCGGCAGCTTCGACAGACGCGGCAGGTCGTCCGCCTCGCGCTTCTTAGCCGCCTCGTAGAACGGATCGGGCCGCGCCGTCTGCTCCATCGCCTCCCACTCTCCGGCGCCGTCCAGTCGGAACTCCACGCGCGTCCGCTCCGACCCGTTGTACACGTTCACGAGGAACTCGGTGAGGTGCGTCTGCCGCCGCGGCACGACTTCCGGTGCCCACACGTGCATCTGGTCCGGCACGCCTCGCGCGGCGTGGAAGTCCATGGCGTAGTCGTGCCCGTCGAACGTCACGGTCAGCCAGCCGTTCGGCGCGCCATCCCGCATCGTCGCCACCGGAATCCCGGTCTCATCCGGCAAACCCTGCCACCAGCTCCCGCACGTCGTGACCGCGATCACATGGTGGTGCGGGTCCGCTCCCTGCCAGCCGTCCTCCGTCGTGAGCCAGAGGTGCTCCTGATAGTGGTAGTGCGCCGAGACGGACATCACGAACGGCCGCTTCTCGAGCATGCGGTAGAGACGCTCGCGCTCCGGCTCGACCCACTCCGCGACGAGCGGGATGTGCATGAACAGCACCACGAGCTGGTTCGCCGGGATCAGCGCCAGGTCCCGCGCGACGAACGCGAGCTGATCTTCGCCGAGGCCGCCCGTGTAGTTGCCGCCGGCGTACTCCTCGGGATCCTCCACCTTCCCCTTCCAATGGACGTCGTCGAGGACGATGAAATGCACCGGGCCGTGGTCGAACGAGTAGTACGAGGGGCCGTACACCGCCTCGAACGTCTCGTCGGAGAGCGCGTCGGTCGGCGCGTCGAAGTTCATGTCGTGGTTGCCGAGCACGTTGTACCAGGGAATGCCGATCAGCGCGACGGTGCGATTGAGGGATCCGAAGAGCGAGAGGTCGTCGAACAGGATGTCCCCGAGCGTCACGCCGAACGCCGCGTCCGCGCCGATCAGCGGCTCCACGATGTCGTGCGCGAGGTAGTCGATCTCCTTCTGATCCCGCGGCTGCGTGTCCCCGAAGAGGATGATCTCGAAGCGCTCCGGCTCGTCCTGCGGCATCAAGGCGAAGTCGATGGACGTCGGGAGCGGACCGGTGGCCTCCACGCCCGGATACTCGAGCGTGGGCGAGCCGGCCGGCTTGTGCACGTAGTAGAAGCGAGGGATCTGCGTCTCGTCGACCAGCGTCCGCCAGCCGCGCGGCTTGAGGACGAAGACGATGGCGTCGTCGTCCACTTCGATCCGGTACCGGCCGGCTGCGTCGGTGCGCACGATCTCGCGGCCGTTGGACACACCGATGTCCGGGAGGCCGGGCTCGGCGGATCCGCGAAGGCCATCGCCGTCCCGGTCGTGGAAGACGACGCCGCGCGCGGTGGCGGCGAATGCCGGCGCGGGGGCGAAGAGGACGGCGGCGATGGTCGCGAGTGCGGCGGCGGCGGCGAAGGCGAGACCAGGGGCGATCCGAAGGCCGGCCACGGCGTCACACCTCCGGTCAGGGGTTCGGCTCGGACGCGGATCCTACCACGCCGTGCGAGAGCGGGCCCGCCGGCCGGTGCGAGTGCTATCCTCCGCCCATGAAGCGATACGCGGCCTTTCTCCGCGGCGTGATGCCCACCAACGCGAAGATGGCGGACCTCCGGCGCGCGTTCGAGCTGGCTGGCTTCGAGGACGTCAAGACGGTGCTCGGCAGCGGCAACGTCGTGTTCAGCGCACCCGCGGCGTCGGAGGCGGCTCTCGAGCGCAAGTGTGAGGCCGCGATGCAGCAGCACCTCGGGCGCACGTTCTTCACGATCGTGCGGCCGGTCGACGCGCTTCGCGCCATCATCGCCTCCGATCCCTACAAGTCCTTCCGGCTGAAGCCGGGCTCGAAGCGCATCGTGACGTTCCTCCGCGGCAAGCCGAAACGCGGGTTGAAGCTGCCGGTCGAGGAGGACGGCGCGCGCATCCTCCGCGTCGCCGGCCGCGAGGCGTTCAGCGTCTACCTGCCGACGCCGCGCGGGCCGGTGTTCATGAAGCTCATCGAGAGGACTCTGGGCGAGGAGGTGACGACGCGGACGCTCGAGACGGTGGCGAAGGTGGCGCGGTAGGGAACCGCCGGTTTGACCGCGAGAGCAGAGGCACGGAAATCGCCCCTTGCGCCCCTTCTGGCTCGCTATTCAGACTTCGACCACGAGCGCTCAATAACGCTCTCGACTATTCAGACTTGCTCAACGGCCGTCGGCCTCGGCAAGCATGGACCTGCTGATCGAGCTGGGGATTGCACGGGAGCTGACCGGCCGGCGGCGGAATCGAGTCTTCGCGTACGAGCGCTACGTGGCTATCCTGAACGAAGGGTCGGAGTCCAGGGGAGCGGGGCTGAGGGACCCGCGGCCTCCGCCTGGAGCCTTCACCCGACATCTCGTGATATTGCCCCCTCGTCCCCCCAGCCCGGAGCCGCCATGCCCGCAGCCTTCCAAGCCGCCCTGCTGCTCGTCGCCTCGAACCTGTTCATGACCTACGCCTGGTACGGCCATCTCCGCGATCTGACCCACAAGCCATGGTCGCTCGTCGCGCTGTTCGCCTGGGGAGTGGCCTTCTTCGAATACCAGCTGCAAGTTCCCGCGAACCGGATCGGCTACACCGCGCTGACGCTCCCACAGCTCAAGATCCTGCAAGAGTGCATCTCCATTCTCGTGTTCATCCCGTTCTCGATCCTGTTCATGAAGGCGCCGATCAACCTGGACTTCCTGTGGGCTTCGCTCTGCATCCTGGGCGCCGTGTTCTTCGCCTTCCGCTCCAGCGTGCCGGGGCTCGGCAGCTGAACCCGGAGCATCCGCGGAGTGGCCGCGGTCGCGGCGCTGGCCTGGTTCGCTTCGGCAACGGAGCCGATCGCCGCGGCGCTGCACCTCACCACGCATCATCACCCGCATCATCATGCGGGAGATCACTACGGAGGCCCGGTCCCCCTGTCCCTGAGCCACGCGCATACATCCGACGGCGCGCACGGTCACGGCCTGACCGACGTCGTGCCCGGTGTTCGCGGGCAGTCTACATCACCGCAGTCGCGATCGGGATGCTGCGCGGGGTCGAACCCGGACACGGATGGCCGGTCGCGGCCACCCTCGCGCCCCCTCACCCCACGAACTTGTACCCGATGCCGTGCACCGTCACGATGTGCCGCGGCTCCGCCGGGTTCTCCTCCACCTTCTTGCGCAGCTTGGCCACGTGCATGTCCACGGTGCGCGTGATCGGCGCGGTCTCGTAGCCCCACACCGCGTCCAGCAGCTCGTCGCGACTGACCACCTTGCCCTTGTGATCGACGAAGTACTTCAGAAGAGCGAACTCACGCCCCGACAGACCCAGCTCCTCCCCGTCCCGGAGCGCCACCCCCCGCGAGAGATGCACGATCACCGCGCCGAAGCGCACCTCCTCCGGTCCCGAGGTGTGCCCCGCCGCCCGCCGCAAGAGCGCCTCGGCCCGCGCCATCAGCTCCAGGAAGCTGAAAGGCTTCGTCACGTAGTCGTCCGCGCCGAGCTTCAAGCCCAGCACCTTGTCGATCTCCTGCCCGCGCGCCGTCAGCATGAGGATGGGAATGGCGCTCCCGCCGCGGCGCAGCTCCTTGCAGAGATCATGTCCGCTCAGCTTCGGCAGCATGACGTCGAGCACGAGCAGATCCGGGTGCATCTCCCTCGCCGCGCGCAGCCCCTCCTCCCCGTCGCGCTCGACGCGCACCTCGTATCCCTCGTACGTGAAGCCGTCCTTCAGCGCGACGGCCATCGAGTCGTCGTCCTCGACGATCAGCACCTTCGCCTTCATGCCGCCTCCACCCTCATGCCGCCTCCACCCTCATGCCGCCTTCGCCTTCATTCCGCCTCAGGTCCTCTTCCGCCGTTCCCCGGCAGCGTCACCCTTACGACCGTCCCCACCCCCGGCTCGCTCTCGAGGCTCACGCTCCCGCCGTGCGCGCGCACCACGTGCTCCACGATGGAGAGCCCGAGCCCGCTGCCCTTCACGTCGTGCACGAGGCTCGTCCCCGCGCGGTGGAAGCGCTCGAACACCTTGCTCTGCTCGGTACGCGGGATGCCGATCCCCTTGTCGCGCACCGAGCACGTGACCGCACCGTTCTCGGCGGCCACCCTCACACAGATCCACCGCGACTCCCCCGAGTACTTCACCGCGTTGTCCAGCAGGTTGTACATCACCTGTCCGATCGCGTCGGCGTCCATGCGCACCGCCGGCATCGCCTCCTCCGGCGCGTCGTACTCGATGGTGAAGCCCGCCTCCCGGGACCTCACGCGGAACGCCTCGACCGCCGCCTCCACGATCTCCTCGAGGCTCGCCGGGGCGAAGCGGTACTCCCGGCTCCCCGACTCGATCCGCGAGAACTCCAGGATGTTGTCGATGAGCCGGGAGAGCCGCCGGCTCTCCGCCTCGATGTGCCGGCCGTACCTGCGCGCCGTCTCCGGGTCGTCCGCCCGGCCGGCCTTCAGGAACTCGCCGAAGACGCGGATGGACGAGAGCGGCGTGCGCAGCTCGTGCGACACGTTGGACACGAAGTCCGACTTCATCTCGGAGAGCCGCACGGCGCGGTTCGCGGCGAAGAGCGCAGCCACGAGCCCCGCCGCCACCGCCAGCACGAGCAGTCCTGCGAGCGTCATGTGCACCCAGAAGCTCTGCCGCGCGAGCTCTTCGGGAGTCCGTCCGTGCGCGGTCAGCCCGATGGTCCAGTCGGCGAACACGAACGGGAGAGCCTCCGTGGCCGTGTCGTCGGCACCATCGTCCCCATCGCCGTTTGCCGCATCGCCATTGCTTTCATCGCCGCCCTCCCGCGCGCCGCCGACCAGCTCCCCCGCGGCCTTCTCCCGCGTGACCGTTCCCACCGAGACGACGACGGCCCCGTCCCCGTCGCGGACCCGCACCGAGAAGCTGCCCCGTGCCTCTGCCGAGAAGAAGTGCCGGAGCTGCTCTTCGATCACGCGCGGGAGCAGCGTCTCGCGGAACCAGCGCTCGTCGAGGATCATCCCGGCGACGCCCATCACGTGGGCCTCGGCATCGGTGATCGGGCGGAGCACCATGCGGTGGTTCGGATCACGCTCGTCGACGACCGGCTCCACCGCCTCGGCCCGCCCGCCCCAGTACGAGAGCACCTGCCAGGCGTTCGCCGCCGCGATCATCGCCAGGCTCTCCTCCGAAGCCATGGCGGTGAGCAGCTCGGGCGCGTCCGGCTCGTAGACGTAGAAGCTGCCGTACGTCTCGCGGGAGAAGTCCACCAGGAAGAGGCGGCGCACTCCCTCCGCCCGCCGCGAAGCCCAGTACCGCGCCCCCTCGCCGGGGAGATCATCCCCCACGAGCACAGAGACCGGGAAGTTCAGCGTCCGCTCCGCCGTGGATCGGTAGAAGTAGCGAACCTGTTCGCCGACCGCCTCGACGAAGCGGTTCAGGGACGCGTGGTGGGCGATGGCCGTCGTCTTCGCCAGCCGGCTCAGCCACACGTACTGGAAACCGAGCAGCGCGGTGAGCGGCACGAGCACGGCGACGAGGCCGAGGACGAGCGTGCGCCGGCGGCGGGGGAAAGGCAGGGCTCGCATCGGGTTCGATTGTAAACCCGCCGTTGACGCACGAGACACTTGTTTACGACGGGCAGGGCGCGCGGATGCCGATCCAGAGACTAGGATAGCTCACGGGTCGACGCAATGACGCGGCGGCCGAAGAGGGGGAAGCGATGAAGCTGCGAAGCACGGCGCTCGGCGCGGCCCTCGCCCTCGTGGCCACGGCAGCCGCCGGCGGCGATGGCGAGAAGTGCACGTACAGCACGCAGGAGTGCCTCGACTACATGGCGTCGAAGATGCAGAACTCCGGCTGGGTCGGAGTCGAGCTCGACAACGCCGCCGACAACGTCGGCATGAAAGTCACGAAGGTCGTGACCGAGAGCCCGGCGGAAGCCGCGGGCATCCAGACCGGCGACGTCCTGCTGGCCATCAACGGCATCGAGCTGAGCGACGCGAACCAGGAGAAGCTGCAGGAGGCGAAGGCCTCCCTGAAGCCCGGATCCGCGGTCAAGTGGACGATGCGGCGCGGAGATTCCGAGCGCGAACTCAACCTCACGCTCGCGCCCATGCCCGCCGACGTCCTGGCGCGCTGGGTCGGCAGCCACATGCTGGAGCATGCCGAGGTGACGGTCGCCTCGAACACGCCGACCAACTAGGGCTGGCGAAGAACACGAACGCGGTCAGCGGCGGTGCGCCACCCTGAGGCGCGCCGCCGTT